>JALXBH010000285.1 GCA_026991535.1 Calditrichia bacterium | reverse complement strand
CTTTGCCGCATTTCCGGAAACATTATCCCCTCCCCGGAGCCCGGGAAGGATTGAGGCGGGTCGGTTATTCCAGTGATAAAAGATACTCTTTAAAATCCTCATAACGGGCGGAAATCGGCCGGCTTGTTTTTTTGCGCCCCATGAAGGAGGCCAGCCGGGGCGGTATCTCCAGGCGCCGGCCCGTCTCTTCCTCCACCACCGCGCCGAACTTGGCCGGATGGGCCGTTTCCAGAAAGACACCGATGCTCTGCCCTTCCGTTTCCCGCATATAATCGGTCAGCCCCAGCCAGCCCACGGCGCCATGCGGATCGGGTATATAACCATGATGGCGGTAAATTTCACGGATGGCACGGCGGGTCGCCTCATCGCTGTAGGAGCGGGAAACGACCATGCGCCGCAAGGCATTGACATCCCCCTTAAACAGATCGACAATGCGCCCCAAATTGCTGGGATTGCCCACATCCATGGCATTGGACAGGGTGGGAATCGATGGCGCGGGATGGAACGTCCCCTGTTGCAGATATGCCGGAAATGTGGCGTTGGCATTCACGGCGGCGACAAAACGCGACACCGGCAGCCCCATGCGCCAGGCGATCAGCCCGGCAGTCAGATTGCCGAAATTTCCGCTGGGCACGGAAAAAACGAGGGGACGTCCCCGGCGGGCCAGTTGTCCGGCCGCGTAAAAATAGTAAAAGGTTTGCGGCAATAAACGGCCGATATTGATGGAATTGGCCGAGGAAAGCAAAAGCCGTTTCCGCAGACCCTCATCCAGGAAAGCGCTTTTAACCAGGCGCTGGCAATCGTCAAAGGTACCGTCCACCTCCAGGCTGCTGATGTTTTTATCCAGGGTGGCGATCTGTTGCTCCTGCACGGCGCTGATTTTGCCCGAGGGGTATAGAATGGTGACATGAATACCGGGCACATTATAAAAGCCCTGAGCCACGGCGCTGCCCGTATCGCCGGAGGTGGCCGCCAGAATATGTACGGTGGGCCCCCCGGATTTTAGCAACCGGCCCATTAAACGGGCCATGAAGCGCGCCCCCACATCCTTAAAAGCCAGTGTCGGCCCGTGAAAGAGTTCCAGGGCATAAACACCTTCCCCGACAGCGACCAGGGGTGTTTCAAAGGTAATCGACTCCCCGATAACCCGGCGGATGGCGGCGTCATCCAGAGCAGCGGCCAGGAACGGCCGGCTAACGTGCCAGGCAATCTCCGGCAGGGAAAGACCGGGCAGCGCCCGGAAAAAACTTTCCGGCAAACGGGGAAGGAGCTCCGGCATGTAGAGTCCCTTGTCGGCCGGCATGCCGCGGATAACGGCCTCCTTTAAGTCCACCGGGGGCGATTGCTGTTGCGTGCTGTAAAACTTCATACTACTTCCTTTTCCCTTTGAGGGGATGGCCTTGGCGCGACCTTCCAGGTCTTTAAAACCTGGAAGGTCTCTACCTCTCCATTATTCAAATAGCTAATACAAAATAAAAAATACAAAAAGCATCTGTCGGAGGACTGATGGCCTGCGCTGATACTGCTTACTGCCTCCTGCCCACCATTCGCTTGCAACCGGCTCATTTGTCATAATTCATTTGTCATTTGTCATTGGTCATTTGCCTGCCCACTAACGGGTTGCGCCGGTAATGACAGCCCCGCGCGAACGTATCGCCCCGACAAACATACCGTGATCGATCCTTTCCCGATCACAAAATTCCGTCAGAATCCGGGCCACCCTGTCCGCCGTTGACCTCGAGGAGCAAAAGGAAAAAACAGCCGGGCCACTGCCGGAAATATTAAAGGTCAGCGCTCCCGCTTCCAGAGCCGCCCGTTTCATCGCTTCATAATGGGGAATATACCGTCGGCGTATGGGTTCGGCGATAAAATCCCGCATGGCACGGGCCAGCAGGGCAAAATCAGCGGTATGCAGGGCATGTACCAGCGCCGCCGTGTTGGCCCAATGGCTTACGCCGGTTTTAAGCGCTATGGACGCCGGCAGGGCCTGGCGGGCCTGTTTGGTTTCCACCGCCACCCGGGGATGTATCAGAACATAACTGAGCCCCGCGGGAACGGGCAGGGACAGGATATCCGGCGGATCGACTTCCCGGGCCAAAACCAATCCGCCCAGCAGGGCGGGCGCGGCGTTATCGGCATGGGCGCCTCCGCTGATCGTGGCCTCGGCGGCGATAACACACTCCAGCAGGGCCGTTTCATCCAGCGGGTCGCCCAGCAAATGGTTAACCGCTTTTACCGCCGCCGCCGCGCTGGCCGCGCTGGAACCCATGCCGCTGGCAAAGGGCATTTTTTTTTCTATGACCAGCGAGATACCCGCCGGCACGGGTTTTATTTTTTCCAACAGGGCCATTACGGCCATGCCGGCCGTGTTTTTACGCACCGCGCGGGGCAACCGGCCGTCATCGCCCGTTATGTCGCTAATGACCACGGTCTCAACCGAGTCGTCAAAGCGGGCATGCACCACATCGCCGGCGCTTTCCAGGGCAAAGCCCAGCACGTCAAACCCACAGGCCAGATTGGATACCGACGCCGGGGCAAAGGCGCTCACACCATTTTTCACTACACTCCTCTTTTCATTTTCCAGATTGCTTCACTACGCCCTCAATACATGACCGCAACCTTCCGGGTTTTGGAAACCCGGAAGGTCTCTTCAGGTCTCTTCCTCCCCATTATTCAAACAGCTAATACAAAATAAAAAAAGCGTCTGTCGGAGGATTGCTGCACTGCACTCGCAATGACAACCTCTCCGGCAACTCATTTGCCTGCCCGGCTCCGTCGGGTCATTGGTCATAATTCATTTGTCATTTGTCATTTGTCATAATTCATTTGTCATAATTCATTTGTCATAATTCATTTGTCATTATTCATTTGTCATTATTCATTTGTCATTGGTCATAACCCTGCCCCAACAGGTCAGAATATCATTCAATACCGCGGAAGCGGTCACCTCCGTCCCCGCGCCCATGCCGCGGATGATCAACGGCTTTTCGGCATACAAACGGCTGTGAATGATCAGCATGTTTTCGCCGTCGCGCAGTTCATAAAAGGGATGTCCGGCTTCAATCTCAATCAAACCGGCGCTCAGACGCCCCTCTTCATAGCGGGCGCTGTAACACAGTTTTTTTCCGCCGGCAGCCGCCTTTTCCACCAGAGAGCGGAAATAATCGTCGGCGCTCTCCAGGGCTTGGAAAAAGGCCGGCACATCCCCGGCCGCCATGCATTCCGGCGGTAAAAAACCGTTCAGCCGCACATCGGCCGGTTCCGCCTGCAATCCGCATTCCCGGGCGATGATCAGAATCTTACGCGCCGCATCGGCGCCGCTTAAATCCAGCCGGGGGTCCGGTTCGGTATAGCCCGCCTCTCCGGCCCGGCGCACAATATCGCTAAATTTTACCCCGGGAACAAAATTGGAAAAGATATAACTGAGCGAGCCGGAAAGCACCCCTTCCACGCGGGTGATGGTGTCGCCGCAACGCCGGAGCATTTTCAGGGTGGAGATCACCGGCAGCCCTGCGCCCACCGTGGCCTCGTAGCCCAGGGGGCGGGCCAGCGCCTGTAGGGTGTTGTATCGCTTTTGTGATTGCGCCAGGGCGATCTTATTGGCGGTCACCACGGCAACCCCTTTGGACAGGGCCGCTTCATACAGTTGCGCAGCCTGTTCGCTGGCCGTGCAATCCACCAGCACCGAACCGGGGCTCATCTTGTCTAGAAAGGATTGCGGCTCCGATGCCAATGGGCTGTTCCCCAATTCCTCTTCCCAGCGGGCCGGATCGACCGGCTTCCGGCAACAGAGCATCTTCCGGCTGTTGGCCAGGCCGCGCACCGCGGGCGCCCCGCTGCCCAGCGCCTTAAGCTGCCGCAACAGGGCGCGCCCCACCCCGCCGGTGCCCAGGAGATATATACCCGCGCCGGATTCTTCAAAAAAGGCGTGATGCACCACATTCAGGGCCCGGTGCAAATCGTCGCCGCGGATAACGACGGAAACGTTTAACTCCGACGATCCCTGGGCAATGGCGTCCACATTGATGCCGGCGCTGCCCAGCGCGGAAAACAGACGGGCGGCGATACCCGGCACGCGGCGCATATTCTGCCCCACCACCGCCAGCACCGCCAGTCCCGTTTCCGTTTTAACCCTCTCCATCTCATGGGCCTTAATCTCATGGCGGAAACCGCTTTCGATCGCCTTGCGGGCCCGGGCAACATCGCCGGGAGCCACGGCCACGCAGATGGAATGCTCCGAGGAGGCCTGGGTGATCAGGATGACATTGACGCCCGCTTCGGCCAGGAAGTGGAACAACCGCGCCGCCACGCCGGGAACGCCCACCATGCCGCTGCCCTCGATGGTCAGCAGGGCAATATCCCCGATGGCCGTGATGCCGGTTACGGGATGCTTTTCGCCGCTGCCCCGGCGGTTGATTACCGTCCCCGGCGCGTCGGGTTCAAAGGTGTTGAGAATATGGATGGGGATATCCTTTTCCATGGCCGGTTGTATGGTGGGGGCATACAGCACCCCGGCGCCAAAGTGGGAAAGCTCCATGGCCTCCTGGTAGGTGATGGCCCGCAGGGGGCGGGCGGCGGGCACAACCGCCGGGTTGGCGCTGAACACCCCGCTGACGTCGGTCCAGATTTCCACCGCCGGCGCCCGCAGGGCGGCGGCGAGAATGGCGGCCGTATAGTCGGAACCGCCGCGCCCCAGGGTGGTGGGCACCCCTTCCGGGGTGGCGGCAATGAAGCCGGTAACCACGTTTACCCGGCGTCCGCCGGGCAGAACACGGCGTATGTTTTCGGCGCTGCGCTCGCGCATCAGACGGGCATGACCGAAGTGATCATCGCTAATCAAGATTTTCGAGGCGTCGCGGCATTCGGCGTCCAGCCCCCTGGCGCGGAAAAAAGCGGCGATGATGGCCGCCGAAAGTCGTTCGCCAAAGCCCAGCAGCAAATCACGGATGCGCGGGGAACACTCGCCCAGCAGACGGGCCCCCAGCGCCGCCTCGCGCAGGCGCTTTAAAAAGGGTTCGATCTCCCGCGTTGTTTCGCTTTGCCGTTCCGGCAACAGGGCGGCGATCATCTCCAGATGACGCTGTTCGATCTCCGCCAGTGTTTTTTCATAGGCGCCATCCCCGGCCGGGGCCTGTTCGCTTAGCTTTTGCAGCAGATTGGTCACCCCGGAAAAGGCGGATACCACCACCACCGGCCGCCGGCCCTGTTCCACCCTGCGGGCAATGATGGCCGCCACCCGTTCAAGGCTTTGCGCGCTGCCCACCGAGGTGCCGCCGAATTTTAATACCTGCATCTTCAACTCCTTGTTTGCATCTAAAAATAAACTTTTTTACAACAAAGCGCTAATATAATTAAGTTATTTATTTGATAAAGATTAATTATTAATACAGACCATTGTATTGGAATATGATAAAACCATCAGACGGAATGTTATATGAATACCAGGAAGGAACGGGTAAACAGCGACGGCAGCCTTTCCTCCCCGGCGATCCTTTTAGGGATTTGTTACGATATTTGCCCTTCTCAGGTCAATTTCTTTTCATCCGGCGTAAGAATAAAAATCAAGCGCATCCTCTTAATCACACTGTTCCCCCGGCAGGCCGACACCCTTTGCTCTCCCAAAGAGCGATATTTTTAAAGAAACTTGTTAAGATTTACCAATTTTATCAAACAGTCGCCTAAAGCCATTTATATCTTGTGGTAAGCAATCGATCATCCCATTAGAACGCATGCGATACTTCCCAACCATGCCATAATGTTTCACTAAAAGGAGGATGAGCAATGAGGACTCTTACTTTAATTCTGTTAATTTTAGCGTCAGTTCGCTTTACTTTCGCGCAAAACAATACGCTCCGCTTTGACGGCGTCGATGACTATGTGACGACTAACAATGCCATGGACCTGGACGGGCCGGGTAACAGTGTTATACTGGAAGCCTGGATATATGTTGAATCCTTTCCGACGGGCGATTATGATATCAGCAGCATAATGGGCATAGAGGGTAATGGTGCCGCTCTTCTCCGCCTGGGAGACCCGGGAGTGAATCAACCTAAAAATATGTTGCAATTCGTATTGACCTTCAGTGGACAACAATACAAGCTCAATAGCACGACGGCCCTGAATACCAATACCTGGTATCATGTCGCCGCGGCCTGGAAGAGTTCGACGACAGTTGCTTACATTACTATAAACGGACAGGTAGACGTAAGCGGTTCTTTAGGACCTGGGAGCGATTTCACTGCTAATGATATTTTTTATATCGGGGCCATTTTTAGTCCGGCCGAGCGCTTCTTTAATGGAAAAATAGATGAAGTCCGTGTATGGAATGCCGACTTTTCCCTGGCCACGATTCGTGCCAATATGTATAAAGAGCTTAGCGGTACGGAAACAGGCCTGGTCGCCTATTATAAGCTTAACGAATCCAGTGGGACTTCCACAGCCGACGCCCAATCCTCGGCAAGTCATAACGCGACGCTCTATAATATGACGGGCAATGAATGGCAGGCATCCGCCGCTTTCGCCGGCCCAAAGCAAGCCCTGGATTTTACCCTGGACTATGTAACGATTTCTTCCATATTCGGACTCAGCACCACAACACTAACCGTAGAAAGCTGGGTATACTTAGCCAGTACCAGCGAAAAGGGCGCTTTTGTCCACATCGGTGATCATGATACGGGATATGGCATTGGCGTCGGTAGTAGTGACTGGGATAACGCCGGCAACGAGCTCATTGTTTTATATGACCTCCGCAGATGGATTCCCTCGGGAATAAATATAGGAACCGGATGGCATCACGTCGCTTTTAGCATAGGTTCGCTGGGAGAATGTACGATATATCTTGATGGAGTGGCGGTTTATGTGGAAAGCGGAGACCCGACAGATCCACTTGCCCCCACCGGCTCTTCATCCATCGGCTCGTCACAGACAACAACCAGAAGCTTAACCGCGGGCATGATTGACGAAGTACGTATCTGGAAAAGTACATTAACGGAACAGGACATCCGCGAAAATATGTTCCGGGCGCTTGTGGGTAATGAAACCAATCTTGTCGGATATTATAATTTCGACAATACTTCCGGCTCCACTCTACCGGATTTTACTGCCGGTAATAATGACGGTACGCTAACAGGTCCCGTCTGGGTCAATTCATCGGCCTTTAACACTTGGCTGAACACTTATTCATCCACATGGACGGAGACGGCCAACTGGTCCTCCGGCGTTCCTGTTTCCACCGACAATGTGGGCATTATCAACTACAGCGGCGGCGCTTCGCCGGTCTTGTCCGGAACGCCGACGGTAAACCATATGGTGATCGGCAGCTCCGCCGGCCTCACCCTCTCCTCCGATGCGGTCATTAACGGAAATCTGTTTTTATACGACAACCTGGATCTTAACGGTCAAACGGTGACATTGGGTTCATCGGCCCGTTTATATGAAGCGGGCGGCAATGTCCAGGGCGCCAGCGGACAAATTCAAACCACGCGCAATTTAAACAATATCGATGAGGACGTCGCCGGGCTGGGGGCAAAAATCACTACTTCCGCCGATATGGGCAGCACCACCATAATCCGGGGACACGAGGCCCAGGGCCCGCAGGGGATTGAACGTTACTATCAAATAAACCCCGCCAATAACAGCGGCCTTAACGCCACACTGGTTTTCAATTATCTCGACAGTGAACTCAACGGCCTTACCGAAGCCGATCTGCGGCTGTTTAAATCCACTGACGGCAACACCTGGGCGGAACAGGCCTCCTCCGTGGTCAATACAACGGACAATACCTTAACTTTATCGGGAATAGCCGATTTTTCCTGGTGGACCGGCGCCATACAGGGCGCTGACGCTTCCCTGCCCGTGGAGCTGGCTTCCTTTTCCGCCGACGCCGGAGACGGGTGGGTCACTTTAAAATGGAGTACCGCTTCCGAACTGCAAAACCAGGGCTTTGAGATTTTACGCAGTGACGCCCCCGACGGAGAGTTCCAACTGTTGGATTCCTATACCCGCAATTCCGATCTCAGGGGCGCGGGCACCAGTAACCGGGCCCATGACTATACCTTTACCGATACTTATGTTTATAATGGCAACACATATTATTACAAACTGGTGGATGTGGATAATAACGGTGTGCGTACCGAGCACGGCCCCCTGAGCGCCACTCCCGAAAGCGCTGTCGGCGATGGGAAAAAGGGCAATGTCCCGGAGGCTTTCGCTTTGTATCAAAACAGCCCCAATCCTTTTAATCCTTCAACCACGATCCGCTTTGATCTGCCCGGCTCATCGGCCAGGGTTTTACTGGAGGTTTACAATCTTTTGGGACAAAAAATTACCACTCTTTATGACGGAGTTCCCGAAGCCGGCAGCTACAGTGCCGTATGGAACGGACGAAACGACGCCGGCCGGGAAATGCCCTCGGGGGTTTATATTTACCGCTTAAGCACGGATAATTTTGTCGGGTCGCACCGTATGGTTTTGATGAAATAGTACCCTGTGACCCCGGGATGCCGCGATGCATTGGTATATAAGGTTAAAAAGGCATCATCACACAGATCGGACTGTTACAAAAAGGGTATGGCGGCCTTACGGGTTGCCATACTCTTTCTTATTTTCACGAAACGGGTTATCCCCGGAAAAGAATGAAAAGAACCAATATTTATATTTACAGGAAATGCCGTTGGAGGCAGGAAAAAAAACAGATAACCGTTTGTCCCATCGGATGGTAAAATTCATAAATCTTATCATCAAGCTTGCTGAAATAATATCGAATAGAAGCATTAACCGTCCGTTTATCAACCCGGGCCCATGAGCAAAAAAACCGACCGGGGTAAACATCGTAACCTTTTTTGTCAGATGGACAATCGATTAACGGCATACATAGCTCTAAGAAGACGCGGCAGGATGAAAAAACTCATTACAACACTTATAACATTCATTTTACTTTCTCCGGGCATAAAAGCAGACGCCCCGCCTGAGCCGACCCTTGAGCGGAGGGTAACACGGCTGTTAAAGAGTGAAGTAAACCTGGATTCATTAAAAGCAGTCGTCAAGGATATTAACCGTACCTCGGATGGTCGTTTCCTGTGCAGGCAGATCGAAAGAATAATTGCCGTTACCTCGCAAGATAAAAACAGCAAACCTTACGTATTTTCCTTAATTGCCTATGGTCAGTGCCGGACCAATAAGACCATGCTCCGTTTAAATGAAGCCTACAGAATCGCCAGGGCGAATAATTATACTAAAATGGCTGTGCAAGTCCTTGACACCAAGGGAATTATTTTTAAGGAAAAGGGCATGTATGACTCTTTGTTGGTGAGTTTACTGAAAGCCAAGGATATCTACGAAGAAGACAGTCACCCGAATGAATTGGTTATCATTTTACATACTACGGCGGATCTCTATTTCAGGGTAAAACTCTATGACAAGGCCAGAAAGCTTTATCTGAAAATAATGGAATTGAAAGGAGACCGGGCAGAATGGAAATTTTGGAGACATGTGGTCATTTTAAATAATTTAGGACTGATTGAAAAAGAAAAGGCCCGCTACGGGCAGGCCCTTATATATTTCAAAAAATCCTATGATTTGATCAAGGCCGACAGCAGCAGCTCATGGTTTGGTACAGCCCTGGGCTATAATGCATTGCAGTTTTCCGACTGTTATTTGAGAATGGGTGAAGACAGTCTGGCATTGTCTTATTACAAAAAGAGTATGCGCTACACTCAAAAAAACAATATGCTGAATGAATTATCCGAGCTTTACATGATTAAGTCCAGACTTTTATTTAACGCGGGTAAAATGGACAGCAGTCTTGTTTATGTAGAGAAATCCTTTGACGCCTTTCGAAAAAAACCACATTCAAAAAACCAACTACTCGCCATATATAAATCATTATACGAAATCCATGATAAGCTGGATAATTATACGAAGGCCAATAATTATCTAAAACTATATGTAAGTCTTCAGGATTCACTGTACCGGGATGCGCAATCGGCGAGAGAAATGCAAATTTTGGCTGAAAGTGACTATCAAAAGGCTGTCAAAAAAATGAATATGTTGAAAGCGAAAAATTATTTTTTACTTGCATTAACCATTTTAACCACTCTCTTTCTGATAATTGTAATTTCTTACTACTTAAGGCTCAGTAATGCAAATAAAAGTCTGGTTGATAAAAATTTGGAGATTGCCCATGCTGATATATCCCTTGGGCAGAAAAAAATAGCCGTTAAAGATACACCGGGAGCCACCACCAATGGTATTGAGCAGGAAGAATTGATCCACGATCTTAAACATTTGATAACAAAAGAAAAGTTATATCTGCAAAACGACATTTCCATAAACGATATCGCAAAAAAATTAAATAGCAACAGAACTTACCTTTCCCGGGCGATCAATAAAAAACTGAACATGAATTTTATTGCATACATAAACGACCTCAGAATACAAGAAGCCGTAAGAGGTATTTCCACCGGTAAATTTAAGAATTTAACCATTGAAGGAATTGCCTCGGAAGTCGGGTTTAATAATCGGGTCTCTTTTAATTCCGCCTTTAAGAAATATACAGGGGTTTCACCTTCCTACTTTATCAGTGAGGTATCCCGAAAGGGTGCCTAAGATTACACCCCACCACCGACTATTTTTGTATTTTGTATTTTTTATCATAGCTGTCCTAAATAATTTTTATCACTATTTTAATTGCCATAAAACCGGGTTTATCTCCATTTTTCAAAACAATCCTCTGGAATTGAGTGAAGAAGGTGGTTAAAACCGTTACCAGGTGTTCTTTTTCTTGTTCACCACGCTAAAGTGTGGTGTTAATAATTAACTGTTCAACATCCGTTTTAACGGATTTCTTGAGTGTGATGAGGATTCTTTAAGACATGAGTTGCAACTGTTTATTTCTTTATCAAGTTCGTCATTTTAAATTTATTTAGGACGGATGTGATTTTTTATTTTGTATTTGAATAATGGAGAGATAGAGACCTTCCAGATTTTAAAGACCTGAAAGGCAGCGCCTTGTCATTGTCAGCACGGCGAAACAATATTCTATGAATAATGACCCGCCAGAGGCAGTCTTGCCCGCCTTAGGCGGGGGCAGGCCCGACGGAGCCGGGCAGGCAAATGAGCCAGACCTGACTCATCAGTGGGCAGCATGACAACGGGGTGTGGCAGCATCATTATCAGCGCAGGCCATCAATCCTCCGATAGACATATTTTGTATTTTTTATTTTTTATTTTGTATTTGCTCTTCGGGCAACGCCCGGTTTAATCCCCTGTCCCCGCCTTGCGGGACTTCGCTTGCCTGCCTCCGGCATGGCTTCGCTCAGGAATAGCGGGAGTGTTATGACAAATGAGTTATGACAAATGACAAATGAATAATGACAAATGAACCGCCTCCGACGGGGAGCATTCCGACCATAGTCTCAGTATTCAACAGGGACTATATCGGATTGAAAACTTAATCCCCTGTGAACAGCGGGGCCTGCCCCCGCCTAAGGCGGGCAAGACTGCCTCTGGCGTGGAGCATTCCGACCCAACAACGGTGCAATGATGCAGGTGGACATGTCAGACATGTCTTAATCCCCTGTGAATAGCGGGGAGCATTCCGACGACCAGATTCGGCCTAAGATTTGATTTTGACGGTAACTTGTCTTAATCCCCTGTGAATAGCGGGGAGCATTCCGACAAGGGTTCTTCCCAGCACACTTAACGGCATGGAAAAAGTCTTAATCCCCTGTGAATAGCGGGGAGCATTCCGACAACCGAAGATGCAATCTATAAACTACTCACATCTCAGTCTTAATCCCCTGTGAATAGCGGGGAGCATTCCGACTATCACGAACGCTGGGGCTATGATGCAAGTCGAGCTCTGTCTTAATCCCCTGTGAATAGCGGGGCCTGCCCGCCTCTGGCGTGGAGCATTCCGACCGCCGGGCATCCGTGCCGCGCCGGGCATGGGCTGAACAGCCTTGCGGGACGCTACGTGGATTTTCGCCGACAGATCGGAACTTACATACGGTCATTATTGCCCTAAACCTCTGTTTTTATTGGGGGACGGTGAAAACGCCCCCCAACGGCGCCGGAATGAAAAACGAAATTTAACATTAAAACAATTTCACTCCAAATAATATTTATATTTCTCCCACAGCTCTTCCGGCACCGATTCTATGACACCCAGATTCTCCACGCGCTTCAGGTCTTTGCCATATTCGTTTATGGATTCGATCGCGCTTTCGTAATTGGCCCGATGCAAAGAGCGTGACAAAGCATAGTCGGCTTCGCTGTCAAAATCCAGGCGTTGAGGACATCGTATCCATCCCCGACCCTCAGGCGGTAGAATTGGGCGGTGCGCTCCTCTTTCCGGATCAGCTTTTTCAGCACAACAGGGGCGCTGCGCCCTTTTCCATAAGGGGCCGCAGCAGGGCGATCAGAGCCTGCCATTGTCCCTTGCTTTTCATCTCTTCGGCGGCGGCGCGCAGCTCCCGCCCGTTGTTGATATAGGCGTTGTTCATGTTATTCTCCTGAATAAACCCCGGAACGGGCCGCTTACCGCCCCTTTGGCGACACGGCGGAGCCGGGAAGGCGCGCCAGAACGGCCCGGGCCAGCTTGCGGGCGTAGGTGTCGTAGTCCCGGTTAACGGTATACTTGTTGGCGACGGAGCCCACCTGCCCCGATATTTCCAGCACCACGTCCCCGGCAATCAGGTCGATCACCAGGCATTGCAGGCTTACGTTGGCCTTTTTTTCCGTTTCCATCCCGACAAACGGCGAATAGCGGACGCGGGTGGTTTCCGAGAAATCGCGCAGCAGGGGCAGCAGGGCATAGCGCGTGCGCAGTCCGGCGGCCAGTTGGCGTACCTTTTTACGGTTAATGATGGCCGTGGTGTTATAACCGCGGATGATATCCTCATACACTTCGCTTAAATCGGCCTCGTTGATGCGCTCCATGCTCTGCCGCCAGCCGTAAACGTTCCCGCCGGGAACAGCGTCTTGCCGGTGAAGCTCCATCCATTCGGCCAGGGAGCGGCGATAGCCTTCCAGCCCCTGCCCCGCCGTCACGGGCAAAATGGATAAGCCGCCGGCGCGCAGGGCCCGGGCGTCGAAATCCGGGTCCCGATAGGCCACGCGGGTTTGATCGCGCACCACGGCGGCGCAGGCCGCGAGCATGAACAGGGCCAAAAAAGAGAGAACCGTAAAGCGGCTTAAGTGTGTTTTATCGGTCATGATTAATACCTCCCAGGGTAAAAGGGAGCGCCGCGCGGACCGCGAGGGGGTGGGCCCGGCGCGGAGCGCTCCCGGTGAGTGTTATTGGTTTAGCGTTTATCGCGGATGCGTTTCAGGGCCTTGCTGTTTTTGTAGCAGGTGATCACCGTGTCGCTAACGGGATCGCACACCAGCACAAGGCCCATAAAGGCGTCCGGGTTATCGGGGCGGAAAACGCGCATCATCCGTTTATGGGCGCGGCGCCCCAAAAAGTAATACAGACTGCCGTCGGCGCGCACTTTGTCGCCAAAGCAGCGGACGGCGTCTATCATTTGCGGGCTCAGGCCGCGGGCGGCCGAGCGTTTAAGGGCATGACGGGTAAGTGATACGGTCATGGAAACACCTCCTTTGTTTTAATTCAGGACAAAGCTAAGGAGGCCCTTCCCTACAATCATATTTGGTTGTCCGGACTGTTTTTACGTCTGGACAGACTGCTCCCCCGCTTCCCCGCCGATGGTATAAATGGCATAGGGACGGGTGCGCACGCTGGCAATTTCTATATAACCGAGGATATACTTGTTTTTTATCTGGTCGCGCAGGGTTTTATTGATTTTGGCGCGAAAATCGATGATGCCCTTATGGGAAAAGTCGGGGTAGCTGTCCACCGCCTCGCGCCCGCCTTTGTAGATGCGTTGCAGTTCCCTGACGTGGCGGGGGTTCAGCTCGGGGGAGTTATGCAGTGTTTTCAGGTCGTAAATATATTTATACAGGGTAATCTCGGCCCGCTTCATGTGGACGGTCCATTTTATGTCATCCTGCCAGATAACACGCAGATCGCCCTTTTCCATTTCGCTAAAGTCCAGCCGGGCGCGGTAGACATTATCCAGGCTTTTCTGGGTCAGTTCCACCTTGTCCAGGTAGCTGGCGACGTTCAGATTTTCATCGAAGTCCAGAAAGTCGTTAATGCGGATAAAGGGGATTTCGGCATTGGTGATGACAATATCCCGCGCGCTGACGGTCACTTCTCCGCCGGCGCTTTTAACCAGCACATCTCTGTCCCCGGAGGGGGGATAAAAGAAATCCCGGCTAAACTCCAGCTCGGGGGGCGACACCAGCACGTGGTACAGCCGGTCGCGGCGGCGGCCGTACATCTGCATGGCATAGGCCATGTAGGCGCTCATGGTTTTGCGCCCGCCGGAAAGGGAGGCCAGCAGGGTAACATCCTCGCGGGCGCACAACTCCTGTATTTTGCCGTCTATAAAATTGGCGGCGCTTTCATTGTCCCGCGCATCGCGGATATCTTCCAGGGCGTGGTCGTTTTCATCGGTGATGACATGGATGGATATGGGCATGTCCATGGGGTTCAGGCCGTATTCCTGGCAAAAGGTATAAAAACGGCCGCCGGGATAGGCCTTGATCATCTCCTCGCAGCGGCGCCGGCCATGCAGGGTGGTGATAATATGTATTTCATCGATCCTTTTCTTTTGCTGGACAATAAAGTCATACAGGGATTCGGTTATGATCTGTGGCGTGGAACCGGCCACGGTGACAAAAATATTTTTTCGTGTATCGTTCATCGTTCAGTCTGTTCCTTTATAATAATATGGTATACATCGTTTTATGGATTTCCCTTGTCCGGGCGGGGTCCGCCTTATTCCCTAAGCTCAAAGGTCAAAACGCGGCGGTTGCGCTTGCCGCTAAGGGTAACGCGAATATCCTTTAAACAGGTTTCGGGCTGTTTCATCAACTGTTTGTAAAAAACACTCATGTGCTTTTCCAGCTTCAGATAAGGCTGATCCTTAAAATAGGCCTGGGTATCGGAATTTTTAAGCCCGTCCTCCTTAAAGCCGATATGCAATCCCGCCTTGTGGGCCAGTATCCAGGCGCTGTGCTGGCGAATGCTGAGGCGCTTTTTTTGGGCAAGCACATGTTTTTTCATATAGTCGTTAAAGCGCCCCAAAATAATGGACGGGGAGTTATCCGCAAACAGGGGCTTGTTGGGCAGCTGGCTATAATCCACAACGTCGAGTTCGGGCGACTCCGGCAGCTGCCGGGGCGTGGGCCGCTTAGGAGGGTTAAGGGGTTCATCATCCGCCTCCAGGGGATATTTTTTTTTCCGGGCTATGTCGCGGAATTTAGCCGGGGGAATGACCAGGCCTTCAAAGCCCATGCGCCGGATAAACTCCATGCGCTCGGCTGGAATGTCATGGGCGATAAACATCAGGCGCGCTATTTTCCCGGGGAACTCCAGCTTATAGGCGCCATAGTAGTCCACCATGCGCACCATGTGGGCGTCGTCCAATACGCCGCTTTGAATTTCCACCAGCAGGGTGCGCCCCCGGGCGTCCTCGAAAATCAGATCCGGACGGCGTCCGTTGATCAGGGTGTATTGGGCGTGCCGCAGCGTGAGCCCTTTTTCTATAAAAAGTTCCGGCCATTTCATTATTAAGTTTTCCATTACCTTTTCGCGCATGATGCTGTTTTCCTTTCCCTTGTTTTTAAAATTCTCCCGGCACGGCCGGTCAATTCCTTTCCTGACCGTCTTTTGAAAACGGGATAAAATTGTGTGCATTTAGCGCCATGTCGGGGCTCCAGCCCTCCGGCGCTGTCAGCGTTAAATTCGGCGTTTCGTCCGGCCCTTTTGGGCGCAGCCAGGCAAAGGTAAACTTTTGTTCCCTGTTTTTGAACTCCGTCATCCCCCTAAAAAACGCGCTCCGGCTTACCTCAATCCAGTCGCAGGGCATGGTGGGGCCGTTCAGCATATCCACCACCACAAAGTCGCGGCATTTTCCCCCGCGCACAAATTCCAGCCCGTTTTCCATCAGGAAGTTCACATAGTCATGAACCTCGTGGGGGGTCATAAAGCCCAGCCGGTGAAGCTGACCGTCGGCGCAGTGGGTCAGGTTGGGCCGTTCTCTTAAAAAAAGGGGCAGACCGCCCTTCATTTTCTCCGCGATGGCCCTTTCCCTTACAACCACGCTGATGGCCTCGATTAATACCGCCATGTCCTGTCTCCTTTCTTACCCCGGCAGTTGCAGCAGGTCCACGCTTTTAATGGCCTTGCCGGCGATGCCCTCTATGGAGCCGAACAGGGAAGCCACCGTGCCCTGCACGCCGTTTATCTGCTGTTCGCGCTTTTTCCATAGGCGTTCCATGGCCCGTTTTTCCGCGGCAAGCTGCCGGTGCATCTCATCGTAGGTTTCCACCAGGTTCCTGATGTGCAGGGCAAACTCCTCGCTGGTCAGATATTTATAGAGCAGGGCCATTTTCTCGCCCTTGTTTTCCTCGCTGCTTTTTATGGAACGCATGCGGATCAGCATCTGGCGCAGAACAAGGGAAAGGCTTTTCAGCTGCCGGAAACCGCAAATCCATACCCCGTCCCGCAGACCGAACTCACTCATATCGTCGGGCATCACCTCGGTGACCAATACGGCGATATCGGCCTTACAGTTTAGCTGATCCTTTTTCAGCTTGGCGATCCAGGCGTTGCTGAATTTTTTGGTGTTCTTGCTTTCGTACACAATCACCCCGCAGGCCTGGCGCAGGTCGTTAAAAACCGTGTGCAGGCAATCGGCGCCGCGGATGCCCTTGGGCACCTCATCCACGCGGTCCAGGGGATAGCTTTCCCTAAGGGCCTGCTCAATGGCCAGTTCCTGTATTTCGCCCTGTAGCTGCATGGAGCCCTGTTCCGCCCGGCGTTTCAGTTCCTCGGCGGATCTGACGGCGTCTTCCAGCTTTTTTTCCAGGGTTGCCTTTTCCAGAACAAAATTTTCGCGTTCCTTCTCCCTTGCCTTTTTTTCAATGGCCGCCTGCTTTTCCAGCATCTCTTTTTCCATCTTCAGCCTTAGTTCTTCCTCCCTTTCTCCCAGGCTTTGTTCCAGGCGCAGCAATTCCAGCTCCCGCTCCTTCAGGCGTTTGTTCTCGCCGGCCTGGCGCTCGGCGTTTTTTTGCGCTTCCCGCAGGCGGCGCTCCATCTCTTCCCTTTCCCGCTCAAACCCGGCCCGGGCCCGCTCTTCCACCTTTTTCTCCAATTCCCTTCCCCGTTCGGCCAGTTTTTTTTCCAGCTCCAGGGCCATCTCCTGCTCTTTAAGTTGCACCTGGTTTTGCAGGCGCAGCAGTTCCGCTTCCCTTTTTTTCATCCGGGCGCTCTCCTGCCGGTGGCGGTTGTTTTCTTCCTCCAGCAGTTTCATTTTTTGCTCAAAATCCTCGCGGGTTTCCCTGGCCAGGCGCTTGCGTTCTTCCTCCAGCCTCAGCTCCACTTCCCGGCGCACGGCCTGGCTCTGCTCCGCCTTCAGCGCCCGCAGCTTTTCCCGTTCCTCTTCCACCTGCCGCCGATCCTGTTTTAACCTGTTCAGGTTTTCGTTCAGTTTTTGCTCATACTTTTTTTTCAAGCGCTCTTCCAGGTTTTCCGCCAGCACATCTTCTATGGCAAAAACATGGCCGCAGTTTGGGCAGCTTATTTCAGTCATGATTTTTCTTCTCCTTTGCGTGGTCGGTTTTATCCTCATCCAAATATTCTAACAAATAGCCATACATTTCGTCAAAATCAAAATCTCCGTATATTTTGCGCATGCGGGATGCGAAACTGTCCACATCTTCCCTGATTTTATAATGGCGCCTGCACATTTCGGCGTAATCGATATAAACCTCGCCCTTCTCATCCTTCTCAAAGAGGAGTTCCCCAGGAAATTCCATATTCCCCTGTAAAACCATTTCCAGCAAGAGCATCAAATCGTCCCACTGTTCATCGTCATAAACATTATCGATGTAAATACGATGGACATACTGCAATTCCCTGTTCCAGCTAAGAAGGCTATCGGGAGTGAGTTTAATTTCCTGAAAAAAGGCATTCTCCCCGGGTTTCTCAATAACCGCGTAGCTGCGTTTTTTATCTTTCCCGTCGCGCAGGCCAAAAAAATGCAGGGTTTTAAACATGACGTTCTCCCGTTTTATTATAAGTAACACACCACAAGGCGGGGCGTGGTAAAAAAAGCGGCCCCGGCGGGCCGCGCTTAACGCCCCTTGTTTTTTTACAGGCCAAAGGTAAGAAACGCCCCCTTGCCCTTTCCATTTTATCTGTGCAGACGCGCCTTTTGTCTGCCCTGATTTTTTTGCATGCGCGGCGGCGGACAGGGGAACAGGGCACGGAAGCGCCCGCGGCTATCCTTCCGGCAGGGCCAGTGGGCGAAAGCGCCCCAGTGTTTCCGCCAGGGGCCTGTTAAAATAGATTTGGCAATAGCCTTCGATCACCGGCCGGAAAATCTTTTTCATGGCGGTGTATTGCTTATATGTGTTCGGCCTGTCGCCATGGGCCAGTATGCCCTGGTTGCGGTGATTGGTCTGGGCCAGCGCCTCTTTCAGGGAGACTTCGGCCGTCATCTCATCCCCCAGGGCCCGTAAAATCAAAAAGGCGTCCATCAGGGCTATTTTTCCCGGCAGTTCCCCGCGGGCTTGCGGGCCGTAAAGCTCCCGTGCCCGGGCGGCGTATCTTTCCTTCAGGTCGGGATAGGGGGCATACTCCGGCGAGGCGGCCTCTATGCCCCAGGCGGCGGCCAGGCGGTGGCTAAGCACTTTTTCCATGGTGCGATAAAGCATCATCACCGCGAAATTAAAGCGCTGGCGGTCGCAATAGCGGCGGCTCATCTCAAAATGATTCAGGGCGATCAGGGCCGAAGAGCCGCCGTCCATCTCGCGCAACAGCTCCAGGCGTTCGCGCAGCGGAGAAGCCAGTTCCGGATAGAGCCCGCGGCGCCCGATATCTTCCAGCGCCTTTGTTCCGCTGCTTACGGCCCGTTTAAACTCGTAATCTTCCCAATATTTATGAAATTCAAAAATATTAAGCAGCAGCCTTTCTTCCCGCTCATCGGGCAGTTTATCGATCAGCCCCTTCAGCCGCTCTATGGCCGCGGCATGGTTGCCCGCGCGGTAAAGCTGTATGGCCGCCAGTTTATCCACATCGCCAAAAACCTGATAGGGGTTGCTTAAAAGATTGAGGTATTCCGATCCGGGCAGGGGCTTGCGCGATTCCGGCATGTAGTGGCCGTAATCCACATAAAACAGATCGCAGTTTAAAAAGGCGCCGGCGATGGCCGCCCCACCCACCATGGCCTTTTTGCCTCCGGTAATGTCTATGGCGGTTTTTCCCGGAGCGGACTTAACAAAGGTATATATTTTTTTATAGACGTCCCCGGCGGAGGAGCTTTCCACCGGATTCTGCTCAAAACGGGAGGGCGGATAGCCGCAGCGCTCTATAATTTTATCCACATTGAAACGCGCGTCTCCGGTAACCAGAAAATGGATATAATCCGGCTGCAAAGCGGCGATGGTCAATATCAGCGGCTCGGGAGAAAAACCGACCAGGGAGATCAGAACTGAATATCTACGGGCATAACGGGACTCCTGCCGGGTAAACCTGGCAATGACCTCATCAAACAGGGTTGACTCATAAAAGCGGTTGGCTTCCTCCGTTTTATTCCGGTCGACCAGGGTCATCCAACGGGTGGCCTTTTCCTCAATATCGGAAGGGTTTTCATCCTGTTTAAAATACTCAAGGATCAGCCGCAATCGTTCGCGGTTTTTTTCATCCATATATATCGCTCCCGGTTACAGGCTACAAAGGGTGGGACTTTTTTCAATACGTTTTAAGGATACGAAACAAAAGCGAAAATAACAACAACCGGATCTGGTATTGCCGCATATTTGGACAATGGCACAACGCCTGCATTCACGGTGAACAGCGGGGGGTATGACAAATGAATAATGACAAATGACATATGACCCGCCTGAGGTAGCATGCCCCCGCCAAAGGCGGGAGGGCAGGCCCGACGGAGCCGGGCAGGCAAATGAGCCAGACCCAACTCATCAGTCGGCAGCATGACAACGGGATGTGGCTGCGTCAGTATCAGCGCAGGCCATCAATCCTCCGGCAGACGTTTTTTGTCTTTAGTATTTTTTATTTTGTATTTGCTCTTCGGGCCCTGCCCGGTTTAATCCCCTCTTCCCGCTTCGCGGGACTTCGCTTGCCTGCCTCCGGCATGGCTTCGCTCAGGAATAACGGGAGTGTTATGACAAATGAATAATGACAAATGAATTATGACTTAACGGAGAGCATGTCATTGCGAGTGTGGCGAAGCAATTCTCCGGCAGACCCTTTTTGTATTTTGTATTTTTTATTTTGTATTTGCTATTTGGGCCCTGCCCGGTTTAATCCCCTCTTCCCGCTTCGCGGGACTTCGCTTGCCTGCCTCCGGCAAGGCTTCGCTCAGGAATAACGGGGTTCTCCTACACGCGACGGTGTTTCTGAAAAACGACAATGTGTTTTCTGGTCTTAATCCCCTGTGAATAACGGGGTTCTCCTACGAGAGCGCGACCGATTGGATTATGTCAATACAATGACGTCTTAATCCCCTGTGAATAACGGGGTTCTCCTACGTAGCGGGGTTTATTGTGTAGCTGTATTTGAAGTTGAAGTCTTAATCCCCTGTGAATAACGGGGTTCTCCTACTGACAAAAATTGATAAAATTTTAGACCAATACGATAGCGGGTCTTAATCCCCTGTGAATAACGGGGTTCTCCTACGCAACATGTCTAAGTCGGTATTATCACATCCAGCCGTACGGTCTTAATCCCCTGTGAATAACGGGGTTCTCCTACAAAAATAAGTTGGTATTCTTGTGGCGCCGCTTCGGCGGGGTCTTAATCCCCTGTGAATAACGGGGTTCTCCTACTAAATTAAAGGGTCTGCGGTTCCCGCCAGTCCGTCAGGGCGAAGTCTTAATCCCCTGTGAATAACGGGGTTCTCCTACGAGATCGTGGCCATACCGAAACCATACGATACAGGTCTGTTTGTCTTAATCCCCTGTGAATAACGGGGTTCTCCTACGGTAAGAAATGAAACTCATACACAGATTTAAAGCCCTGGTCTTAATCCCCTGTGAATAACGGGGTTCTCCTACCTGATCCGAATCATCGCCCTTGAATCCGCCACGCTGTGGAAGGTCTTAATCCCCTGTGAATAACGGGGTTCTCCTACAAAAGGCTTGCATCTCAAAGGTTCAAAGTGGGAGTGTGTGTCTTAATCCCCTGTGAATAACGGGGTTCTCCTACAAAGCACCTGGCCGGTAATAAGGTGCCAACCAAAGCCGGAAGTCTTAATCCCCTGTGAATAACGGGGTTCTCCTACTTATAAAATGGATTTCAAGATTTTGCAGGAGTATGAGGTAGTCTTAATCCCCTGTGAATAACGGGGTTCTCCTACTGCCGCCAGTGCACGCACTTTACGGAGAACCCGTACTGTCTTAATCCCCTGTGAATAACGGGGTTCTCCTACTGTAAACTGGCACTATCAATAAATGATAGTGGCCGGGTGCCGTCTTAATCCCCTGTGAATAACGGGGTTCTCCTACAGACCAATGCCTCGATAACAATTGCGGGGCCCTCTGCATGGGTCTTAATCCCCTGTGAATAACGGGGTTCTCCTACTAAAGATTGGAGGGTTTCAAAATGGAAACCATTAGTATTTGTCTTAATCCCCTGTGAATAACGGGGTTCTCCTACAATGAATCTGATGCGTTGGTTATGGCCGCGAAACTGGACACGTCTTAATCCCCTGTGAATAACGGGGTTCTCCTACGGTGGCCGTACAACGGCCATTAAACGGATAGCTAAACCTGTCTTAATCCCCTGTGAATAACGGGGTTCTCCTACTGTCGGTAAGTGGTAAAGACAGGGTAACAACCCGCGCTTTCAGTCTTAATCCCCTGTGAATAACGGGGTTCTCCTACCTGGAAAAAGGGACAAAAAAATGATTTTTAGCTTAGGTCTTAATCCCCTGTGAATAACGGGGTTCTCCTACTGGCAGGCTGGGAAAGATACTTGCGTGATCGCGTATCGGAAGGTCTTAATCCCCTGTGAATAACGGGGTTCTCCTACTTTTGGAATGGGAAGGCTAAAAAGTATGGTTTTATCCCTGGGAGTCTTAATCCCCTGTGAATAACGGGGTTCTCCTACTGACGATCCCAGTGATTAGAACCATAACATTTGTTTTTATGTCTTAATCCCCTGTGAATAACGGGGTTCTCCTACTTTAAAGAAGTACGATCCATCATTGATAAATTCTTTGGTCTTAATCCCCTGTGAATAACGGGGTTCTCCTACTCACTTGGAAACATGCTCGCCTTTTACGGCGTTCCCGCCGGGTCTTAATCCCCTGTGAATAACGGGGTTCTCCTACACCGATGTTTGCGGGTTCGATTCCCGCTCCGACAGCTAACCGTCTTAATCCCCTGTGAATAACGGGGTTCTCCTACGCATGGGAGCACGTCAAGTTTATTGATTCAGTAAAAGGTCTTAATCCCCTGTGAATAACGGGGTTCTCCTACCTAAAATTGAACGGGTGGATCAAGTAGTGAAAAACCCTGAGGTCTTAATCCCCTGTGAATAACGGGGTTCTCCTACTTGGAGGTACAAAATGACAAAAGCAGATAAGATTTTAAGTGTCTTAATCCCCTGTGAATAACGGGGTTCTCCTACTTATGATCACGGATTTAATTAAGGTTAAAGAGGCGTTAGGTCTTAATCCCCTGTGAATAACGGGGTTCTCCTACGTAGATAGTAAGCATTGTTATATACTTAAAAAAACCGAGTCTTAATCCCCTGTGAATAACGGGGTTCTCCTACACCTTGGTATGATCGCGGCAATGGCCCTGGTGATCTACCGTCTTAATCCCCTGTGAATAACGGGGTTCTCCTACTGAGATAAGCCGGGAAGCGCAACGCACCGCCCCGAATACAGGGTCTTAATCCCCTGTGAATAACGGGGTTCTCCTACATGTTTAAGATGCCCGATAGCCAGAGCCTTAGCGTACACCAGTCTTAATCCCCTGTGAATAACGGGGTTCTCCTACACAAAAGCAGATAAGATTTTAAGTCAGTATGATGGCGGCCTGTCTTAATCCCCTGTGAATAACGGGGTTCTCCTACAGCTACGCTTTCAGCCCTTGTCCCGCGCGGCCTAAAGGGCCCTGTAGCGCCAACCGCGCGCAAAAATCTTTTTTACTTGCGTTAAATTTTATTTTTTTCATCGTTTTTTCTTTCTATCTCCTTATAAAACAGAGTCTTGCCCTCTTTCCGCCAACCTGCCTACCAAAGCGGCCTTTTCCGCGAAAAGCGGGGGTTCGCGCTTTTCCCTTCCCGGCGACCGGTTAATAGATATAATACGACCGCGGCGGTTCTTCGTCAAATTTTTGCGGCCCGTATTTCTCTTTTTTCTGCCAGTCGGCCTCGCAAATATTAAAATAGACCACATAGTCCCGCTCATCATCCATAATGGCCAGCACCCGTCCGCGCATCCGCTCTATGGTGGCAAAGCCCGCTTCCACCTCAAACACCGATTTTTGCACGCGCTGGCCGTAGTCCTTCATAACCCGGGCCACCTTTTGCAGGCGGCGGGCGTCGCGGATATCATAAATGACCAGCCATTTTCTCATACCCCCTCCCCTCAGTATATCTCATAGCTTTGGATGCGGATAATCTCCCCCGGACCGTCGGTAACCGGCTTTTGGGCGCAGGCGTCGCACAGGGGATAGATAAAGAAAAAGTCTTTAGCCAGGTCGATCTCCTCCAGAATTTTCCCGCGCAGCTGCTCCAGCCCTTTGGCGGTTATCTCGCACTGAAAAAAGGATTTTTGCACCCGGATGCCAAAGTCTTCCAACACGCGGGCCGTTTTTCTCAGGCGCCGGGGGTCGCTGATGTCGTAGCAAATCATATAGATCATGGCCTTCTCCTAACTTAGGCGCAGGGGTTTATAAACCTTTTCCTCGCCATTGATCACCCGCCGGTAGTGGTTCACCTGGCGCATGATGATATTTTTATAACTCAGACGGCGTCCCTCCGGGGTGTAGAGCAGCTCCGTATCCAGCTTGCGCTCAAACTGTACCAGAACCTTGCGGAGCCCCTCGCGGTTGAGCAGCACGCCTTTTTTGCTTTCAACGCCCAGATGGGCGTCGCCTTCCTCCAGGGGATACTCGTCGTCGCCGGTGGAAAAATCCACCTCGCGGAAATCATCCTCCCTGAGCACGCCCAGGTTAAAAAGGCTGACGCAAAGGGGATCGGCAATGATGGCGCGGTATTCCTCCATCAGGTCAAAACTAAGGCTGCGCTTGCCGTATTCCACGCTGTGCAGGCAGCCCAGGTGCGGTTCCAGGCCGCTCATTTCAATGGCCGCGTCCACGCGGTAGAGGATAAGGGTATATAAAAAGCTGAGCACGGCATTCACATTATCGCGCGGGGGGTTCATGCTGCGGCCGTTGAATTTGGCAAATCCGGGCACAAAGGCTTTGGCAAGGGCCTTAAAATAGACGCGGGCGGCGGCGCCCTCAAAGCCGCGCAGGCTGGCCGTGTTTTGGGCCTCCGCGCATTGCCCGGCCAGGCGTTTTAAATTGTAGACGGTTTGCTCGGTACTGCCGGGATAGGTTTTGGAGCGCCCCAGCCTTTGGGCAAAATAGTGCTGGTTGCGGATCTTGGCGGCGGCGATGGCCCGGGCCGTTTCCAGCACAAAGTCCTTATCGTTAATCAGGGCGAATTGCTTTTGCCGCAAAAAGATATTCTTGCCGCTGGCGAAGGCCAGGCGGCCGTTAAAGCGACCGTTTTTATTGATAAAGACGGTGTCGATTCTGTGCCGCATCAGCAGTTTCAGGGCCGGGGTGCTGATATCGATGTTGCCGATCAGCACCAGTTGATCGGTTTTAAAGGGGAAAATGGTTTTGGTGGTCTGCTCGTCAATGTGCAAACGCAGGGTTTCCCCCTTTTTGCTCAGCTTGCCGCTGGCGGCGATAAGATATATGGTGGACATGGGCGCATCCTCCTGTAACGAATCCGACGTGAAAGACTACATCAATGCAATCCTCCGCGAAGCTCTTCCAAAATACAAACATCCTTTTCAAACCGGCAAAATATCCTCTTGGCGTCCCGATCGGACCAGGCGTCCAGTTCATGGGTATATGGCGGCAGGGGATTGTTTTTCAGAGCCTTAAAATCCAGACGTTTCAGGTTTTTCTTCTTTCCGGAAAGAAAGTAGGCGCACAGGTCTTCCAGACGCTCATTAACCAAATAAAGCCTGTCCGCGGGCAGGCTCCGCGTGCTTTTTAAAAAGCCCTCCCCAAAGCGCACCTGCCCGCAAACCGGCGCAAACAGGCGTTGCCGGTATAGTTTTTTTCGGATGGAGGCATAATGTATGGCCCCCATCTCGGACAAGGCGGTTTTATCGCCCATGGTTAAAAACATCAGTTCCGGCACCCCCTCGGGGATATTTACCTTCAGCCCGGCTTTCATTTTACGGAAAAGATCAAAGTTCTTTTCCACAACGTCATCCGGGGTAAAGGTAATCGGCAAGCGCGGCAGGCGGAATAACTGAGTTTGTGTTTCAAAAACATAGATGGTTTCATCGGCATAAAGCATGGCCAGTGTTTGTAAAAAGCCCTGAACGCTTTTAAAACCGCCGGTCAGGTTAAATACAACCTTTTTTCCCGACTGGCGCCACAAGGAGGATCGTTCTTCCACGGATACGGCCAGGTCCGCCAGGGCCCAGCGGTAAGCCTGCAGATCGGCGGTTTGCAAATCCGGCTGTGTTAAAACCTCCGCATTCATCTTATGTTTTTTTAGCCATGCGGCCACAATGGCTCCGGCCCGCGCGCCCTGCCAGGTATCGGTGGTCAGCAGTAGATGAAAATCATTGCCGGCCGTCTCCATTTTAAAGTTATAAAAACGCACCAGGGCGTGAAGCTCGGCGGACATCCTGAGTACCTCATGGGGCGTGGCTCCTAAAATTTTTTCTTCCACGGCCTCAAAATGTTTTTTTATGACGCCTTTGTCAGCTTCGTCAACATCTTCTTCCTTTTTATTGGCATTTTTTCCCAAAACACGCCTCAGGGCGGTATCAATACTTCCCCCGGTGAACATACTTGTACCGCAGGGAGACAAAACAAAATGAGTCATCTGAACAATTCCTTTCATCCATTATAAATATTTATATTACCGGAATATTCATGGCGCCTGATCGCAACGGGCTAAAATGACCAACACCATAGGAGATAAGGCCATGCCTTATTTAATCCCAGGGCCTTAGCGGAATTTCCGTCCGCAGGCCTTCTCGATCATTGTCAGGTTTTTATAAACCGATTTTTTACCCTTGGCCAGGGCGTCATCTATAACCTTTTTCTGGCCACCCTTTAACAAGGGATAGGCCTCCAGCAGGGCACATTTTTCCCCTGGAAGGATCGTTTGGTCCTTGATGTAATCCTTCAGGGCGCTGTTTGTCATTTGCACTATGCGATAGACCTCGGGATTTTCCCTGCCCAACTCTTCAAGCTGATTTCTTTTCTGCTCTTCCCGTGCCTCTTCCTCCGCCGTTTTACAAATCACCGTATCATCTTTGATGGCGGTATCCCTGTAGGAGGGCAAAACATAGCCATTGCTTTTTATCAGTTTGTCAAATTCATTGATATTATCGGGACTGGTAGAGAGTACGGGGTATTCGGTTTCATAGGCCGCGCCAAATCTAAGGTCGGCCATGGTCAAAAGTTCCTCTATCTGCACACTGTTTTTCCACCCCGGTATTTTTTGTTCCATGTAGCTCTCAAAAGCCTGCAGGCATTTTTGAGAGTCCCACTCTTGCGGGCCATAATAAAGACGGAACTTCAAAATATCGAGACGGGCGCGCCCAAAGCCCAGCGGTTTAGCCATGCCGATGTTATGATAGCATCCTTTTCTTCCCCCCAGGGTAATGCTCCAGATAAGGGCTCCCAGTTCAAAGGGTCTCAGGTTATGAAAGCGGATTTTTCCCCTAAAACGCGCGCCCGACTCCACCGGCCGGAAGGCTGTGGTTGTTTTTGAGGCCGGCACGGAAGTCATATCCGGTTGTTTGTTTTCAATGGGATAGCGCTTCCAGCCGCGTACTTCCACGCCGTTATCCATAAAGGTGGCATATTCCGCCTGACGGCCCCTTTTGGGCACGCAATAATTCCTGTCCGCGCGCGGCTGTTTTACATAGTGTGGGAAGAAGGTAGGCCGGGGCGAACCCAGGTTTTTTGTCACCGGATCAAGAAGATTCCGTTTTTCAGCGGAAGTTTCCGTTTCCAGAAAATGGCCAACCTGTACCCGCCCCTTCATGGCCCCCGCTTTATGCTCCTGGGCCACATAGCCAAAAATCATATCCGCCAGATCAAAAAGAGGCTTTTCATTTTTCCGGGGAAAGTGAGCCGGGTTACTGTTGCGGATCGCGTCGGCGATACTATTGTTATAAGGCAAGCGGTACATCATGGCCAGCCCAAAGGAGGTAATCCTGTCCCCGTCCGAAAGGAAAAACACGGGCATGCGTTCACCATTACTTAGTTTATCTTTCCAGTAGCGCCACTCCTCATTAGGCGCATCATCATCAGAATGTATAAATTCAAAATCCTTGCGCATGGCGGAAACGTCCACTCCGTCCGGCCGGGTATTATAAAAAATAAAATCCATATGTTTCCCGTTCTTCTTAACTTCATTCCGGGGATAGGGCTGCCCCGTCATCACCACAGTCCCTGTTTGTGAACCGCCCCTGAGGGAAGTGACCTTTTTATAGCGTATTCTAATTTTACCTTTCTGATGCGGATAATCATCCTGGTGGAAGCTAAAGGAAACTTGCAGGCTTTTAAGCCAAAGGTTGTACTTTTGAACGGAGGACAATTTTTCATTAAGACTCAGCCCCTGGCCGTGGTAGCGTTCCAGATCGCGCACCTCCACGCGGGCATAATCGCAGGGATAAAGCGTCCAAACCTTATTGCCTTCATGCAGGGTTTGCTCTATCCACCCCGCTCTTACCAACGGCTCAACGATATTGCCCCCAATGGTTCTGGTCATCTGGGAAGTATAAGGTCTATATTTCAAGTCCCTTATGGAATAACGGTGGTCGCTTACCCGGCTCATGCGGCCAAAGGAGGCAATTTCCACTATGCCGCGCAGCATACCCTTAAGCGACGTTCCGGGAATAATATTAACCATTTTTCTACCGTGCCCAAGCGCGGCACGGAAGAACTCCTGCTCGTCATCGCTGTCCCTGATAAAACTGGCTGTTTCGGTTTTTATTTCCATTTCCAGTACGCCGCTCATGCCGTCGGAAAAAGGAACATCGTGGGAAACCTGTTCCGGATTGTCATAGGCCACAATGGTTTCGGACAAGGGTACAAAATTATAGGGTGATTTCGTCATTATTGAACCTCCTTATCAAAACCGGTAAAAATAACGGCTTTTTTGCGTAAAACATTTAGTCCATCACATAGATCATCGGGTTCCGGCAGCCATATCTCCCTGAATTTGAGCGGACCGGGCAGGGCTTTATGTGCCAGGAAGGTCAAGGCGTGTTCCTCGCGTTCTTGCGGCAACTGCTCCAGAAAGATGCTATGAATATGATATTTTCCCGGCACATGACGTATAGCCACGGATACGCCGGCCTTTTCATCAAAAAGGAATCCCTCCCGAATAAACGGATTAGCGGGCAGACCATTGCATTCATAGCACTCCGGCTCAAGCGTGTTTACCAGGCGGGGAGCTTCCTCGTCCGACAGCCACAGATAACCTTCATAAGTGCCTTCGGGAATCTCTGTCAGTTTTTGTAATGTTTTAAACCAGCTCACTTGTTACCCCTTTCATTTCCTTTACTATTCCACCGTTAAAGCAACCGTGGCCACGCATGGTATGTCCGCCCAGGGGCAGCATGCCCGAGGTTAAATCCTTTAACGCGCACTCAAAAGCTTCCTCAACATGCGGCTGCCCCTTAAAGGCTTCTGCTTCAACCACAATCTTTAAGTTTAACGGATGCTCCATATGAATAACTCTTTCATTGTACAGGGCGCCATCCATCGCTCCTCCTGTAAAACGATCAATAGAAACGTGATTAAAGATTTTTTCCCGGGCTTCGGTGCGGAACAAGTCGCTAAAGATGACCCGTCCCCGCTGTCCTTGATCCTCACCCTTATCGGAATTCTTTGCCGCGCCAAATAATGCAACCACCGCTTTATTATTTTCACCGGTATGGTTACTCAAACTTTCATCTTCCGCCAGTTTGTCCGCATAACATTCACTTAAACGGTTAAAATGAAAAGCCACACGATGGGCAATGGCGCCTTTAACCGACGAGGCCGGTATCAACAGTTTTTCCGCGCTAAAACTCGGCCGGCCATTCTCCCAGGTGATTACCGGTTCCTTTTTGCTTACCGAGTCAACGTCGTTGTCGCCATAACCGGCGGAAAAAATAAAAAAGTCATCGGGACGCAGAGAAATATTATAAACAATAAGCCCTTCATCCGCATCGGCTTTATCTTTACTCCTTGTCCCCACGGGAACCGTCAGCCGGGCCGAACGCGCCATATAGCGGGCGCTGTCCTCCCGCAGGTTATAAACTTCCTCATCAATGGCCTTTACGCTGAGCTCTCCAAACCCCTTGCGGGTACCGCCTCCCAGACGAAAAAGAGGGGAATGTAACAGTTTAAGCAGGCGGGACCAGACCACCCCGTCGTCCTCAGCCCCCTTCAGCTCCAGATCAAACACAAAACGGCAGCCCTTATAGACCAGTTGCGAATCAAACTTCCCCGTGTCCCCGGCCACGCCACGATGATCGATACGCACATGATCCCGCACGGCCATTTTCCGGAACATGCTGTAAAAGGTGTCATTTTTAAAATCTATAACGGTGGGGCCGTCAATCACTTCTCCCTCGCGGCCCACAAAATGGGCGGAAGAAACAGACAGGCGGGAGCCCGCTCCCTTCTTTCTTTCCTGAAAGCCAAAAATATCCCTCACCTTGTCCTGATCCCTAAAGGCATGGCGCAACACGCCGGCCAGGGCGGTACCGGGAATGAGCGGCAGGCCGTTGGCGTCCGTGGCCACCCGTTCGTCAATGTTAAGCCCCTGCTCACCCGTGCCTATCTTGAGCGGCGTGGCGGCTTCCACAAGTATGCGCGCGCAATATCGGTGTGTCATTATTTGTTCTCCTTCTGTACTCGTTTTTGCATCTGTCCGGCCAGGGCCAGCAGGTATTCCAACACATAAGAGTCGCCCTCATCCTCATACTGTCTGCGCAACTCTTGCCGCAGCGCTTCCCGGCCCTTCCTCCAAACCTTTTCCGCCTTTCCATGATTCAAAAAACCGGCATTGGCCCGGTCATGGCTGCGCGTGACGCCATCCTCCGAGGTTGCCGTAACATCCTTAAACAAAGAGACTTCCAGCCCGTTATAATCCCGGCACTGAGTGGCAATGGAACGTATCTGCCCCCACTGACTGGGTGAAGTACCACGAAACAGGCTAAAGTTATTCTTCACAAAAAAAGCGGCCTTGCTGTAAATCGCGCTCTCAAGCTCGGCTTCCTTCAGGCGCTGCTCCACCCAACTCTGTATTAGCGCATCGGAAACATGGGAAGCCAGCACGCCCGTCATATCAATATTTTGACTTACGTTATTTCCCACCTGCCAAAGACAACGCGACGCATCGTCACACATCAGAAAATCCGGATTACAAATGACGCGTCCAAAACCCTCGTTTTTATACTCGCCAACACCATCCCTTAGGGCGGCCGGGTCAAAAGAGGCGTTATTCCTGCCTTCAAAAACGAAAACCGAACCTTTTTCAAAGCATACCCGATCCGCCAGAAATCTCCGGTTTTTAAAGTTGTAGGGCGCATAAATCTGATGGCGCAGCTGACTCAGGGAAGGCACCCACTCCCATTCATCGCTCAGGTTAAAATGGCGGGCGGCCGGCTGCAGTGCCGGTTGACCAAAATCATCCAGAAAAACCAGGCGGCTTTCCGCATAAAGTATCAGGTATTTACCCCTGAATAATGTTGCGCTATTCCAGTCCCCGGGAGTGGTTTCCACCCGGCGTATTTCCACGCTGCCATATTGAGCGCTCCGGCTTTTGCCTATCCTTTTTTTGCCTGTCAGGCCGCTGATTATCGCTTCTGTATCAATATCTCCGGCCACATCCACGTAAAAGCCCCACTTTGTACCCGCGGCCAGGGATCGAAAGCCATACATCTGTCCTTCCCGGCTTGTGCGTCTTTCATGGTCATAAGCCGACTTAATCGCATAATTTGTAAGCGCGTGCGCGCTCATCACGGTATTCTCCGCCGCCGGCGCCAACCAGCCGTGTCTCGCCTGACGCAGTTGTATATTTTGTCCAATGAGCGATTTGTAGATATCACTGTTCAGGCCATGATGTACCCAGGGCGCTCCTTCCATCTTTTTCCCTTTGGCAAAATACCAGCTGAGCGGCGTCTTTAGCGTGCGTTTTCCATCCACCAGAAGATGGGCGTCGCCAAAGAACACTCCATTGCCATGAAAAACGGCATAGGGATATTCAAAGCTGTCATATTTTTTTGCCAGCACCCCAAGAAAAGCCGATCCCGGTATATAATCCAGAGTTTTTTTTTGCCCCTCCGTGGCTGAATCGGCGTGAAGAACTATATCCGACAACAATGTCACTTCAAATGTTAAACGCTTCATTTAGTCCCTCCGTTTTCTGGTGTAACTACAGAAAAAGCACATCGCCCGTACCCCCGGTTGCGCCAGGAGCCTAGCCGCTTTATCATGCTCATGCTTTTTGTAAGAATGTCCTCATCGGCCCCGTCGCGGATATTATCGATCCGGGCAAACAGTGTCAGCGGGACCGTTACCTCAATGCGCCTCAGGGTATGCTCCCGGGCCTGGCCGTCTTCCGCAATAGCCGTGGACGATACCTTTCTGTAAAGCACGCCTTGCTTATCCTTAAGTTTTTCCTTTAGATTTTTTGTTAACTCCGCGTTGGTAAAATAGAGGAGGCCCGGCATGGATGGCCTGCCCTCATCCTTGGCATCTTTCGCGCCAAACAGTTGCTCCAAATCCGCATTCGCAACAACGCCCGCTTCGCAAAGCTCTCTTGCCGCGTCACGTATCAGCCCTTTCAGAGTTTTACCCGGAATATAAGGGAAACCCATATTATCTTTTATGACCAAAAGGTCCACATCCGCGCCGGCCGCCAGGCCGCTGCCCGTGTGCCAGTCTGAAAAAAATTCAATCTTATAATAAAGTTCAGCCATGGTTTTCTCCCCCGGTTATGGCGCCTCTCATTAATGAAGCCATGGATAGTACATCATACAGATGCGTTTTATTGTCTTTTACAGCTTCCATAAGTCCCAGCTTTCCTACAAAGTCTTCTTTTGGTGCCTTTTCACGTGTTATCTTACAGACCCTGTCCAGCCACAGCTCGGCCCTTGTAGGGTCATCATAAAGCAGGGCCAGCCAGTTACGCAGGCCGGAAAGTGGTGCTTCTTTTTTCAATATAGCATTTACCTGATTTTCCAGGGTTTCCACCGAAGGGAGATATTCATTGTTTATAAAATAGGGCCCATACCTAAAACTGATATCTCCCGCCGTAAGCTCTCTTTCTACAATATCCTCGTAACTATCCACAAAGCTGTCCTGTATTTTATGAAAAGCCAGCGAGGAGGGCATGCGCCCGGCTTTCACTTCCCGGGAGACCTTTTTGGCATACGCGCTCAGTTCTTCCGCCAGGTCCGCGGCATAATGAAAAGGATAGGATTCCTTCATAAAAGCAATACCGGCGCAAGAGGTTAATCCTTTTTCCAATATAGCCAGGCCATACTGCTTACTTAATTCAGCCATGCCTTCAGCCGTTTCATTTTCAAAGTGATTTAAAAATGAACGGGTAAAGTCCAGGGCCAGGTCTGCCCGTATAATTACCGTTAGATCATCTCCGCCAAGAAGCACCGGCCTGAAAGGAAGTTTAACGGTGTGTTCGGAGTCATCCCCCTCCCTTTTTACTTCCGGTAAAATGACCTCCTTTACCGAAGCGCGGGCCGCATTAATCGTGGCCTGATCCAGCGCGCCTGAGAACTCTTTAAACACACGGCGCATTTCCGATGGTTGACCGGCCATTTGTCCGGCCATGGACTGTATTACCTTACCCAGGCCATTCCCATCGGCATGTATCACGGCCAGCCAGCCGGTTTCTCCCTTGCCGGTAATATCAGATACATCCATGGGCAGGCTCTTTATGCTTTTTGTAATATCACCGGGAAAGCTTTTTTCCATCAGGCTATGCAGGGCTTCTCCCTTGCCCACCTCCTGCTTAGCCCTTACGGCCAGATCCCGGGGCGCGCTTTGCTCATCCTTCCAATCCACGGCAGGATGTCCCGTTCGCCGGGAACGCACCATGGCCATGGCAGCCAGGGGTCTAAGACCTCCCCCCTTATTTCTTTGCGTCTTTAACTTCTCTTCAAGCCGCATGATATGATCCTGGGTCAGGTCTCCATCTAACGTCACCACCGCCTGACTCAGGGTAAGGCCGGGCGCTTTTTCCTGCACAATCTTAGGCCATGCGCGCACAATCTCAGCCAACAGGTCACGGTCTTCCAAAACAAGTTTTATATTACCGGCCGCATGCATGATAAAGTCCGGGGAATTCAATTTAAATTTTTCCTTAAAAAAGTTGCCGCTGAGATTGTCCACAATCTCACTTGCGCCAACGATTTCCCTTAGTTTATTCGTTTCAAAAATAAAACTTTGAATCCCCTGAATTGATGATCCATATAAATATGCCATTCTATTCTCCTTAAAAAGACCTGTCTGATTTGTTTCAGTTAAATCCAATTCACCTAATGGTTTTGACCCCATAAAGAATAATGACGGATCAAGACACAAGGCGGGCTAGTTTATCGTTAACTCATATTTTCCCATGCCATACACCGTGCCGCGGCCAATATGAATATGGCGGCCTATCTGCAACAGGGGGGTAAAAGCGGTTAGATCACCCTTAAAGCGCATGCTGCCCGTTATGCCTTCATAGTTTATCTTCCGCTCCTGCCGGTTGGAGTAGCGCATCCACCAACCGCGCCGGATGTTGATATTCACCGCGCGAACTTCAAAGTTTTGCATATCGGGAGGCTCGGGAATACTTTTCCCCTCATGATACCAGGCAAGCGCTTTCATCCGGCGATACACGGCCCTTACGATCGTTTCAAAACCGGGATTAAGATTTATCCGGCCCCTTTCCTTTAATGCGGTGACCGTTGTAAAGTGTATTTCCACTTCCCGTGTCTCCACCGGAGGTATCTCCAAAAGGTTCAGGCTGCCCCGGGGTTTAAATACCCGCTTATCATCCCTGTGATATATCCCTTCCTTTTCACCGTTTTCCAAAGTCCAGGCCTCTTCAAGCCGAAAGCGGCCTATGCCCCGCCCCAACCCTCGCTCGCCCATCTCCCGTATGGCCCGGATCAGATAGGGGACGTACTCCCGCGCCCGGCCCATCAGTACCATGGACAAGCCGAGCGTTTCCCCCGCCTCATACCGTTGACGGGCCGTCATGGGCGGCTCAATAACATAGGGATGGGCCACGCTTTGCCCCCGCTCGTTGCGCGTTTCGTACAAATAGGCGTAGGCGCACTTATTAAAAAGGGGACATTGCGCGCAGGCCACGCCGCTAACCACGCAGGAAGTTTTTTTAAGGGCGTGTCCCAGGGCTCCCCGGAAGGTTGAACCTTTATAGGCAGGCAACTCAACGCGATTCAATGTTCTGAGTCTAAGATAGATGGTGACAATGTTCATTGACGGGCCTTATTCAGATTAACGGTAGGAAGAATGTCCATCTATAATAGAGAGGCCTTAAAATAGATGCAAAAAAATCTGGACAGACAAACGGGAAAAAGTGTGGCTGTTATATTCCACCGCCAGGAATTGCGGTTAGTTGCGGCCAACGGGCCATAACCGATTATGCCCGGAGCTTTCCTTTTTACGGTGAGGGCGCTGTTCTCATCTCAGGTCCAAAGTTTGGCGAATATCATCCAGATAGTTTTTCATGCGCAAATTCTCGGGCAGCTTTGAATCGCTATACTCCATATCCTTTAACAAAATTTCAAGCCGGGCCCGCCCCTCTTTTGTCCCGGCCGCCTGGCGCGGCGTCATCATATTCAGGGCCGGAATGCGCTCATCCAGCCATTTTTTCCAATATTGGCCCTGTACAGTGCGCAGTACCGCGTTCAAGGCGTCTTCAGGCAGCCCGGCCTCTTCATTTTCCGTGGTGTTACCGGGCAATGTGTCCATTGCTTCCCCAACGCCCATTTTTTCCGTTCGCAAATGGCGGGCCCCGCTCCCCAGACGCTTATCTATGCGGCGCATGATCTCCGCCGCCCGCTCCGCGGAGTTGACCTCCACCACCATTTCCCGGCCGGTAATAAAAATCGTGCCCAACACCAGTTCGTCGGCCTCAAATCCTTCCGCCCGTTTTTTACCATCAAGCCAGGGAATCTCAACCTCATGCACAAGCCCGTCCCGGGTATAAACGGCGTCATTAAGCATTGACTGCCTTTTTACGCCCGCCGCCAGGGAGGCCAGGGCCGTAAACGCCTTATGGGCCGATTCAACCTCGTAGTAAATCCTGTGCTCCACGATCGCCTCGCCGTCGCTGTTCTCCAATGCCGGCGGCAGAAGCTCGGCCCTCAGCATTTCCAGAAACAGATGATGCATTAATTCATCCCGGTGCTTATGTTCGCCATGCTCCCGGACGCCCTTCAGAATATCCAGAACATGCAGTTTTACCATGGGACGCATGGGTACGGGCGACAGGGCGCTGAGTATGTGCATGTCGCGGAACTCAAGCACCTTGGTATATAAAATACTACCGACCCGCACAGTCCGGCTTCCGTTTTTTTCAACAACATAAACCTTCTCGCCGCTTTCGATATTCAGCAAGTGTATGCCCTGCCCTTTTTCCACGCCCAGCACCTCATAAAAAGCCATGGGCGCGTCGTTCTGTTTTCTCAGGTACTCCAACTCCTCGGCGCTTAATTCCCCGGGAAAGGCAGCGGCAAAAGAGGAGGCCAGGGTTCGCGGCGTCCCCTCTAAAAAGGGGATATCATCCCACGGCTCCTCCTCACTCTCCGGTAAAAAACTAAAAAGAAACCAGGGATAAAAAATCTGGAAGAAAAATTTACGGTCAATGTGGGAATCCAGTTCATCATCGTCTTCAATGAAAATACGCCATCCCGTGTCAAGCGCTTCCTCGCCGAAAGTATCCCTGACATAATCCAGCAGCATATATACCAGCTCGGCGTCCAGGTCCACAATATATTTGCGTACTCTTTCCTGCTGCCGCAGGGTTTCGTCCTTGAGCAGACAACATTTTTTATACTTTTTTCCGCTGCCACAGGGACAGGGAGCGTTGGGGGCAAATAATCGCAAGGCCACAAAATTCTCCGGGAAAGTTTATTTTTGACAGGGAAATAAATTAAGGGAATTTTGCACTTATTTAAAATTTTTCAGGTCTGTATCATCTGTTTGAGGAGCGGATAGTTCCCTGCTCAGGAAAAAATACGTTGCCCGATGCGGGTAAAGCGGTAGCTGCGTTCAAAAAAGGCCAGCCGTTCCCTGGCGGAGGGGGACGGCGGCAGGGCTTCCAGCTCGTCCAGCAGGGCACGGGCCGTGCGCGCCAAAAGGGCCCGGTGCCCGTCTCCGCCCGTCTCCGCCGAGGCTATCCCCCGCAGGGCCTCAGCCATTTCCGCGCGCCAGGGGCCCCGGTTATTCAACATGGCGGCCCGGGCCGTTATAAAAGCCGGCCACTGTTCGGCCATGCTCATTCCGGCCACCTTCCCTCAAACGCCCGCAGCCCCAGACGATAGCGCTCCAGCAGAGCGCTCCGCCGCTCCCCGGACAAACTCTCATCCAGCAAACGGAACAAAAAGCCTTTCTCCCGCGCGTCATGATGATCCAGCAGGTCTTTCAGATACATATATTCATCAAAGAGACGGGCCAGGTTAAGCGTTTCCATTCTTCCCGCCATGTACAGGCGGGGAAAAAGATAGGCATAGGGACGCATGGTTTTCAGTATCAGTTTTTTCTCCCGCTCAAAGTAAAGCAGACGCGCGCCGGAGGGCGGTTGCGGATAGTGTTGCCGGAACAAAGGCAACAGACTCTCTTCCATAAAGCGCAGATGATAGCGGCGCAGTTCATAAACCTTTTCGTAAAAGACCAGGCCCGCTTCCCAGCGCTCTTCCATAAAGGCCAGTTGATGCTCCGTCAGCCATTCGTCCATTTGCGCCAGCTGGCGGGAGAGCCCCCGGCTTAACGAGGACTCCGCCGCGCCAAAAAAACAGAGCCTCATTCTCCGGCCCCGTGAAAATGATTATAGACGTTCAGGGCAATTTTTTGCGGCAATCCCCCCACCCGTATCAACTGTTCCACATCCGCCTCGCGGATTTTTTTCACCGAACCGAAACGTTTCAGCAATTGACTGTGACGCCGGGGGCCGATGCCCTCTATCCGGTCGATTTCGGAAACAAGGGTACGTTTTTTGCGCCGCTTGCGGTGATGCATCACGCCAAAACGATGCGCTTCGTCCCGCAGTTGCTGTATCAATTTCAGGGAAGACGAG
>JALXBH010000284.1 GCA_026991535.1 Calditrichia bacterium | reverse complement strand
GGATTAGCCCTTTTCATCTGCAAAGAACCTTTAAGGAGTGGGTAGGGATCAGCCCCAAGCGTTTTTTACAATTTTTAACCATAAATAACGCCCGGGCCCTGCTTCGGGAGTCGCGTACCGTGCTGGAAGCGGCCTGGGGCAGCGGACTTTCCGGCCCGGCCCGGCTGCACGATCTTTTTATCGCCGTGGATGCCGTTACCCCGGGTGAGTTTAAAAATATGGGCCGTCGGCTCCTGTTCTACCATGCCGTTTTCCCCACGCCCTTTGGCCGTGTGTTAATGGCCGCCGGTGAGCGCGGACTTTGCTTTATGGGCTTTTACAGCCATGGGCAGGCCGATGTATATGCCGATATGTTGCGCCGCTTTCCCCGGGCAACCTTTAAAGAAGACACCTCGTTTCTTACCCCCTACTATCGCTCTGTTTTTTTGAAGGAACCCACATTGGAACGCCTGCCTCTATTTTTAAAAGGCACCAATTTCCAGATCAAGGTATGGGAAGCGCTGATGCGCATCCCGGAAGGGGCGGTATGCAGTTACGGCGATCTGGCCAGGGTCATTGGCAAGCCTGGCGCGGGGCGGGCCGTGGGCAGCGCCGTGGGCGCCAATCCCGTCAGCTATCTGATCCCCTGCCATCGGGTGATTCAGCGCATGGGTATTTTTGGCAACTACCATTGGGGCAGCGCCCGTAAAAAGGCCATATTGTTATGGGAAGCCCATCACCGTTGAACGACAGCAGGCTGCATCCGGCCCGTAAAGATAGTGTGGAAGAGGCCCTATGCTCCCCCTGTAATACAAAAAACCCCGCTCCACAACGGAACGGGGTTTTGACAGATTTTTTCTTAGCGGATTTTAGCGATACATATTGATCGCTTTGCGGGCCCCGTTAAGCAGCATACTGCCCACACCCGTTTCATCCAGTTCAACTTCATAGGTTTTTCCAGCGGAAGTTACCGTTCCCGTAGCGCCGCCATCGGGGTCGAAATTGTACTCGGCGACGACCAGAGGATCCTCTCCGGACTCAAAAGCGGCCTGATTTTCATACACCGAATAGGTCAGATAAGCGGAACGATCGGAATAATATTCAGCGCGAATGTCAACATAGAAACTGTCATAGGTAACCCAGTAGCCGGTCATGATGGACACCTCATCCAACTCCTGCACCGTCAGCTTGCCATGGGCGCCATTGCGGCGGGTAATGTCATAGGTGGCCACACCCTGAAAGAAATCCTTGGCAATGATGATGCGGCTGGAATCGATTTCATTGGTGGCAAAAGTGATTTTCTCAAAGAAATTGGCATTGAACAGACCGGCCAGGGTGTCGGCCGTTACCGCCGCCGTTCGGAAAATACTTTTCAGATAATTACCGGCCGGAAAAGTCCAGGTGGCCTCATAGGAACCGACGCCGTCATCCTCAACCTGATCAAAGGAACCGGAGACCGTCACCCCGTTGCGCAGGGTACGGGTAAAGCTGCCGGTATTGTCCGTATTAAACGTAATGGTATTGGAACGGCTTGTACCATCCTTGAAGTAGAAAGTCTGAGTTAATGTGGATGTACCGTTCACCTGGAAGTTGGCGGTGACCACGGTGCTGTCCAGACGGGAATCGCTGCCATAGATGGAAATGGTTTTACTGGTAAAGGCCGTAACCTCTTCGTTGACAAAGGAGGTGATATCCAGCACGGTTTCCACCGATTGCAGGGCAAAATCCTCTTTAAAACGCTGTAAAACATAAAGCTGGGTCGGCTCCACATTTTCAAAATCCTCACCGGTGAAAACAAATTTAATTTCCGTGGAGTCGTAAACCATATTGGTCTGAAAATTACGTCCCTGGAAAGTACGCTCGGCAAATTCATAGGTTACTATGTAAAAACGCATAGTGCCCTCCACCACATCGATCAGAAGGGCCGTGCGCACCTTATCACCGAATTCATTGGTCGTATCGGTCTGAAAAATCTCCACCTCTCCCTGCACCTTAAAAAGGCTGTTCGGCATGGAAAGCGCGGGACGGATCTGGTTATAGGCGGCCAGAGTTTGCCCTATGCGGCCCTGTTGATCCTGAACAAATCCCATTCCGGTACTGGGAGCGGGATCATTGAAGCCGGAAGTCATTTGTTCGATTTCATCTCCGGTGGAGACATACTGGTTTACCTGATACCCCAGGGCCACCTGATCCTGTAAACTGGCATCAACTTCAAGTTCTTTATCATCTTTACTGCTGGTGGCATTGTCCTGGCAGGAAACGGCCAGTACAAAAGCTAAAAAAACAAACATCCATTTACGCATGGTATTCTCCTTTTTGCGTGAAACATGGTCAATCATTGCAGCGGCAAGCTAAGCCCTTCCCCACCGGGAAGTCTTTGCGCTGTGTCAATTTTATGAAAAAAGTATTGTCGGGGTTCCTGACAGGAAACTGAAGTAAATAAAAAAAACCTCCCGATTTGGCCACCGGGAGGTTTAAGAGACAGGCCTGGATATAACTTATTTTTGGGTCATGGCGATCACTTCATCGGCCGTTTTTTGAACCGAGGCCACGGATTTTTTAAACAATTCTTTTTCCGTTTCGGTTAAATCCATTTCAATTACCTTTTCCATGCCGTTTTTACCCAGTATTGCGGGCACGCCCACAAACAAACCTTTTACGCCGTATTCTCCTTCAAGCAGCGTGCTGACAGGCATGATCTTCTTTTTGTCAAAGGCGATGGCCTCGGCCATTTCCAGGGCGCTCCAGGCCGGAGAAACAAAAGCCGAACCGACGCCGAGCAGCTTAACCACTTCGCCGCCGGCCTTACGGGTGCGCGCTTCCAGGGCGTCCAGTTTTTCCGGGGCCACAAACTGCTCCACCGGCATGCCGGCAATGCGGCAGGCGGAACGGATGGGGATCATGCTGTCGCCGTGCCCGCCCAAAACCATGGCCTGAACATTATCCACGGAAACGCCCGCTTCCTGGGCGATAAAAAGACGATAGCGGGCCGAATCCAATACGCCGGCCATACCGATAAGACGGGAACGGTCTTTTTTCAGATTCATATGCAGGCGGTAAACGATGGCATCCAGCGGATTGGCAATGGAGATGACCATGGCGTCCGGCGCAAACCTGGCGATACCTTCACTGACAAAATCAGTGATCTTCAGGTTGGTGCCCAAAAGCTCCTCGCGGGTGGGCATGGTGCCATCGGGCCGGGTAGTACGCGGCACGCCGGCGGTATTGATGATGATGTCCGCCCCTTCGATAACATCGTACTCCTTGGAACCTTCCACATTGATATCGGCGCTGATCACCGGGGTGCCCTCGGCAATATCCAGACACTTGCCCCTGGCAAATTCCGGCGGCTTAACATCCACCAGGGCCACATTGCGGGCCAGCCGCCGTGACACGGCCTCCTGAACAACAACCCCTCCGATATTTCCCCCGCCGATAACGGCTATTTTGTTTAACATGA
>JALXBH010000283.1 GCA_026991535.1 Calditrichia bacterium | reverse complement strand
CTGTTCAACCTTGCGCCCACCCCCGAACAGTTGCGGGAATTTCAGGCCCTGCTGGCCCTGACCCTGACCAACGGCCCGGGTACCATCAGCGCCAAGGGGGCCAAGGAAAGCGTCAGCGCCCGCAACCATATTTCCACCGCCTTCATGGGTTACCTCAGCAACACCGGGCTTTCCCACGGCGGAAGCGGCTACGAGGCCATACAGTTTTTACTGGAGGCCTTTAAGGAAAATCCGGTGAATGATCCGGCCGATGTTTCGGACGCCGGAGGCATACAAAAGCTGGCCAAAGAACAGGCCGCAGCCTACAAGCGCTACAAGGACGAAGCCAAGCTGCGGGGGGTCATGAACTATCGCCGTATTCCCTGCATCAACCATCCGGTATTTAAGGGCAAGCGCGTCAACATCGATCCCCGCGAAGAGTATATCCGCCGCCATTTACGCGCGGCGGGGGTGGAAAATGTCTTTTGGGATTTTTACCACGAGCTGGTCAAGGCCCTGTACGAAGCGGGCGCCAGCAACAATGTCTATTGCGTGAATATTGACGCCGTTATTGCCGTCATCTCCCTAAAGCTGATGTGGCGGCCCTGGCGCGAGGGGCGCATGAAGGAACAGGATATGCAGGATATCGGTTTTCTGGTTTTTCTTCTTGGACGCACGGTGGGCGTGGCCGCCGAAATCGCCGATCATCGCAGCCGGGGGCAGGACATGGACTGCCGCACGCCCGTCAGCGAAACGCGCTTTATCGTTTAGTTTTGCCCGGGGGCTTTGTATTCAACCGAGCCGCCCAAGATGGTCATCAGCACGCGGATGGCGGGAATTTTCTCTTCCGGAACCGTAAGCGGATTTGCGGACAGCAGGGTGAAATCGGCCAGCTTGCCCGCGGTGATGCTGCCCTTTTCCTTTTCCTCAAAGGCGGCATAGGCGTTCCACAGGGTCAGTGACTTCAGAGCCTCTTCCCTCGTCAGTTTTTGATCGCCAAAAAAGACCGAGCCGTCGGAAAGGCGGCGCGTGACGGCGGCATAATAGTTTTCCAGGGGAGAAAGACGCTCCACCGGGGCGTCGGTGCCGTTGGCCAGCCGGGCGGCGCTTTTTAGCAGCTTTTGCCAGACGTAGGCCCCTTCCCGGGCCCGTTCTTCACCGATACGCGCCGGCACCCACAAACCGTCCGAGGTGCAATGTACCGTTTGCACGGAAGCGATCACCCCCAGCCCGGCAAAACGGGGAATGTCCGCGACGGCCAAATGCTGGGCGTGCTCTATGCGCCAGCGACGGGAGGCGTCTCCCCGCAAAACCTGCTCATAAATATCCAGCACCTCGCGGTTGCCGCGATCACCGATGGCGTGGGTGCACACCTGATAGTCCGCCTCATAAGCCAGGCGGGCCACCTTAAGGATGGAATCCATGGGCGTGGTGTTTTGTCCGCTGGTTCCGGGCCGGTCGCTGTAGGGCTGCAGCATCCAGGCCCCGCGGGAGCCCAGGGCGCCGTCGGCATATTGCTTGATGGCCCGGACGGTGAGCATGTTGTTTTCGGCGCCGACCATGCGGTAGCGTTTCAGCTTGTCCGGCGTCAGCCTTTCATTGGGCGCAATCATCACCCACAGGCGTGTCTTCAGCTCCCCGGAACGGGCGGCCTGCCGGAAAAAATCTATATCATCAAAGGAAACCCCGGCATCGTGAAAACCGGTGATGCCGTTTTTCAGACTGTGAGCGGTGGCCGCCCGCAACATTTTCAGGCGCATGGCCCGGCGGGCATCGGCGGGCAGTTCCCCTTGCCGGCGGCGATAGGCTTGTAAAATCAATGCTTCGGCATTTTCCAGAAAAATACCGGTGGGCTGCCCCGCGGCGTCACGCAGGATCACGCCGCCGTCGGGCGTGGCCGTCTCCCGGTTTACACCGGCAAGGGCCATGGCCTTTTGGTTGGCCATAATGCCGTGACCGCTGGCGTGGCTAAGCACCACCGGGTTATCCGGTGAAACGGCGCTCAGGGATGTGTGCAGGGGATAGCCCTGAACATGGGGCACGGGCGGACGCAGCCATTTTTCCTGGTGCCAGCCGCGGCCGAAAATCCATGTGCCGGGGTCGCTTTTTTGAACGGCGCTGTCGACCAGGGCCACAATCTCCGGCCAGCTTTGGGCGGCGCGCAGATCGATGGTTAAAAGAGCCTGACCCAGCCCCATAAAGTGGGCGTGTCCTTCAATAAAGCCGGGGATCAGCGTCTGCCCCCCGGCATCGATAAGCTCTGTTTTTGCGGTGCGATAGGTCAGGATCAGGCTGTCGCTGCCCACGGCCGCGATGCGGTCTCCGCTTACGGCCACCGCCCGGGCTGTCGGCCGGGCATCATCAAGGGTGATTACCCCGGCGTTGTAAATAATCAGATCCGCCTCCGGCTGCGGAGAGCAGGATATCAGGGTGAACAACAAGGCCCAAAAACCGTGCTTTACAAAAACAGACATGGCTTTCTTCCTTAATTAAAATGGTTTAAAAACAGCCATATAGGCCGCCAGGATACCAAAGCCCCAAACCACGTAAAACATCGGCAGGCGCAGTTTCGGCACCTTGTGGATGAGCATGACAACCGTGGCCATAACCAGCCAAACCAGCATCTTAACCAATACCCAGCCGCTGGCCATCTGGCTCATGTTGGCGGCAAGCTTGCCAAAGCCGGCCACAAGAATGATGATCAGGGCAATGCCGTGATTCATAAAGATAAAGCGCTGAAAACGCTTGTCATCCGGGGCGGCTATTTCCTTCATGATAAAGGCGCCCAGGGACAGGAACAGTAAGAATATGCCGCTAAGATGCAGCACTTTATAGAAATGCGGGTCCATAAAATACCTTTCCTTTTGTTTGGTTTTTCGGAGGAATGGAAATTTATAGAAAAAACATATTAAATGGGGAAAAATCGGAAAGCGGCCATTGCGGAAACGAGAGCGGCTGTTAACGCACTCAGGAAAACAATCTTACGGAAAACACGGGGAGACAGCCAAAATTTGTTATCTTAAACACCTTTTCCCGCGATGCCGTATATTCTAAAAAGCAAAAGGAACGGACGTTATTCCATAGGCACAAAATAAAATTATCGTTAAAAGAACTTAATTACCGATAACGGTCGTGAATTTTGCGCCGGGGCCGGTCATCCCCGGGAGTTGTGTTTACCGTTATATTGAAGGTAACAGGGGCGATATGTATCCTTAATCGCTTTATTTTCAAGGCCATGGAGGAATGAGGTGTGTTTTTCCATACTTATAGGGACATCTGTTGATTGCCGGATAACTATTTGAATCAATAAGTTATACAGACATTGATAGATAAAAGTAAGACATTTTCCTTGCGCTAATTTCGGTTTTTGCCTATAATGCATGTAAAATACGGAATTCCGGTTAATACATAGTTATGTTTTTTTAATAAAAGGATGAATAAAATGAAGTCTATTTTAATAATGTCAATTTTAACAGCA
>JALXBH010000282.1 GCA_026991535.1 Calditrichia bacterium | reverse complement strand
AGCGGGTAGCCATTGCCCGGGCCATCGTCAACAATCCCTTTATCATCCTGGCCGACGAGCCGACCGGTAATCTCGACGCCGGGAACTCGTGGGAGATCATGGATATACTTGAGCGCATCAATCGCCAAGGAACGGCCGTGTTGATGGCCACTCATTCTCGGGATATATTGAACCGCTATCCTCACAGACAAATCCATGTAGAGGGCGGGGAGCTGAGCCAATGAGTTTCTGGTTTACCATACGGGAAGGGTTCAAAGGGTTTAGCAGGGCGCGCCTTTCCACCACCCTGACGATCATCTCCATCTTTTTTTCCCACTATATGATTGCTCTGTTTCTGATCGCCAGTTATAATTTTGAACGCTGGGTGGAGGATTTTCGCGGCCGCGTGGAACTGGAGGTGTTTTTGGAGCCGGGCACAACCGATAATGAAGCCCAGCAGCTACGCCGGCAAATGATGCGTTTTGATGAGGTGGAAAAAAGCCGCTATATTTCCAAAAAACAGGCCGCCGCCCGTTTTGAAAAAGAGTTCGGACGTAATATTTTTGATGTGCTGCAAAGCAATCCCCTGCCCACATCCATTGTCCTTAATCTTAAGCCGCCATACCGCCGGGCGGCCGCGCTGGAAAAGCTGACGAAAAAGCTCGAGGCTCTTTCCCTTGTGGATGAGGTGGTTTATCCCCGGCGGGTTATCACCCTGCTGGACCGCTATATGAAGGTGGTCTATCTGGCCGGAGTGTTGGTTTTGCTTCTTTTGCTGCTTATAACCTTTGTGCTGATTTACAACACCATTCGCCTTACCATTTTTGCCCGCCGCGATATAATAGAGATAATGCAGTTGGTGGGTGCCCGCCGGAACTTTATCAAAAGGCCTTTTATTATAGAGGGGCTTTTGCAGGGTTTTATCGGTGCCGCCCTTTCCATGGCCGCGGCCTGGGGCAGTCTGCATCTGGCCCAAAAGTATATTTGGGCCTCTCTGGATTTTAAAGCGCCCTACCTGTTGCTGGTTCTGCTTTCCGGATTGCTTGTCGGGTATATCTCCGCCGGTCTCAGCGTGGCCAAACACCTGAAAGAGATTTAAGGCGATAGCGCTTGACTGCGTGGGGCATCGTTTATAAATTGCCTGTCTTTTGCATTTGGTAACGGTTCGTCTTGAACATCATCTAAATCGTGTGCAAAAAACAAGGAGTAAAAAAATGACGGATATAAAAATCAGCGATAAAAAAACAGGTAAAAAAAACGTGTCTAAAACAAAAGAGAACAAAGAGGTAAAAGAACTTAAAAGCAAAATAGAAAATCTGGAAGAAGAACTGGAAAAACTGCGCGGAGAAGCGGAATCCTATAAGGAACAGCTTTTGCGCAAGGCCGCGGAGTTTGACAACTACAAACGGCGCACGGAACGCGAGTTTTTGGATAATATCCAAAATGCTTCACAGGAATTGATACTGGAACTGCTACCGGTGGTGGACGACCTGGAGCGATCCATTGAACATGCCCGCGAGGAGGAAACGGACACACCCATGCTACAAGGGGTGGAACTGGTTTATAAAAATCTGATGTCCCTGTTGGAAAAGCGTGGCCTGAAACCGATTAAATCCGTGGGAGAAGAGTTTGATCCCGATAAACATAACGCGCTGATGCAGGTAGATACGGACAAGGTGGAAAGCGGTTATGTGGCCGATGAGCATGTCAAAGGCTATATGTTAAATGATAAAGTACTGCGACATGCTCAGGTACTGGTAGCAAAATAAGGTTGTTTGGCCAATGAGTAAAAGAGACTATTACGTTGTGCTGGAAGTAGAGCGCAGCGCTTCTATTGATGAAATCAAGAAGGCTTACCGTAAAAAAGCCATGCAATATCATCCGGATAAAAACCCCGGAGATAAGGAAGCGGAAGAGAAGTTCAAGGAGGTGGCCGAAGCCTACGCCATTTTAGGCGATGAGCAAAAACGCGCCCGTTATGACCGTTACGGCCATGCCGGAGAGCAAATGGGCGGCTTTGGCGGGGGCGATCCTTTCGGCTTTGGCGGCGGGGTGGATCTTTCCGAGGCTTTGCGCCAGTTTATGGAGCAGGGCTTTGGCGGTTTCGGTGATATTTTCGGCGGTGGTTCTCCCAGGCGCAAGCGTAACACACGCAAGCGGGGCGCCGATCTGCAAATACGCCTTAAGCTTGACCTGGAAGAGATCGCCACCGGTACGCGTAAAAAAATTAAGGTTAATAAAAAAATAGAATGCGCCACCTGTAACGGCAGCGGGTCGGCCAAGTACAGCAAAACCGTTCAATGTCCGCACTGCAAGGGCAACGGTGAAATACGCCAGGTATCGCAATCCCTGTTCGGTCAATTTGTAAACATCCAAACCTGTCCCCGTTGTAACGGTGAAGGGCAGGTCATCGAAAACCCCTGCGCCACCTGCGGCGGCGAGGGGCGCGTTAACGGCACTAAAACCATAGAGGTCAATGTGCCGGCGGGAGTAAAAAACGGCAACTATATCCCCTTAAACGGCGAGGGCCATGCCGGTTTGCGCGGCGGCAGCCCGGGCGACCTTATCGTGCACATTGAGGAAAAGCCACATAAGATATTTGAACGCCAGGGCGATGATGTGGTTGTTCTTTTGCCGGTCTCCTTTATCGACCTGGCTTTGGGCGCGGAGATCGAAATACCCACGCTTACGGGTAAGTCCAAACTGACTATCGCCCCCGGCACGCAAACGGGCAAAATACTGCGCATGCGCGGCAAGGGCATACCCCACCTAAACGGCGCCGGTATCGGCGATCAGTTGGTTCAGGTGCAGGTTTACGTACCCGAAAGGCTTTCATCCCATGAAAAAGGCGTATTAAAGGAGCTGGCCCTTAGCGAAAACTTTAAGCCGGATGAACATGCCAAAAAATCCATGTTTCAAAAATTCAGGGAAGCTTTAAACCTGTAGCAGGGAAGCGCGATAACCGGAGTATCGCGCATGATAACCTTAAGCAAAAGCGAAAAACAGGCATTGCTGGTATTTACATCCGTTCTGGTGGTGGCCTATGGCGTGCAATGGCTGGGGCCCGCCGGAGGCGCGGCGCCCCGTTTTGATTATGCTCCGGCGGACAGCCTGTATGATGTGCTGGCGGCCGACACCCTCGTCCGGACAACCGAAACGGAGCTGAAAAAAAACGTACGTCCTCCAAAAACCGCTGAAAAGAAAAACAGACGGCGAAAGAAAAGCATAAAAAAACTTCCGCCCTTAAAGAGCATCGATATCAATTCGGCAACAAAAAACGATCTGGTAAAACTGCCCCATATCGGGCCGGTAACCGCCCGGAATATTTTGGAATACCGCCGGGAAAACGGCCCTTTTCGTTCCATCCGGGATTTGCTTAAGGTTAAGCGCATCGGTCCCAAAACCCTGGAGAAAATCAGCCCCTTTCTGCTTATAGGTGACACATTGAAATGAGGTTGTTGTTATAATCATAGGTTTTTTCTATATTCATCAACTTTATAGTTATCCATCAAACCACAGAATGTATTTATGAAAAGAAGAATTGTCATCCACGCGGATAAGCCGCTAAAACTGGCCGGTTCCAAAACCGAGGAAGATTTACTGCGCTATTTATCCGATGAAATAATTGGCGTTATCGATCCTAAAAACGCGGGGAAAACAACCGGCGAGGTGTTAAACTGCGGCGGCGATATTCCCATTACCGCCAGCTTTGACGAATTGATAGAACATAAGCCGAACTATTTGCTGTTGGGGGCTTCCAGCTTTCGCGGAGAGTTCCCCATGGAATGGTATCCCATGGTTATTAAAGCCCTGCAGATGCGCGTGCATATACTGAACGGCCTGCATCAGCCCCTGAACAAGGTTGTGGAGTTTGAGCTGCTTTCCCAAAAATACAAAGCCAAGATTTATGATCTGCGCAATCCGGGAGAAAAGCCATTGAAATTTAAGGGGCGGGTGGACACTCAGCAATCCAAGCGTATTTTCTTTGCCTCCATGAATGCCGGCGGCAGTGAATTGCCGGCCATGATGGAAAGTTTAAAGGCTCTTCATCGTCAGGGCGTTTCCGCCGACTGGGTACCCACGGGTATGGCCTCCAATCTGATAAAGGGTAAGGGCTTTATTGCCGAGTCCCTGGTTTCGGATCTTATCTCCGGCTATCTGGAAAGTAAAATAGCCGAGCTGGATCAAAAATTTCAATATGTGTTTATTGAAGGGCAGGGCTATATGAGAGACCCTCTGCGAGCGGGGGCGTTTATAAACCTGCTGCATGGCGCGCGACCCGATGGCATCATGCTGACGGCGGGTCTGAAAAACAGTAAAGGAAAAGATGATCTGGTGGCCGGCGTAAGGGATTTCCAACATCTGTTGCGTCATGTAAAAAAAGCGCCTTTTGTCGGAATGGCCTTTACCGCGCCCTTATTAAAAGAGTCGGAGAGAAATGAACTTCGCCAGGCCTTGCAGGATGAATTGGTGTTGCCGGTATTCGACCCCAATGAAGGCATACCCGATAAGGTTGTGGAGCGCATAAAAAATATCCAAAAAGGATAAAAGCGGCTATGGCCGGAAAACAATTTTCGCCGCCAGGCTTTTGGCCGCTTCCCGTCCCTGCCAGCTTTCCACCAGCCTGAGGGCAAAGGGGATGGCCGCTCCGGCACCGCGGCCGGTTATTATATTCCCGTCACACACCACATCTTCTTCCCGGTAACAGGCCGGGTCAAACGTCTCCTTTTCCGAAGGGTAGGCGGTTATCAGCCTTCCCGAAAGGATACCCGCTTTTAATAAAACCGTGGGCGCGGCACATATGGCGGTAACAAAACGGTTTTTATGATGATAGGATTTTATCAGGGCTATAACCCTGTCATCGTCCGCCAGGTTCCGTGTGCCCGGCTGGCCCCCCGGTAAAAAACAGGCGTCGAAATCCTCATGGACCACCTCATCGAGCAAGGCGTCGGCTGTTATGATAATGTTATGAGAGCCGCAAACCGACTTTCCGGCAATGGATGCGGTAACCACACGGATTCCCGCCCGTCTCAGGAGGTCAATAACCGTTACGGCTTCAATCTCTTCAAATCCCGGTGCCAGCAGGCATAATACACGCATCCCGTTTCTCCTTCCTGTTGATTGCGGTGCGTTTCCCCGGACACCGTGCCCCGGGGGTGACTGTAATGGAAAAATAGTGTAAATTGACGTTAATTGAAATATTCGCGGGCACTTTTATGATCAACGCTTATTTTTTATCCGATGTGCATCTGGACTTTATCGACACAGCCCCGGAAAGGGAAAAACGGGAACAATTTGCTGCCTTTTTAAAAAAAATCTCAGCGGATGTTACCCACCTTTATTTGGTGGGTGACCTTTTTGATTTTTGGTTTGAATACAAATATGTCATTCCCAAGGCCTTTTTTGAGTTTTTGAAAATCTTTTCGGACATGACAGCCCGCGGCGTTGAAATCCACTATCTGGCGGGAAACCATGATTTTTATGCCGGAACTTTTTTTGAAGAACATTTGGGGATGCGCACCTGGCCGGACAGTTATGAGTTCGAGTTGGGGGGGAAACGGTTTTATCTCTATCATGGCGACGGAATCGGTAAAAAGGACGGCGCCTATCGTGTTTTAAAAAAAATTTTACGCAACCGGTTAAACCTGCGGCTTTTTCGCTGGCTGCATCCCGACCTGGGTATACCCCTGGCCCGCCGGCTCTCCGGCTCAAGTCGTCACTATACCAGCCAGCTAAACCACCTTCGCGATGAAAGCGACTATAAGGCGTTTGCCGGGCAGCGTTTTTCCGAAGGGTTTGATTTTGTGATGATGGGCCACCGCCACAACCCCCTTGTGCACGAGAAGGACGAACATCGCTACATCAACCTGGGCGACTGGATCCGTTACCGTACCTTTGCTTATTTTAACGGAAAAGAGCTGAGCTTTATGCGTTTCCATGAAGGTGAAATGACCGTTTTTGAAACGGGAACACAATAAGGGGATAAAAAAAGGCTGCCCGCGTGGGCAGCCTTTGAGGTTTTAAAGAGAAGCGCGCTTATTTTACCAGAAGCATGCGTCTGCTTTTTGAGAAGTTACCAAACTTCAGCTTGTAGATATACATACCCGATGCAACCTGCTTGCCATTGTCATTGGTGCCATCCCACTCCTGAACATAGCGGCCTTTGTTAAATACCTGGTTATTAACCAGTGTTTTAACTTTTTGACCGGAGGAGTTGTAGATAACCAGGCTGATTTGCTTTTTAACCGGCAGATAGAATTGAATCGTCGTGCTGGGGTTAAAAGGATTCGGATAGTTTTGCTCCAGTTTATAGTCCGCGGGCGTGATAACCGTCAGGCGCTTTTCCTTAATGCCGGTAAACAAGGCGGAAGATTCCAGGAAGCGCAGGGAGATGCGATTCGGTTCCACGATTTTGTAGGACTCTTCGCTAAAGATAGATTCGGTAACATCAACCGTATCGATCTTCATCGAGTCTGTATTGGCATACATGGTGTCATATACCACATAGGAAGAATCTTTCAACCATACTTTTTTAAGAACATCAATACTGTCTTTCCAGGTTTGGGTAGGCATGATGATGTCCTGATAGCCGTCTTTGTCAAAGTCGGTATGGTTGGAGAAAATCTTCATGGCGATGGTGCCTTCGGTGTCAGCCTGCAGGGAGAAAACCGTATCAACCACACCGGCGGAATCGGTGATGGTCATTTTACTGTAGATAGTGGAGTCCAGGTCCAGACCGGTGTAGAGCACCTCGGTGGTCCAGTTGGCCTGGTCGGTTTTGTCACCGCCCTGGAATTCGGCGGACATGATATAGTTGCCATGACGGGCGGCAAAGTAAAGGTTGGGCTTGCCGTCGTTGTCATAGTCGCCAAAGCCGGCGCGACCGAAGAAGTCAAACCGGGAATCACTGTCGGCAACCGCATCCAGTAAAAAGGCGTTGGTGCTGTCCATTTGAGTAAGGGTATCGCCTTCTTCAAAGTGAACCATTAACACCAGACCGTTGGCGCTGTACAGAGGAAAGTAAACCTCCTCGCGTCCGTCACCGTCCACGTCGAAGGGGGTACCGCCACCGAGGGAAACACAGTCATCCGGGTAATTGGAATAAACATAGTTTTTTCCGCCGGTAGTGTCGGCCAGCTCATAGGTGTTGGCATCCACGCCGCGCACAACGGTAAAGTGACCGTAATTCCAGTTGTGGAAAACCATCTCTTTTTGCTCGTCGCCATCAAGGTCGGCGGCCACAACGGCATAAGGCGTACCGCCACCATAGGCGGCATACTCACCCTTGCTTTTGTAATACATGGCTTCGCGGTTTAACACGGCAAAGCCGGGATCGTCGGTGGAATAATCATCGTCGATGCTGAAAACATAATAGCGGTCATAATCACTGCCGGTGGAGTTGTTGGCAAACATCAGCTCCATCTGGCCGTCGCCGTCCACATCAGCCACGTCAAGATATTCGATGCTGCTGTAGGCCGCGCCGGAATCCTGAACAGAGGCAAACAGCGGAGCGGTAATCACAAAAGAAGGACCTTCCTGACCAAAGTTCCAGCTTCCGGCAACCCCGTCCCACTCATAGATGGCTATACCATTCAGGTTAAAGGGCGCTATCAGTTCAATCAGACCGTCACCGTCAAGGTCGGCCCATTTTACAATACGCGGCCGGCTTCCACCGCCCAGGCTATCCCAGGCCGGGCTGGTCCACACCAGTTCCATTTCATTGTCACCGGTACTCTTAAAAACGTGAATATGGCCTTCGTCGGCATAGTTGGTAACGGCCAGTCCGGAAACACCGTCACCCAGCGGGTTGGGGTGTACATCGCTGCCGCGGATACTGCGCAAACCACTCAGTACGGAATCCTGATCTATCGTCGGGAATTGATAGCCGGATTTAAAATCCATGGTTTGGGCCTGAAGACTCACCAGGGCACCCAGCACGAGGCTAAGCAATAGTGCAGTAAGTTTCTTCATGAAACCTCCTTCTTTTTGGTTATGGTTAGGTTAATACACTTTGAGAACAAACCTTGACAAGTAAGCATCAATTTAGTACAAAATCAAGTATTTTTTTTTGTGATAAAATTTCCTGTGACGATTTATTTTTCTATATTATCCGCAATTAGTTCAAATTCCTAACAAACACCCCCGGAGAACATTTATGAAGCGTATCATATATACCTTCCTTCTGTTGTTTTTTATCAGTCACCCATTGTATTCGGGTACAACCGGAAAAATTTTCGGAACGGTGACGGACAAAAACACCGGAGAACCGCTTATCGGTGTAAACATCATTGTAAAGGATCAGTTGCTGGGCGCCTCATCGGATGCCAACGGCGAGTACTATATCCTCAATATTCCACCGGGGAAGTATGACCTGGAGATAAGCTATATCGGATATAATACGGTAAACATAAAAAATGTTGAGGTTCAATCGGATCAAACCACCATCGTCGATATAAAGCTTTCCGAGCAGGTGATGGAATCGGATGAGGATATTGTGGTCATCGCCGAGCGGCCCATGATCCAGAAAGACCTTACGGCCTCAAAGAATATCGCCACCGCGGAAGAGATTAAGGCCCTACCCGTGGAAACCTATGCGGGTATCATGCTTACCCAGGCCGGTGTAACCCAGGGAGCGGACGGCGCCCTGCACATCCGCGGCGGCCGCTCTACGGAGATTGCCTATCAGGTGGATGGCGTTTCCGTGGCCAACCCTTTTGCCACCAACGGCCTGGCCACATCCGTGGCTACAAACGCCATTCAGGAGATGACGGTAACCAGCGGTGCCTATAGTGCGGAATACGGTAACGCCATGAGCGGGGTGGTTAACTTTACCACCAAGGACGGCGGTTCTCGCTACAATACCTTTCTCAGTGTATATAGCGGAGATTATGTCAGCTCGCGTAACAATATCTTTTTAAATATTGACGACATAAGCCCTACCGCAAACCTTATTGCCGAGGGAACCTTCTCCGGACCGCTGTTTCAGGAATATACCTCGGCCACCTTTTTTCTCTCGGCCCGTTATAACAAGTCGGAAGGTTACCTTTACGGCGTACGCGAGCATACGCCCAATGACTCTTCCAACTTTGAACCCAAGCAGAAAATCACCACCGAAAAAGATGAAGACCAGATCATTACCACCATCACCTATACCGATGACTGGTATATCGAGCGTGGCGGCGATGGCGCCATTGTACCGATGAACCCCAGCGAGGGGCTGAACCTGTTGGGTAAGCTTAAATTCCAGTTGTCACCATCCATTACCCTGCGGGTGCAAAGTCTTCTGCAAACGTCCAATTATAAAAGATACGAACATGCCTATAAGTATAATCCCGACGGTGTGTTGAACCGCAAAAGCATCAGTAGCAACAACTCTTTTCAATGGACGCAGACTTTCAGCCCGGAAACCTTTCTGGAAATGCGGGGGGCGATTAATACCCGTAAATATGATCAGTTTCTTTATGAGAATCCCCGCGATCCCCGTTACGCGCCCACGGACCGCATTCAGGGCTCGCCGGGCGGACTGACCTTCCGGTTTGGCGGGCAGCAAAACGGTCATCAGCATGACCGGTCGACAACCTATCTGGGCAAGATAGATATCACTAGTCAGGTGGATAACCGTAACCTGGTTAAGGCCGGCGTGGAAGCGCGCTTGAACGTTTTAAATCGGGAATACTATACCGTCGGTTACGACCGTAATATTTATCAGGAGCCGACACCGGTTTACGGAGGAATATATACGCGGTATCCCCGTCAGATTTCCGCCTATATCCAGGACAAGCTGGAATACCGGGATGTGATCATCAATGCCGGTCTGCGTTATGACTATTTTTTCAGCGACGCCGAGTATGCCGTGGATGAGCTGCAACCCGACGGGGAGCGCCGGTTGGCCGACGCCAAGCACATGCTGTCCCCACGCCTGGGGATGGCCTTTCCCATCTCCGCCGAGGGCAACATACACCTCTCTTACGGTCACTTTTATCAGATGCCCGCCCTGGCCAACCTGTACACCAACCCGGATTTCCTTTTACCCGTCAACGGCACGCCCCGCTTTGGCAATGCCAATCTTAATCCGGAAAAAACCGTTCTTTATGAGATCGGCTTGCAACAGCAAATGGGTAATACTATTGTTTTGGATATTACCGGCTTTTATAAAGATGTGCGCGATTTGCTGGCCTGGCAAACCATCACCTTCGACCGCCTGGACGGCGACCGCCAAAGTTACCGTATCCGCCGCAATCAGGATTACGGCAACACCAAGGGGGTAACGGTCACTCTGGAAAAACGGGCCACGCGCGACGATATGTTTGCCGCGAAAATTGACTATACCTTTCAGGTGGCCGAAGGAAACGACAACGACCCCAGCGCCTTTTACTATAACTCCCTTTCCGGGCAGGAAAATATAAAGCAGATCATACCCCTGGACTGGGATCAAACACATAACCTTTCGGCTTCGATTACCATGACCCCTACGGAAGACCTGACGATTGGCCTGATCGGCCGCCTCTCCAGCGGTTATCCCTATACGCCGAGAATTTTTACATCCAATTATGACTCCCGTCCCAATTCGGATTTAAAACCGAACTCAAAATATGTGGATTTAAGAGCCAGTTACCGCCTAAAGCTGGGAGACCTGGAGTATAATCTCTTTTTAAAGGTTTACAACCTTTTTGACAACCTTAACGAGCGCTATGTGTTTGACGATACGGGCCGGGCAACCTATACCTTTGCCACCCGGGAAATCGACGAACCCGAATCCTTTAAAAAACATTACGGCGAGCCGGGAGTGCATACTTACGATGAATACAATATCAGGCCGCAATATTACAGTCCGCCGCGGCAGGTGCGCCTTGGTGTAAGCGTTGAATTTTAAAAAAACGGTCAGGAGAAAAAATGACTATGCGAAAGCAGTTAACGATTATCGCGATGTTTGTTCTGTTACCCCTCTCCCTTTGGGCGCAATTTGCCAAGGTAAACCGGGACAGTCTCTATCTGCACGGTATACAAAAAGAGTGGTCCCGGGAACAGGTTCAGGATTACCTGTCCTGGGAACAGGCCCGTTTTGGGGCGGCGGACGGCGGTTCTCTACGTCAAAGCGCCATCATGAACGGCAATAAGATTACCACGGAAATATGGAACTTCGGCTCCATATCCAGCCCCGGTAACCGGGTAACGGATATTGTTTGGGAAGGTCTGGGGTACGGCTATGAGTTTGGCCCCTTTGTGGCGGCGGAAATCGAAGTGCCCAAGGGATCGCATCCGGATGCGTTGATTAAACGGGATAAGTTTGGCCGCGTGGTGACCAACTCCAACGGCGACACGGTTTATATCGCCCATGTTATATCCGACGGTCTTAAGTCCAACGGCGGTGAGAT
>JALXBH010000281.1 GCA_026991535.1 Calditrichia bacterium | reverse complement strand
CCCATTTCCTACGGCTTAAACTCCCGCCTGGTTAAGGAAAACGGCGTGATCCGCGAGAAGGTCTGGAAAGTGGGCGGTCTTTACGGTTCCGCTCTGGAAAAGGTGGTTATGTGGCTGGAAAAGGCCCGGGATGTGGCCCAAAACGAAAAGCAGCAGCGCTGGCTGAGCCTGCTGATCGACTATTATAAAACCGGTGATCTGAAAACCTTTGATGACTTCAGTATCGCCTGGGTGGAAGATACCGAATCCGATGTGGATCTGATTCACGGCTTTATCGAGGTCTATGGCGACGCCCTGGGCTATCGCGGCGCCTATGAGGCCATTGTGCAGCTTAAGGACCCCGTCGCTTCAAAGCGTATTGAAGCCATCAGTTCCCGGGCCCAATGGTTTGAGGATAACTCACCGATCATGGAGGCTCATAAAAAGGCCGAGGTTAAGGGCATCAGCGCCAATGTGATCAGCGCCGTTTTCGAGGCCGGTGACGCCGCTCCCTCAACGCCCATCGGCGTAAACCTGCCCAATGCCAACTGGATACGGGCCAGCCACGGTTCCAAGTCGATTAATCTGGGCAATATCGTCAATGCCTATGATGAAGCTTCCAAAAGCAGCGGCGTGCTGGAAGAGTTTGCCTGGGATGACGATCAGGTGAAGCTGGAACGCAAGTGGGGCACCCTGGGCGACAACCTGCATACGGACATGCACGAGGTGATCGGCCATGCTTCCGGTAAAATCAATCCCGGCGTGGGCACCCCCAAGGAAACCCTGAAAAACTATTCTTCTACGCTGGAAGAGGCCCGCGCCGATCTGGTGGCGCTTTACTTTTTGATGGATGAACGGCTGGTGGACATGGGGGTATTGCCCAACCTGAACCCGGGCAGGGCGCAGTATGACGGCTATATCCGCAACGGACTGATGTTGCAGTTGCGCCGGTTAAAAGAGGGCGAAAATCTGGAAGAAGCCCATATGCGCAACCGTCAGCTTGTGGCCTCCTGGGTATATGAAAAAGGAAAAAAAGATCATGTGATCGAACGGCGCGAGCGTGACGGAAAAACCTATTTTGTGATTACCGACTATCAAAAACTGCGTGAACTTTTCGGACAATTGTTGCGCGAGATACAACGTATCAAGTCCGAGGGCGATTACGACGCGGCGCGCACGTTGGTGGAAACCTATGGCGTGCAGGTGGATCATGAACTGCATAAGGAGGTGTTGAAACGTTTTGAAAGCCTGCACCTGGCGGCCTATTCCGGTTTTATTCAGCCCCGTTTGACGCCGGTAATGGAAAATGGCGAAATCATTGACGTAAAAATCGAATATCCGACCGACTTTACCACACAGATGTTGCGCTACAGCGAAGAGTACTCTTATCTGCCGGACTATAATTAACGACCCGGTCTGTCTTTTACGGCGTGTTCCCCCTGGGAGCGCGCCTTTTTCCTTTCCCGTAAAGCGCTTAAGTATTGTTGCTTATAAAAGATTTTACCGTACATTTTATCTCCGCATGTCTGAAACGCTCAACGTCTTTGGAAAGGGGTATCCATGATTTTATTTAATCCCGCCCGGGAAAAGTATGAGTCGCTGGATGAAAAATCCCGTGAACTTCTTTTAAAGACCATCGACTTTTTTGAAAAAAAGGGCCTGGAAAAGCTCAAGGAAGATGACCGGGAACGGGTGTGGTATGATGATTTCCTCGCTTTTGTAAAACGGGAAAAGCTTTTTGCCACCTTTCTCACGCCGGAGAGCCTGGGGGAGGGCGGGACCCGCTGGGACACCTGGCGCAACTGTCAGTTGAATGAAATACTCGGATTTTACGGCCTGAATTACTGGTATCCCTGGCAGGTAACGCTTTTGGGGCTGGGGCCGGTCTGGATGAGCGGCAATGCGACCATCCGCCGTGAAACCGCTCGTTTATTGCAAGAAGGGCACATCTTCGGTTTCGGCCTTTCGGAAAAGGAGCATGGCGCCGATCTTTACCAGACCGATATGCTGCTCAGCGACGATCCGGGGGGAGGCTACCGGGCCAACGGCAGTAAGTACTACATCGGCAATGCCAACAAGGGGGCCATCATTTCCACCTTCGGCAAGATCGTTTCCACGGATGAGTATGTTTTTTTCGCCGCCCGTCCGTCCCACAAAAATTACATCCTGGTAAAAAACATCGTCAATACCCAAAATTATGTGGCTGAGTATCGCCTGGAGGACTATCCGGTGGCGGAGAAGGATATCCTGTCACGCGGCCGCGAGGCCTGGGACAGTGCCCTGAATACCATCAATATCGGTAAGTACAATTTGGGCTGGGCCTCCATCGGCATCTGCACCCACGCCTTTTACGAGGCGGTCACCCATGCCGCCCATCGCAGGCTCTTCGATCATTATGTGACCGATTTTCCCCATATCCAACGCTTCTTTACCGAAGCCTATGCCCGTCTCAGTGCCATGAAGCTCTACGCCCGGCGGGCTGCCGACTATATGCGCGCCGCCTCACCGCGGGACAGGCGTTATCTGCTGTTTAATCCCGTGCAAAAGATGAAGGTTACCAGTCAGGGCGAGGAGGTGATTAATCTGTTGTGGGATGTGATCGCCGCCAAAGGCTTTGAGAAGGATACCTTTTTTGAAATGGCCGCCCGTGATATCCGCGCCCTGCCCAAGCTGGAGGGTACGGTGCATGTCAACATGGCCCTGATCATCAAGTTTATGAAAAATTACTTTTTTAATGCCGCCGAATTCCCGCCCGTCCCCCGGCTGGATGGCGCCTATGATGACGATTTTCTGTTCAAACAGGGCGAAACGCGCGGTCTGAGTAAAATCCGTTTCCACGATTACCGGGATGTTTATAAGAAATATGCTCAGGCCAATGTGCGTATTTTTATAAGGCAGACCCGTATGTTTAAGATGATGCTGGCCGCCGCCCGGCCCACAAAGGAACAAGCCGGGGATTTCGGTTTCCTTTTTGTTCTGGGCCAGTTGTTTACCCTGGTGGTATACGGACAGCTAATTCTTGAAGGCGCCGCGCTGGACAGGGCGTCCGGCGCTTTGGTAGAACAGATTTTCGATTTCATGGTGCGTGATTTCAATCGCCATGCCCAGGAACTGGCCCTCCACCCCGTTACCGGCAACGGCCAGCGACTGTTATTGCAAAAGATGATAAGCAGACCTGCCCATGACGAGAGCAGTTACAGGCAGATATGGGGTGAAGCGCTGGGCCTGGCCGACAGTTACACCATGGGGGCCTGAGGGGAGGCGGCTTAAGCCTTTTGGCGGGATTTCTCCAGGGAGGCGATCGATTTGCGCACCCGGTTCAGTTCAAAGGTGTAGTGGATTTGCGCCTCTTCGGAATCCTTTTCATGGCGGATAAGCTCGCTCAACTGCCGCGCCTCCTGCTCCAGTTGCCACTTTTTTAACTGATAGATGCAGTCATCGGCAAAACGCTGTTCCAGCAAATCCGTGTCCACGCTCATACCGGCGACCAAAGCCTGCAGGTCCGGTTGATCCCGCAGCTCGTCATACAGGGCATGGGAATCTATGCGGCCCTCCTCCTCGAATTTTTCCAGCAGAATTTGATACAGATTTTGATAATCGTCGTTTAAAAAGAGATCGGCGCCGGTTTCGTAAAAGATATGCTGACGCAATTCATCGGAGCCGTTAAGCAACAGACGGATCAAACCCTGCTCCGCGCGGAAAACGCCTCGTTTAAGATTATGAAGCACGGCCGGTTTCTCTTCGGTTTTCGGCGCGGGCGTTTCAGTTTTTGGGGGCGCCTCTTGTCGCATCTGCCGCTGCCTGAACTGTTTTCGTCTTAACCGGTTCAGCTCGGATACCAGCATGCTTTCGCTTATCTGTAACTGTTCGCTTAAGTGATGTACATAAAGTCCGGCCTTTACCGTATTGTTGAAGGTGGCCAGTTCCTGCAAAAACTCGCTGATAAAGGCGTCCTTTTCCTCAAGGGTCACATCGGGGTTTGCTTCTTTAAACTGATCCAGCTGGAACTCCACCGGCAGTTTTTTAAGGCGGATCAACTCCGTCAGGGCCCCGACGCCTTTTTGCTGCACCAGGCTGTCCGGGTCTTCCCCCGCCGGCATGGGCAGGATGTGTACATTCAACTCCTGGTTTTCCAGGATGCGGGCATTGCGCACCGCGGCCTTACGTCCGGCCGCGTCCCCGTCATAGGCAATATAGACCTGGCGGGTATAGCGCTTAAGGATACGCGCCTGCATATCGGTCAGCGCCGTGCCGCTGCTGGCCACCACGTTATAAACCTTGTGTTCGGCCAGGCGCAGCAGATCAAAATAACCTTCCACCAGAAAAACAAAGCCCTTATCCCGGATGGCTTCCACCCCCTGGTAGAGGCCGTAAAGCAAAGCGCCTTTTTTATACACCTCGCTCTCGGGAGAGTTAAGGTATTTGGGCTGCTGTTCCTCGCGCAGTTTACGACCGCCGAACCCGATGATCTTGCCGCTGGTATTGAAAAAGGGGAAGATAACCCGATGACGATATTTTCCGTAAAAGCCCTTGTCATCCCGTCGTTTTTGGATAAGGCCCAGTTCCTCGGCGATGGCCGTTTCATCACCCGTAAAAAGATCCGGCAGCGCCTCATACTTGTCCGGGGCATAACCCAGACGGTACTTTTGTATGGTTTCGGCGCCGATGTCCCTTCTGGTAAAATAGGCCAGCCAGGCGGCGTTGACCTCCTTTTGCAGCTCTTTTTGAAAAAAACGGCAGGCCTTTTCATTGGCGGCGTACAGTTTTTGTTGACGGGTTTCCACGTCCGGGCTGACGGCTTTGGGCTTGGGCAGGATGATGCCGGCAAAGTCCGCCGCTTTTCGTACCGCCTCCGGAAAAGTGAGTTTTTCATACTCCATAATAAAGGTGTACAGATTACCCCCCCGGCCGCAGCCGTAGCATTTGTAAAACTGTTTTTCCGGATTAACCACAAAGGAGGGGGTTTTTTCATGGTGAAAAGGGCACAGGCCGGTTACATTGCGCCCCGTTTTTTTCAGGGTGACATACTGAGAGATATAGTGGACGAGATTCACCGAAACACGGATTTCCTCAATCTTCTCCTGCGGGATTTTATAAAAGGCCAAAGTCAACCTTCCTTGACTTAGTGATGGTGATTCTCTAAATTCTTCAGCTTAAAATAAATTAAGAAAAACAATAAGTTAGCTCTATACCGGTGAGCGCAAATATAAAGAATTTTAGGGATAGTATGCAGCCAAAAAATGAAAATCAGATAAACATTGAACTGGGTGAAAAAGAGTCCGAGGGTATTTACAGTAATCTGGTACTGATCAGTCACTCCCCGGCGGAATTTGTGTTCGACTTTATCCGTGTGGTACCGGGGCGGCCCAAGGCCAAGGTCTATTCCCGGATAATCATGGCGCCGCAACATGCCAAATCGCTGCTGGCCGCCCTGCAGGATAATGTTTCCAAGTACGAAGCCCAGTTTGGTGAAATCAACATACCCGTAAAGCCGCCGGTGCAGCCGGATAACATGGATTACAAAAACTGAGCTTTATGGGCAGTGCCGCGCAAAATTATCTGCGCCTGAAGGAAAAAGTGGCGGAGATAGCGATAAAAAGCGGGCGAACGGCGGCGGAGGTTGACTTGCTGGCCGTAAGTAAGAGGTTCCCGCCCGAAGCCGTGAAAGAGGTTTATGACGCGGGGTGCCGCGTTTTTGGCGAAAGTCGCCCGCAGGAGCTGAGAGATAAGGCGCCGCTGTTGCCCGCGGATATCCGTTGGCATTTTATCGGCCCCTTGCAGAAAAACAAAATCAAGTATGTGGCCGGGCGCAGTGTGCTCATTCACGCCGTGGACAGCCTGGAACTGGCCCGGGCTCTTTCGCTGTACGCCGGAAAACACGGCTTGCGGTTAAATGTGCTGGCAGAGGTTAATATGAGCGGCGAGGAGGCCAAACACGGCTTTATACCGGAAGAAAGCGAAGAAAGGGTGCTGGAACTCTCCGGGTTGCCGGGCTTAAGCCTTATGGGGCTGATGACCATCGCTCCGCACACGGATGACCGGAAACGCATTGCCGCTGCTTTTGGCGGATTGCACGGTCTTTTTGAAAAAATAAATAATTCCCTGGTGAAAAAGATGGATGTGTTATCCATGGGCATGTCGGCCGATTTTGACATAGCCATTCGCGAGGGCAGCACCATAGTCCGTATAGGAAGCGCCATATTTGGCGCCAGGAGGAATTGATGAAATTAACGCCCATAGAGATAAAGAACCAGGAATTCAAAAAAAGCATGCGCGGTTACGATACCGTGGAGGTGGATACTTTTTTAGAACTGGTGGCGGAAAAATACAATCAACTTCTGGAAGAAAATCAAAAGCTGAGCAAACAGAATCTGATCTTTGAAACGGAGCTGAACAATTACCGCGAGGTGGAGAAAACCTTAAAGGCCACCCTGAAAAATGTGCAGGAAAGTTCGCAGATTTCCAAGGAGAATTCGCAAAAGGAAGCGGGCCTGATCAAAAAGGAAGCGGAACTGGCGGCAGCTCAGTTGTTGGAAAAAACACGGTTACAGGTCCTTAAAATGCGTGAAGAGATCGTTAATCTGACCAACCAGAAGCACTCCTTTATCAACCGCCTTAAACATGTGCTCTCTTCGCAGATGGAATTGCTGGAAATTTTGGAAACCGATGATATCGATATAAAAAAGATTAAAAACCGTGCCCGTCCGGCGGCCAGAAACAAGCCCGCTTCGGGAACGACGGTAAGCCGGCCCGCTAAACCCTCGCCGGGAGCACAGGTAAAAAAAGAGAGTCCCGAAGATAAACAAAAGATAGAAAAAACTCATGGCAAGAATCTATTTAACGATATTTTTGATGATCCGATGGATTCAGATGAATTTGTAAAATAGGAGTTTGTTATGCGTTTGTTGTTGATTTTTGCCTTTGCCATGGTTTTAAGCCTTACATCCTGCGTGGGGAAAAGGGAGCTGATTGCCGATAACCCCTACTCCCAGGCTTCGGTGGTGATACATTTGAAGGATGGCAGCCGGAAACAGGGCATTGTTTTGAAAAAAGAGGATAATAAACTGATTTATGTGGATGCCGACAGCCATAATAAGGAGACCATCCCTTTTGATCAGATAAAAACCCTGACCGAGGCGCGGGAAGTGTACGACTTTGAGGGCTATCCCATACCCGCCGCTGAAATTTCCTCGGAAAAGGGCATGAGCAGTACATTACTTTATGGCGGCGCGGGTTTCGTTTTGGGTGCCGCCGCCGGAGCAGGCGTGGGCGTGGCACTCGTCGCTTCCGATGTGGAACTCAATCCGTTGATCAGTATCGGAGCCTTCGGCCTGGGTTCGGCTATATATTTTGGCATGAAGGGCAATGAGGTAGACTATGAGGACGCCTCCTTTGACGTGCGTAAAAAACGCTATCAAAAAAGCAAGGCCAAACGTGATAAGGCTATTGAGGAAGCGAAGCGCAAGCTGGAAGAGCAGCAAAGAAAAAAACAGGAATTGTTAAAAAAAATAGAAGAGAAGAAAAAGAAACACTGATGCGTTTTAACATAGAAAAATACCGCGCGGATATAAAAGCCGCCACGGCTTTTATACGCTCTCAGACAGAGAGCGCACCCCGTGTGGGCATTATTTTAGGAACCGGCCTGGGCGGCCTGACCGATGAGATTGACATAAAAAAAACGATCTCCTACGGGGACATCCCCAATTTTCCCGTTTCAACGGTGGAAAGCCATGTCGGGCGTTTGATATACGGAACCCTGGCCGGGAAAAGTGTGCTGGCCATGCAGGGGCGCTTTCATTATTATGAAGGTTATGCCATGCATCAAATCACCCTGCCGGTACGGGTGATGTATGAACTGGGCATACGCACACTGTTTGTATCCAATGCCGGAGGCGTATTAAATCCCCATTTCGACCGTGGAGATATCATGGTGCTGGACGATCACATCAATCTGTTGGGGGATAATCCCCTGATCGGGCCCAACCTTGATGAGTATGGCCCCCGGTTCCCCGATATGTCCGAGCCCTATGACCGGGAGCTGATCGCCCTGGCCGAGGAAGTGGCCCTGGAGCAAAAATTGAATTTGCGCAAAGGGGTCTATGTGGCGGTTCAGGGGCCCAACCTGGAAACCCGCGCCGAATACCGTTTCCTCAGAGCCATCGGGGCGGATGTGGTGGGCATGTCTACCGTGCCGGAAGCCATTGTAGCCAATCATATGGATATGAAAACACTGGCCTTTTCCGTTATTACCGATGAATGCTATCCGGATGCCCTGAAAGAGGTCAGCCTGGATGAAATAATTGCCACGGCCGCCAAGGCCGAGCCCAAACTCACCGCGTTGATGCGAGGTCTTATAGCCCGCATCTGATTTATCTTATTGTAACCAACGACATATAATCACAGGACAACGGAACAACAATGTTTCAGGAAGTACCAACAAAGCTAAAGCTGGCTGATCTTGAAGAGAACATTCTAAAACGCTGGCAGGAAAAAAATATTTTTAAACAGGGGCTGAAAAAAAGGGAAAACCGGCCCCGTTACATCTTTTTTGAGGGCCCGCCCACGGCCAACGGCAAGCCCGGTATCCACCATGTACTGGCCCGTACCATTAAGGATGCCGTTTGTCGCTATAAAACCATGAAGGGCTTTTATGTACCGCGTAAGGCCGGTTGGGATACCCACGGCCTGCCCGTGGAAATTGCCGTGGAAAAACAACTGGGACTGACCCAGAAAAATGAGATAGAAAAGGTGGGCATCGACAAGTTTAACAAAGCCTGCCGCGAACTGGTGGACCGCCATATCCAAATGGATGACGGTTGGCGCGAACTGACCGATCGCATGGGCTATTGGATCGATCTGGATGATCCCTATGTGACCTATCATAATAATTATGTGGAATCGGTCTGGTGGGCCATTAAAACCATTTATGACAAGGGGCTGGTTTACAAGGGATTTAAAATTGTACCGCAGTCGCCCACCATCGAAACGCCGTTGAGTTCCCATGAGCTTTCCCTGGGCTATCGTGATGTGAAAGACCCGAGCTGTTACATAAAACTGAAAATAACCCGCAGCGACGACCCTGATTTGAAGGATGCCCGGCTTTTGGTTTGGACCACCACGCCCTGGACTTTGATCAGCAATGTGGCCCTGGCCGTGGGCAGCGATTTGGATTATGTGCTGGTGGAAAATAAGCGCACCGTAAAACAGGGTGACGCCAGGGTGGAAAAAAAGGATCGCCTGATTCTGGCCGAAGCGCGCCTGTCCGCTCTGGATGGAGAAACAACTATCCTTAAAAAATTCAAGGGGCAACACCTGGTCGGCGTAGCTTATGAACAGATATTTGATTTTCTGAATCTGGAAAAGGACAAACATCCCAATGCGTTGACGGTATTACCGGCCGACTTTGTTTCCACGGAGGATGGCTCCGGTATTGTGCATATGGCCCCCGCTTTTGGTGCCGATGACTATGAGATGTCCCGCAAATATAACCTGCCCTTTGTGCAGCCGGTGACCCCCGGCGGCCGCTTTACCGATGGGGTGGGGGAGTTTTCCAACCGTCCCGTTAAAACCTTTAAATATCAGGACGGCCATGTGGAAGAGGGCGTGGATAAGGATGTCATCTATCAGCTAAAGAAAATGGATAAATTATACCGTTCCACAAATGATTATGTGCACAGCTATCCCCATTGCTGGCGCACGGACAATCCGATCATTTACTATGCCCGCTCTTCCTGGTTTATTAAGTCGCCGGAATACAAAGAGCGCATGGTGGAACTGAATAAAACCATTAACTGGCAGCCGCCGGAGATCGGCAGCGGGCGTTTTGGCAACTGGCTGGCGGATGTTAAAGAGTGGTCGCTCTCCCGTGACCGTTACTGGGGCTCGCCTTTGCCCATTTGGGTGGCCGAGGACGGCAGCGATCATTTTGCCATCGGTTCCATTGCCGAGCTGAAGGAGGGACTGTATGAGTTTGAGGATGGTCGCAGGGTTCCGCTAAAGGAGGCGGAGGTGGAGATCGATCTGCACCGTCCTTTCGTCGATCGTGTCGTCTTTGAAAAGGACGGAAAAATCTATCGTCGTACGCCGGAGATTGCCGATGTGTGGTTTGATTCCGGTTCCATGCCTTTTGCCCAATGGCACTATCCCTTTGAGAACAGGGATATCTTTGAAAAAAGCTTTCCGGCCGATTTTATAGCCGAGGGCGTGGATCAGACCCGGGGATGGTTCTATACCCTGCACAATATAGCCACGGTTTTGTTTGATAAACCGGCCTTTAAAAACATCATCGTCAATGATCTGATTCTGGATAAAAACGGACAAAAGATGTCCAAATCCAGGGGCAATGTGGTTTTCCCCAATGATATGATGGATAAGTACGGTGCCGACGCCCTGCGCTGGTACTTCCTGGTGGCCAGTCCGCCCTGGATACCTAAAAAATTCGACGAGGATGGCGTAGCCGAAGTACAGCGGAAATTCATCAACACCCTGATGAATACCTACTCCTTTTTTGTGCTGTATGCCAATATCGATAATTTTGATCCTAGGCAGGAAGCGGTGCCCGTCAGCGGGCGCCCCGAGATTGACCGCTGGATATTATCCCGGCTCTGGTCGCTGGTGGAGGAGGTAAACGGTTATATGGATAACTATGATTTAACGCGTTCCGCCCGGGCCATTCAGGATTATGTGATTGATGAGGTCTCCAACTGGTATGTACGCCGTAACCGTCGCCGTTTCTGGAAATCGGAGGCGGGCAGTGATAAACTGGCCGCTTATCAGACGCTTTATGAAGTTTTGCATACCGTTGTACGGCTTATTGCTCCGATTGCCCCGTTTGTCAGCGAGGAAATATACCTCAATTTAACGGGCAACCGGGAGGCCGATAGCGTGCATTTTGCCGACTATCCCCGGTTGGATGACCAACAGCGGGCCGGCATTGATAGCGGTCTGGAAAAACGCATGGAACTGGCACAACGCATTGTGAGCAACGGCCGGGCCTTGCGCAACGAAGCTCAAATACGCGTGCGCCAACCTCTCTCCGAATTACGGGTGTACGCTCCCGAAGAAGGCGACAGCGATAATATTATGGCCATGAGCGAAATAATTTTAGAAGAACTTAATGTTAAAAAGATCGTTACAGCAACATCGGGCGGGGAACTGGTGAATTTTACCGCCAGGCCCAACTTTAAGCAACTGGGGCAGCGTGCCGGCAAACTAATGGGCCCTCTTTCCGCCATTATAAAAAATTTAGATGCCGGACAGATCAATCGTTTTCTGGCCGATGGCGGGCTGATTGTGGATGTTAACGGGGAAAGCTTCCGTCTGGAGGCCCAGGATGTGGAGATTGTTGCCCGGGCCCGGGAAGGACTGGTTGCACAGAAAGACCGTGAGCTTATTGTTGCCCTGAACATTGAATTAAACGATGAGTTGAAG
>JALXBH010000280.1 GCA_026991535.1 Calditrichia bacterium | reverse complement strand
ATATACGCATTATAGAATCCACCCTGCCTGTACATGACGAAGCAAAGTATTTTTCCCAAACGGTTTTCAGGAAAATACTGGAAACACGCCGCGCCCATCTTAGTTTTGATACCAACACGGATGAGAGTCCGCCTCAAAGTAAAAGCATTGTTATCAATCAGATTCACGCCATTCTGGCCTTTCCCCTGATTATTAACGATCAGGTATACGGCATTATGTATTTCGACAGCCGACACAGCAGACAAAAATTCACCGAAGAATCCCGCCAGCTATTGGCCTTTTTCGCACCTATCGCCTCCCTGACCCTGGCCCGGGCGCTTAGCGGAAAGGAAATCCGCCGGGAAAATGCTCTTTTAAAAAGCCGCCTGCCCGGTGAAAATCTGCCCGACATTATCGGGGAATCCCCCGCCATAAAACAGGTAACGCGTCTGGTACATAAAGTGGCTCCCACCGACGCCTCCGTATTGATACTCGGAGAAAACGGGGTGGGCAAGGACCTTGTCGCCCGGGCCATCCATCGTTTGAGCAAGCGCCGCAATAAACCCTACATGGCACAATTCGTGGGCAACCTCCCCGCCACTATTTTGGAAAGCGAACTTTTCGGATATAAGAAAGGCGCGTTTACCGGCGCGAACTCGGATAAAATGGGTATTTTTGAGGCCGTGGACGGAGGAACCCTTTTTCTCGATGAAATTTCCGAACTCTCCTTTGATCTGCAGAGCAAGCTGTTGCGTGTTTTACAAAACAAGGAGATTAAGCGGCTTGGCGAAAACACGATCCGCAGGATTGATGTGCGCATTATCGCCGCCACCAACAGGGACCTAAAACAAATGATTGCCGAGGGACGTTTCCGGGAAGACCTCTATTACCGTCTCAATGTCATATCCCTGACTGTTCCCCCCCTACGGGAAAGGCGCGATGATATCCCCCTACTGGCCGAACATATCCTGAAAAAACTATCGGGGGAGGGGAACCGGCGTCTTTCCACGGGGGCCATAAAAAAACTCATGGTCTACAACTGGCCCGGCAATGTCCGCCAATTGGAAAACGTTTTGCAAAGGGCCTATATTGTCAGTGAGGCAGAGACAATCCGGGACGAGGACATATTACTTGACGACGCGGGGGAAACCATGGACGGCACCATGGAAGAGCTCAAAAACAGACTTATCCGCCAAAGAATAAAACAGTTTAACGGTAATAAAACGCTTGCGGCAAAAAGTCTGGATATTTCCCTGCGTTCGCTGCAAATGAAAGCCAGGGAGCTGGGCCTGTAATGACCATCGATCGCTACCGGATTATAAAAGAGATCGCCCGTAACGGCCCGATAACCGTTTACCGCGCCCATCATGAGATTTTGAAGCGGACAACACTCCTAAAGGTGTACGATGGCGCCGACCAGGAGTTGATTGCCCGGTTTGAGGAAGAAGCCCGCATCGTGGCCGCCCTTGAATCCGACTTCGTGACCCGAATTTATGATTTTGGTTTTGCCAACGACCATCTCTTTTTTATTGCCGCGGAATATGTGGAAGGGGGCAACCTGACCCACTATATTTCCCGGCGGCAACCGGATATGGAACAAAGAATCCGCCTTTGCGCGCGGATAGCCCAGGCGGTGTGCTATATACACGACAAGGGATATATTCACCGCGATCTGAAGCCCGAGAATATTCTGGTTACCGCGGAAGGAGAAATAAAGCTCACCGATTTCGGCATTTCCCTGCATGAGGCGATAAAAAAGCATACTCCGGATCAAAAGCTGGTGGGCACGCCGCTGTATATGGCGCCGGAACAGGTGAATAATTTACCGGTAAGCAGGCAGACGGACATTTTCGCCCTGGGAACCATCTTTTACACACTTTTCACGGCCCCCCCCTTCGACGCCCCATCCTATGGGGAAATATTTGCTAAAATCATCAGCCACCGCCAACCACCCCTGGCGGAAACGAATACACGAATACCGGAATGGTTTTCGGAGCTGGTTCAGCTAATGTTGCAAAAAAAGGCGTCCAAACGGCCGGAAGATTTGCAGTCGGTTATGGAAACCTTTCGCCGGCACATGAATGTGCCACATGGTTCCGGGGATGTAAAGGATGAAAGAAGAAGAATGCATCCTCTTGCCGGACTGCTCATCCTGTTAGTCCCCTTACTGCTTTATGTGATGTTTTCCATGGTTAGGGAGCGGTTGCAACGCGAACCGGTACAGCCGTTTTCACCGGCCGATTCAGGCATAAGCCGCCAACAGGATACCACCGCCCGGCCGGCTCCTCTTGCGCATCCGGATAAGGTGCAATCATCCCCCCCCGCGCAACGGGCGGATAAAAGCAAGCGCCCGGTCGGGCTTCCCCCCGGTAATGTACCAGCGCGCCTGTGGATAAACGCCTTTCCCTGGGCAAGGGTCTATATCGATTATGACTTTATAGACGTCACCCCCCTTAAAGATACACTGCAACTCAAACCCGGCTGGCATAAGCTTCAACTTCAAAATCCCGCTTATGCCACCTGGAGCGATTCCGTGTTTTTAAAGGCGGGAGAGTTTAAGGAACTGGGCTATCATCTGGACTCATTGTGCTATACCATGCGTATACAGGTTCAACCCTGGGGCAAGGTTTACATCGACGGTGTTTATATAGGTGACACCCCCCTTAACAAACCCTTGTTGTTGACTAAGGCCAACAAATCGCTTACTATTAAAAACAGATATTTTAAAACCTATACGGAAAAGCTTGAATGGGACGGCTCCCCCGTTGTGGAAAGAAGAATAATTTTAGAAAAGAAGGCCGGGATTCAATGAGTATTTTTATGACGCGTCTTTTGGCAATCGTGTTGTTAAGCGCTTCCCTGTTTTCGCTCAGGGCCCAGTCGGGCCAACAGGCGTTGAATGATCTGGAGAGAGAGTTTTCAAAATTTGCCTATGAAAAAGTGATAAAAAAAGGCGAATACTATCTTGGGGAATCCTATATCAATCAAAAAGATTCCCTGGCCATTTATACGTACCTTTTGAATGCCGCCTATGCCCTGCAAGATACTTCCCGGGCCAGGAGATATATCAACGGCATTTTGGATATTAACGGTAATTACAGCATGGATGCCAAAACCACTTCGCCCAAAATAATCGAACTATTTGAGATGGTCAAGAAGCAACGGCCGCGCTACCCCAAGCCAGAAAAAGAGAGTTCCCCCACCAAAACCGCGGTTATGGGCAGGCCTTCCCCGGGCCCGGGACTGTTTCTTTCGACTCTGGCTCTGCCCGGCAGCGGGCATTGGCAGGTGGGTCTTAAACCGGAAGCCTACTATAAAACCGGTATAAGCGGCGCTCTTTTAACAGCGCTGCTCTACACCACCGTTCAGAGCGCCCGGCTGGAGAAGAACTACCTGTCGGCTTCGCTTTCCGGGGAATTTGAGGCGCGCTATGCCGATTATAACCGTATGTATAAAAGCCGCAATCTTCTGATAGGCGCCTATGTGGCCTGGGGTCTGTATAATATTTTTGACCTGGCGGAATCCATGCCCAGGCTGCACATCAACAATACAAAGGAACGTGTCTCCCTGAGCCTTAATTTCCGGCTCCGATGAGGCTTATGCATTTTTTTCATTACTATGCATTTTTTTCATAATAAAAACTGACATTTATTTCATTCCCTATCTTCTTTTCCCCTTATTGCTCCCGTCCTAAGCACTTGTATTTTTATGGCACGGCTATTGCAAGACTGTGCCGTGTACAAAAGTAACCACTATCTACAGGAGGTACATATGAAAAACATATTTACCAAAAGGTTGCCTCTTTTTGCAGCAACCCTGTTTTTTTTCTTTGGTGCCGCGCAGGCGCAATTGTTCCCCACCGTTTCGGGGACGGTAACACTGGACAGCGTTCCGGTTCCTAATTTTACTCTGTTTCTCTCTCCGACAGACACAACTCTGAATATCCCCGGTCTGCCTCAGGAAACGGCCGAGGATGGTACATACAGCTATAACCTTATTCCCGGTGTCAGCTACACCATCACCGCTTACGATACTTTTTCCTACAAACCTTTCAGTGAGTCCGTAACGGCGGAAGGCACAAATAACTACATCGTTAACATCGCCCTGGAAGCCCGTCCGCAAGACGCACAGTTTGCAGGTTCCGTGGCTTTTCAGGGAAATGCCGTGTCCACCGATATCTATCTGCTAAAACTGGATGATGGCGTTGATCTTTCCGACTTCGAACAGGTAGAAAGCTATTATGCACCGCCGGTGGTTCCCGTTCGTTGGGCATCTTATCACTTTATGTCCGATGACAAGGGCGCCTTTAACGGCGGATTGCTCTTCGGTAAATATGTAATCTATGTTCCCGGCAATGATCAATATCTGCCTTACTGGTCTGCCTTTGAGGCCAACGGTGATATTTCCGCTTTCGCCATTAATCTGGTTGAAAAGGTTTCCGTATCGGGCACTGTGGCCAATTTTGAAGGTTATAGCAGTGTTAAAGTCGGCGCATTTTCCATAAATGCCGGACGTCCGTTTTCCGCCGATGTCAATATGCAGGACGGAACGTACACCCTTGATGTGGCGCCTGGCGAATATGTTTTCCAGATAACGGCCTTTTTCTTTGTCGATGAGGAACCCTACACCTATGTCGCATACTATGACGGCAAATCCAAACCTTCCGAGGCCGATCATGTTATGGTGGAAGGCGATATGCAAGGCATCGACTTTACCTTGCCGAATCCCGATGTTTCACCCTTTACCGTTACAGGTATGGTCAGCAGCAATCAAAGCGGGGCCGCGATTGCCGGCGCTCATGTAACGGTTGTCAGCGTTAATGCCGCCCAGAACACAATGCGCAGCTATGACGCCGTGACCGATGAAAAGGGCATGTATACCATCAATGCCCAAACATTGCTTGCCGAGGATTCCCTTATTGCCTTTGTCAACGCCGATGGTTTCTTTGCCGAATTCTATGATAATCAAACAACATTCCTGACAGCTGACAAGGTGGTTTTCCACCCCAATGATGTTATTACGCTGGACTTTGGCCTGGATACGCTGGATACCAGCAACGGTTACAAGATCAGTGGTACCGTAACCGATACCCTGGGCAACCCCGTTCCCTTCGGTCAGGTAACGGCCTATACTACGGCAACCAATATAGGCGTAACCTACGTTATGGTCGACTCCCTGGGTAACTATTCCTTCGACGCCATCTTTCCCAGTGGCAGCACAGTTTATTTGCAATGCTGGGCCGGTTACGATTATAAGCCTCAGATGTATGATCATGCTGATACATGGGAAGATGCCACACCTATTCAGATTGACAACGCCGATATTAGCAATGCCAATTTTGAACTGAAGCCCATGCCGGCCAGTCGCTTGCCTCTTGGCTATATCAGTGGCACGGTTGTGCTCAACAAGACCGGCGTTAATGCCGCTGAAGAAAATCCGTATGAAGGCGTTAATGTTTATCTCCGGGATAAGGAAACGAATAAGGTTAAGCAGGTTGACTTTGTCGATGAAAATGGCAGCTATACCCTGCCCATCGAGACTTATGGTTCCTATGAAATTATCGTATCCGCTCCGGGTCACGAAGACCTGGGCCAGGATGTGGATGTTACAGAGGAAAGCGGCCTGGATGTAACCGGCGTTGAAGTTAGCCTTGGCCCCACGGGTATTGAAAATCCGGTTGACGGATTGACGCCCAAAACGACTCAGTTGCATAATGCATATCCGAATCCGTTTAACCCCTCTACCACGATTTTGGTTGACATGGCTCAAACTGAAGTTGCCAGCCTGACCATATATAATGTAGCCGGACAAAAAGTGGCCACACTGTATAACGGTGTTCTTCCCGCCGGTAGACGTCAATTTACCTGGCACGGCGTGGATGCCAATGGGCATCAGGTAGCTTCCGGGTTATACTTTTATCAACTGAGAACAAAAGAAATGACCCAAACGAAATCTATCATCTTCCTCAAATAAGCTAACTCCTCAAATTAGCTTAACCCCAAGGTCCCCCGAATATCCCCGGGGGACTTTTTTTATACATAAAAAAAGGATTCCACTCTGAAGAATAGAATCCTTTTACATAATAAAGCCGTTAAATCTTCAGGCGGAAAGAGAATGGTTCCCCTCAGCTCCGTGATTAAAATTATGGTTCCATTTAGACTTTAACAGACTCATTCTCAGGACATCATGATATTCGTCCTCTATAAGAATATCATGGTATAAGAGCCCTTCAAGCTCAAAACCGAAACGGCTGTTAAGATTTATATTGTTGATATTGGTATCCAGAGAATGGATAAAAACCTTATTCATTTCAATTATGTGAAAGGCATAAAACAGAAACAGAAAAGTAGCCAGTTTACCGATACCTTTGTTACGGAACTGATTGGTACCGATAAATTTTTTCATCTCCAGTTTACGGGACTGCCGCTCAAAACCATCCGCGCCGATTATCCCCACAAAGGTGTCCTGGTACATCACCGCAAGATAATCACGTGATTCATTTAGAAGATAGGCGCTTAAAGCCGCTTTTTCTTTGGGGAAAAAACGAATAAAAGTATTATTGATTTCCTTTTCTCTCAGCCAGTCCGCAACTGTCGGAATGTGTTCTTTTTTCAAGGGGCATATTTTAACTGCTCCCAGGCGGAGGCATTTGTTAGCCTGCCATTGATTATCTATTTGGCTTGTATCAAAGTCATAGAGATTTTCCGGTGAGGCATGGCCGTTATGGTTCCCTTTGGTTACATAATCAAGCAGATCCATGCTTACCGTTAGAATACCGCTCTTATTGACTCCCTGCTTAATCAACTCCTTGTAAAAAGAACTTGTTACGACACGAAGCAGCTGTTTTTGTTTTAAAGCATCTATGGAAACGATATCATTCTTTGCCATTTTTACCTCCAAAAGGTGGGAAACATCCATGTATGGCTTTATTATACAGAAATAAAAAGAAGAATTCGTGTTCCTGCTCAATTATTTTTAGTTTTTTTTAGCACCATCATAGTAATGCGGGATTTACAGATAAGCCGGCCCTTTTCATCCGTGATATCGATATTCCAAACCTGTGAGGACCTTCCGATATGCACGGGCGCGGCCTTACCCAACACATAACCCTCTGTCTTGGAACGGATATGATTAGCATTTATTTCCAAACCGACCGTGTAATATTCCTTTGGGTTTAAAGACAGATAACTGGCCACGCTGGCCACCGATTCGGCCAGGGCCAGCGAGGCTCCGCCATGCAAAATACCCGCCGGCTGTCTTGTTCTTTCATCCACGGGCATGGAAGCGGTAAGCGATGTTTCCGTAATTTCCGTAAATATGATATTTAGATGGGACAGCAAAGTCTTTTTTGAAAAAGCGTTTATTTCTTTCAGGGAGTATTCTCTAAACCAGATCATTACCTTTCTCCTTATAGGATATGTAGCTTTCATACAGTTTATGACATAGTGGAGGCGCTGTTTCTATTAAACGCCCTGCCGGAACCCGTTCTTCATAATAGTCGCTGACAACTTTTATGGAAGTAAGCGGAAGTGACAACCTGCGTGCCTCTTCAGCTAAAAAAAACAATTCCATATCTACAATATTTATATAAGATTTTTTTTGAGAAAAATGAAAATGTTTTTCTGCTTCCCGAATAGTCATGCAACCCACACTTTGTATGGTCAATCCGCTTTTTTGCAGGTGTATCTCTTCTTCCGTGTACGGCGAGTAACACAAACCGGCTTCCACAACCGTACCGATAGGTAGAGCGCGGTTTAAAACAGCGGCAAAGCCCAGGTTAAGCAACCGAATATCTTTAAATTCCTTGCTCAGCTTTTTTATTCCGGGCAAAATATGTCGAATAAGTTTATCTTTACTACCGGTTTGGATAAGGCATGTGTCGCCGGAGAGATAGCCAAAAGACTCCTTGCTAAAGGTCATTTTATTAAAAAAGCAGCGAAATTCCGCTCTATGGGCAATAAGGAGTACTATCATCTTTTTACTTGTCAGATGTGTAATTAAACACGAACGTGAAATATTTTATGCTTAAGTTACAGAATTTTCAGGAATAATGAGGGATTAATGAACCACAATAACAACCATAAAATAGATATTGACTCTAAATCATCATCCCATACCGGGTTCAAAGGCCTGTTTGAAAGAATGCTTCGCCGCTTTATGACAGTTACATTTATGGCGGCCCTGATTCCCATTTATCTCTTAGCCATAGTTATCATTGGAATATCACTGACGCCCGGAGTCTATTTTTTTAATTTTGTCCGTGAATACACGTCGACCTGGTCTCCTCTCCTGGCGAATCTTTCACTGGGAGTGGCCATTGTCTCTGGATACTTTATGTATGGTTTTACGGTAATTTTTGTTACACCTTTTTTCAATTTCATACTCCCCTTCAGGCTTAAACCTTTCCGTGGTCCTTACTATTCCTGGGAGAGCGTACCCTGGTATGTTCATAATGCCCTGCTCTATCTGGTACGCTACACCTTTCTGGAGTTTGTAACGCCTACCCCTGTCAATATTTTGTTTTATAAAATGATGGGCATGAAAATAGGCAAGGGGGTACAAATAAACACAACCAATATCTCCGACGCGGCTCTCATTGAGTTAGGTGACAAAGTAACCATCGGAGGATCGGCACATATAATTTGTCATTATGCCGCCAAGGGATATCTGGTCATCGCACCGGTAAAAATTGAAAAAGGCGCCACACTCGGTTTAAAATGCACTGTTATGGGCGATGTACAGATAGGAGAAAAAGCGGTTATCTCACCCCATGAAGTGGTGTTACCCAAATCACGAATTCCCGCACATTACCGCAAGAATAAACCTCAGAAAGAAGTTGCAGGGACATAAAATATATGTTTTTTACCACTTTCGACTATTATCGGCCTTTTTACTATTTTACTGATGACAACTTTCACATAGCTAAATTTTTTTTTCACTATTTTGAATCATCAGTTAATTAGGGTAACTATTTATCAACTAAGGAGAGCATTATGAATACCAAGAAGGTACTTTTATCCGGATTTGTGCTTGGCGCGCTCGTATTAACGAGCTGTGAAAATGCCGCCGATGCCAATAAAGCCAAAATCGAACCGATTTCCATCGATCCCACACAGGAAGTAATTAGCAGCGAAGCGGAAAATGTAGCCGCGATTGCCATCAATATGCAAAGCCGTGTTATTTTGGATCATCAGGAATTAATCGCACTTGACGAAACAGCTCTGGGAAAAGTGAGCGGTGATAAGGTTTACCGTTGGAACCCTGAGACCATGTGGCATACCTGGGAAGACGACCTTAACAATCCCGCATATCCGGAAGCCTTTGCCGGTCATTACAAGCGTGGGCAACAGCATATCGATGCCCAGGGAAATATTGTAAAAAAAGCTAAATATGCCGTAGGTATCTACTTTTATTACAATACCAGTGGTAAATGGGGTTATGTAAATGATGAGCCTACCGGTACTTCCTGGAATCACAATATGGCTACGGAAGAAGACCCAGCCATTGCCATCGTAACCCAGGACGGTTACTTCTTTTCCGGTGACGCGGAGTATCATACCATCTGGGATGGTTACTATACCGATAAAACCGGCCAATTTAACAACACTCTGGTTCGTTTCGAAACCAATGTTATTATGAGCGTTGACGAATTATTGATGAGCATGGATGGAAGCACCGTGACCATGTTTGGCGATCTTCACTTTGAAATGCTGCCCTGGACGGCGGATTTAACCGCTGATGGCAGTGATACCGTGAAAGGTTCCCTGAAATATAATGGTGTTGCCGTGCAGGAATTGACTTTCAGCGTGGCTGAGCTTGTATCTAAAGCACAAAGTATTATGCCTTAGTTTCCTTAGTTAACTGAAGCACAAAAGCCCCGGCCTTTCGGTTGGGGCTTTTTTTTTACAACATGTCATGCCTTCCCCGCCGGCAGGCTTTTTACAATAATCTGCTCCTGTACTTTACTTAAAGAAATGTACACCGGATTTAAATATTTCCTGGTTATGATTTCCGGGGACATTACAGGCCACAAAGGCCCCTGTTCTTTCCGAATGCCCCATTTTGCCAAATACTTTACCATCAGGGCTGCATATTCCTTCTATGGCATATATGGAACCGGAAGGGTTATTTTGGGCATCACAGGCATATCTGCCGTCAGGAGTGCCATAGCGACTTATAATTTGTCCATTCCCCGCCAGTTCTCTTATAGTTTCCTCCGGAGCATAAAAGCGCCCTTCCCCGTTCGAGACGGGAATAACATAATCTTCGTCCATGCTTAACAACTGTGTCCATGGCGAAAGGGACGACACTATCCGTGTGTGTACATATGCGGAATGATGCCTTTTTAAAAGATTAAAGGTCAGGGTAGGCGCACCCGCGGGCAGGCGATCCATAATGGTACCATATGGCAGAAGCCCCAGGCGAACCAGTGCCTGAAAACCATTACAGACGCCCAGTATCAGCCCGTCGTTTATATCAAGCATTTCACGAACAGCATCGGAAATAAAAGGATTTCTGAAAGCTGCCGCTATGAATTTTCCCGAACCGTCAGGCTCGTCTCCCGCGCTAAAACCTCCGGGAATCATAATAATCTGACTGTCTTTTATCTTTTCCGCCATGCTTTTTAAGGAGTTTTGTAACATGGCCGCGTTTTTGTTTCTAAAAACAAATATTTCGGTCCGGGCTCCGGCCTTTTCCCAGGCAGCGGCGGAATCATACTCACAATTCGTACCGGGAAATACGGGAATAAATACCTTGGGTCTGGCTATCGTATGGTAGCTGCGCAAACGTCCCGACACATTTTTTACTTCGAGAACCTTGCTTTCGTCTCCGTCATGGAGGGTTGGGAATACGTTTTCCAGCGGTTCTTCAAAAGCCTGGCGCAAATGTTGTAGTTCCATGGTCATGGAACCTGATTTTACCACGGCCTCTTTCACCGTTTTCCCTAATAGCTCAAAGGATACTCCCTTTTCTTTCATCTCGTTATAGGTCGACTCATCCACCTCTAAAATAAGGCCGCCATAATATGGAAAAAAGGTAGTATCCGTATCTTTTAACTCAAACCCAATTTCTTGTCCGAAGGCCATTTTTGCCAGAGCGGCTCCACACCCACCGGTTCCAATTGCCTGAGCGGCATAAATTTTGTTTTTACGGATTAGCTCATAAATGATTTTATAGCCTTCTCTGGCAACATCCAGGGCGGGTACATATCCGTCATCCATAGGCACGGTGAATCTTACCAACAGATGGTCTGCTTTTTTTAGGTGATTGCTAATTACATGGGAGGCTTTAACCGGGGCCAGAGCAAAAGAGACCAGGGTCGGCGGAACATGCAGATCCTTAAAACTACCGGACATGCTGTCCTTACCGCCTATGGCGGCCCGCCCGAGAGCCTTTTGCACCCGATAGGCGCCCAACAAGGCCGCATAGG
>JALXBH010000279.1 GCA_026991535.1 Calditrichia bacterium | reverse complement strand
ATGTGACCTACGTGCTTACCCTGGGCACCGGACTTAAGGATTTAAGGGGTAATGGCCTGGAACAGGCCTATACCCTGGCTTTTTCCAGTGGCGATCATATTGATCACGGAGAAATTTCAGGTCGGGTTCATGGTCTGAAGCCCAAAAAAAATTATACCGTGATGGCTTATCTTTTGGACAGCCTTTCCCAAAACCCTCATTTTTACAGGGATACCGCTCTTTACATCACCAAAACCGGTAAAAAGGGCAACTTCCGCCTGACGAACCTTAAAGAGGGGCTCTACCGTGTTCTGGCCGTTAACGACGCCAACAACAATCTGCTTGCCGATCTGCCTCGGGAAAAAATAGCCCTGGCCCAAAAAGACATTCCCGTACGGGAAGGCCGAATGGCCGATTTTGTAAGCATGCGTCCCGCCATTCAGGATACAAACCCTCCGGCCATCCTTTCCGTGCGGGCCATAAACAAGCGGCAGGTTAGCCTTAACTCCAACAGAACGCTTTTCCCCGATTCTCTGGCAACCCTATCGATAAGGGATAGCGCTTCCTCGCAAAAGCTGGCTTTGTTTCAGTGGAGCCGCGCGCAAAACGCCCTGATCTTACACACGGCGCCGCAGGACAGCGGCGCCCGCTATGTGGCCCGCATCGCTCCACTTAGGGATTCCCTGGCCCGCTATACCGCCGACACCTCTTTCCGGTTTAGCGCCTCCCGACGTACGTTAAAACAATCTTTTAGAATAAAAAAACGTTTCCCCGCGGATAGCGCCCGGGCGGTACACCCCCTGACGAATCTCTATCTCGAATTTAGCCTGCCCTTGTCGGCGGAAAGCCTGCGCCATTTAAAACAGGCCGTTGTTTTGCGGCAGAACGGTGATTCCGTTTCTTTTCAGGCCCGCCATGACTCTCCGGATAAGCTGACGCTTACTCCGTCCGCGCCCTTGCTTGGTGACAGCAGCTATGTGTTGACTCTGGACAGCACACTGTTGCGGGACGCCTTTGGACGGACTTTAAAGGACAGTGCCACGCAAACGGTATTTAAGGTCAATTCCCCGGATAATTTCGGCTCCCTGAGTGGGCGGATTACTACCGCCCTACCTCCGCCTTATGTGGTAAGCATCACCCGTCTGGATGGAAAAAAGGAAAAACGGGTTCAAAGCCTTGGGGGAAAGGAATTTGAATTTCTCTTTCTGGAAGAGGGACGGTACAGGCTTGCCGCCTTTGCCGACAGCGACAGCAACGGCGTCTATTCTCCAGGTTCCATTAAGCCCTTTCGTTTCAGCGAAACCTTCCATATGAGCGCGGACACGGTTTCTATCCGCAAGCGCTGGGAAAAATCTGGAATTATTATCCCCCTGCCGTAAAAAGCAGCAAGCGCGTATGAAAAAGATTAGTTTTTATAAAATGCAGGCCAACGGGAATGATTTTATTGTCGTTATCGCGCCGGACATGCCCCCGCCTGTGGAGGGAAAAAAAATCCGCGCCTTGTGCGATCGCCATTTTGGTATTGGCGCCGATGGTCTTATCGTTTTGGAAAAGGCCGAAGATGCGGATTTTATCTTCCACTATTACAACATGGATGGCAGCCGGGGGGAGATGTGCGCCAACGGAGCGCGGTGCGCTTTGCGGTTGGCCCGCGAACTGCAATGGACGCGCCGGCGCGGGGAGCTGCTCTTTAAAGCGGATGACGGGCTTCACAGGGGCCGGGTAACGTCGGAGGAGGTCAGCGTGCAGATTCTTTCCGCCACGGATATCCGTGAACACGACGCCGCTCAATTTTCTCTTCCGGCCGGGATTAAAAAGGTTTTTTCGCTTAACACGGGCGTGCCACATGTAGTTTTATGGCTGGAGGCAGACGTTGCCGGATTTGATCTGGCCAGATGGGGCGCGTACCTGCGTTATCATGATTTTTTTGCGCCCGGGGGGACGAATGTGGATGTTTTTTCCCCCGGGCCAAAAGGAGTTTCCATGCGTACATATGAACGTGGCGTGGAAAAAGAGACCCTTTCCTGCGGAACGGGAGTGGCGGCGGTGGGCCTTATTTTTATAAAAATGATTGAACCATCCGCCACGCATGTCGATATTGACATGCCGGGCGGCCCGTTTCGCTTTGAAATCCACGAGCGGAAGTTTTGGTTACGGGGCCCGGCCAGGATTGTTTTTCAGGGACAGATACTCATTTAAAATATTTACTCGGGGACATTATGTATATTGTTTTAATGGCCGGCGGAGCCGGTACCCGTTTTTGGCCACTCAGCCGTTTTGAAACGCCAAAACAACTTTTAAAGATTGCCGGCGAAAAAACCATGTTGCAGGAAACCTTCGACAGGGTGGCCCCGCTGACGGACAAGGATAAAATCTTAATCATTACCGGCGCTCATCTGGCGCAAAAGGTGGCGGAACAACTGCCGGACCTTCCGGAGAAAAATATCATTGCCGAGCCTTTCGGGCGTAACACCGCCCCCTGCATTGCCCTGGCCTCGGCCATTATCCGTAAGCGCAGCGGCGGCGACGGAGCGGTGTCGGTCATTCTGCCCGCCGATCATCTGATAGGTGACGACGAAGCGTTCCGCGAGATTATACGCGGCGCGGTGGAACATGCCCGCGAACGGGATGTGTTGATGACCCTGGGCATCAAGCCGGCCTATCCCGAAACCGGCTACGGCTATATCCAGCGGGAAGAGGCGCCTTGTTGTGTTTCACGCTTTCCCATCTACAAGGTAAAAACCTTTGCCGAAAAACCCAATATGGAAACGGCGGCCCGCTTTCTGGAAAGCGGTGACTTTTACTGGAACAGCGGTATCTTTGTCTGGAATATCCGTTCGATTATGAACGAGTTCCAGCGGCAGATGACCGATATGTATGAGATGCTGCCCGCCGTGGAGAGCGCCGTGGACGGCCCGGCCATGGCCGCGGCTATTGAACATATGTACAGTTCCATACGCCCGGAGTCCATCGATTACGGCATTATGGAGAACGCGGCCGACGTGCGCGTGATTGAATCGGAATTTAACTGGAACGACCTCGGTTCCTGGGAGGCGGTATACAATATCTCTCCTAAAACCAAGGATGAGAATGCCCATATGCAGGCCATCCCGATGACCCTGGATTCCAGGAATAACTTCTTCTATACCTCCAGTGGTAAACTGGTGGCCGCCATCGATGTTGAGGATATGATTCTGGTGGAAACGGAAGATACGATTTTGCTCTGTAAGCGACAAAGCTCACAGCGGGTAAAGGAAATAGTCGATAAACTTAAGATCAAGGACTTAACTCAATATCTCTGATTTGCGTTGAAAACTATTGTTAGGGATATTATATCCCCTCGTTTAATAAACGGATAAGGTATGACGCAGGAACAAAAGCTCCAGAAATTGATTGCCCTACTTGAAAATAATGATATTCCGGTTAAATCTGACCGTGGTAACTTTAAAGGCGGACTCGTTCGCTACCACGATAATTACTACTTTTATCTGAACCGCAAGTTAGAGCCCGAGGCAAAAATCCGGCTGATAAAACGCGAGCTGGAACGCTGGCCGGAACAACGGCCGGACTGGCACCGGGAACTTAACGCCATTCTGGGCTGATTCTTTGGAACAGGGGATGGAGGTTCCGGGACGAGCACCATCCGACAAAGCTTTTTTTGGGAAAAACAGGGAGAATGTGAGATGGAATTCGAAGGACGTGAGTCTAAGCGCATCGGGTCGCAAAACTTTGTATCCTACCGGTTGTACGACGCCGAGGATCGTGTTTTTGAAGAGGGCATGGCGCTGACACTGGATATCAGCCGCACCGGCATTGGTATTCGCAGCGATCATGACATGGAAGTGGGGCTGAAGGTGGAAGTTGTTGTGGCCGTGGGTGACGATCTGGTTAAGACCGTTGGCCACATACGTAATGTGAAACCCTTTGAACAGGGAACCCGGCATGTGGGGATCGAGTTTGACTTCCTTACCGATGACGAGCTGAACAAGCTGGCGCAGGTTTATCCTGACATTACACAATAATATTACCTCCGGGGCTTTTTAATTGTACCGATATCTTTTTATTCTGTTTTTACCGGTTTTTGTTTTAGCACAGTCTTTTATGGATGAACCCCGCATCTCAGGCACGCCTCTTTTGCCCGATATTTCCGAAATGCAAAAACGCATGACTACGCTTAGGGAAAGCAATCCCGCCGCTTTCAGCCAAATGTTTTCCAAAACGGCGGCAATACCCGACAATCCCGGCGACAGCCACACTTTTAAGGTTTACAATATTGAAAAATCGGAAGATTCGCCTTTTTTTGATGATGTTAAGGCCACCCTGCGCGGCAAGGATGGAGATGTCCGTATTTGGGTGCAGGACAGCGAATGGGATAACAACCATGTTACCCAACAGGTGGTGGACGATGTGTTGGCGGATTTATTGTATTCCACGCCGCAGGGAAGTGTGGATCCCGACATGGGCATCGTATCCATCAATGAGTGGGCCTTTGGGCAGCCGCCCAATATAGACGGCAGCGGGCGGGTACACTTTTTACTGAATGACATTCAGGATGGTTATGACGGCAGCGGCAATTTTGTGGGCGGTTTTTTCTTTTCCTATGATCAAACCGCCCAACCCGGTTCCAACCAGGCCGATATACTGTATATAGATACCTATCCCGGAATATACAACGATAAGCGCGACCCCGTGTATAAGCCGGAAGCGGTACTGGGCACGGTGGCGCATGAGTATCAGCACCTGATTCACTACAATTACGATGCGGGCGAGGAAAGCTGGGTAAACGAAGGATTGTCCGAGCTGGCCAGTTATCTGTGCGGCTACGGATTACGCAGTCCGGAAAGATATTTAAATAACAGCGACCTTTCTATGACGGACTGGAATGACGATGACCCCCTGCCGCATTATTCACGCGTGGCGCTTTGGAGTTATTTTTTATATGAACGCTATGGTATAAACACCATCCGGGCCATAACGCGGGAGGGCAGCCACGGCGCCTTTGGGGTAAACAAGGTTCTTGTGGCCCAAAACGGTATTCCATTTGTGGGCGCGCTGGAAATCTTTTTTAAAACTTTGATGAGCAATGATCCTGTCACTACGCCGGAATACAGCTTTGAGTGGTCCGCCTTGCAGTATCTGCGGGCCTCGCCGGCCGAGAGTGTCGCGGAATATCCCTTAACAAAGTCCTGGCCCGTGCCGGCCTATGCCTTGCACCTGGTGGAGTTGACCAACGGCGATTCCCTGATCGTCGAACAGGCGAGCTCCTTTACGGATCCCGTGTACTATAATGCCTTCGGCTCATCGGGCAGGCAATGGCTGGGAACGCCCCTGTTTCCCTTTTACCAGGCGGATTTAGCCGGCGATATTTTCAGCCTGGAATTTGGGTTTTTGAATTTGTCCGCTCAGGGCGATGTTGTTTCCCTGGATGTTCAGGGAAAGCAAAAGTATGATCTGATCACACTGGAATACGGGTCGGACGAGCCAACCTTTGTGATCGGTTCAGACGGAGCGACAAATGCCATCCACTACCTGGCGCCCCGGGATTCATCTTTTATAAAAAGCGTATCCTTTTATAATTATAAAAGCAGTGACCGGGTGGAGGTACAGATATACAACCAGCCGCTGGCCCTGGGCGGACGTCCCGGCTATAAAAAGGTTACTTTGGAAAATCCGTTGCGTGGCGGCTGGACCAAGGCCAATGTGGAAGTGATTAAGCAGTTGCGGATGAAAGATGATTTTATGGATGTGGGAATTTATTATCCGGAGCAGGGTACCATGGGCTATGAAACGTCCGATGCCATTGAAAAAAACTACAGCGGACGTTCCTACCTGCGTCAAAATGCCACATCCTCCTTTTTACCCCTGAAAAATTTTAAAACCGGCAGCGGCTCCCTGGATGGCATATGGATGATAAAGCTGGAAGTAGCCGCGCCCTATTCCGGGAAAAAAACGGAGACTATAGAGATTGACAATGTCAATGTTTATCCCAGGCCTTTTACGCCCGCGGGTAACGTCCTGACGGTGGAATATGACGCTTCCGGCAGCGGCAGGGTCACCTTTTCCGTTTTTAATGTGCTGGGCGAACGGGTTCACGAGGAAGAAGACCCCCAGGGACGGGGCCTGTTTCTCTGGGACGGGCGGAACGACAGGGGCGGCGCGGTGGCCTCGGGTTTTTATGTGTTGCGTGTGGCCACCGGGGCGAAAGCGGTTTTTAAAAAGCTGATCGTATTAAAGTAATAAACAGGGCTTACGATTCTGATGGGCGCTAATGATACATACTTATGCCAGAATTTATAATGACTTTATAATACAGTTTGCGCATGCTTTTGTCTTATCAAAACAAAAGCCGGATATTGGCCGGGCCGGATTGGACGCTAAAGGTTTTTCCGGGGATTAAATAAAAATAAAAAACGTTTAACGATTAGAGATAAAACATGAATAAAAAAAGAGAAGGGGGAATAATGTTGCGAAAGGCGCTTTATCTTTCACTAGTGATTGTTCTGGGCTTTGCGGGCAGCTACCTGCTGCCTTACGGAGGGAACGAAAAACAGGCCCTAACAGGCAATGACTATTCCGGGCAGATTGCCATGCTGCAAGCGGAGCTGCAAAACACACCACGCGGCACGGCGGAATGGGCGGTTTTGCAAAACCATATTCAAAAGCTGGAAAAGCTGCGTGCCGGTAAAATTAAAACCAACAGGCCGGATATGTTTGCAAAATTTTATCATGATATCCGTACCCGCGAGGGAGAAGAGAACCCGGGTTACGGATTGAATTATCGCCTTCGCGCCCTGGATAAGGCCCTTCAGGAAAAACAGGAAAATCCGCGCGCCTTATTAAAAAGCGTTTCCTCTGAAATGACCTTTGTGGAACGCGGCCCCAGTAATGTGCCCGGGCGAACCCGCGGGTTGCTCGTGGACGCGGGCGACCCCTCAAATAATACCTGGCTGGCCGGTACGGTTGGCGGCGGCATCTGGAAAACCACGGATGGCGGACAAACCTGGCAGGCCAAAACGGAAAACCTGCCCCTGCTGGCTATCTCCTATTTTGCCCAGCCCGCCTCAAACCCGGATATCATTTACGCCGGTACGGGTGAAGGTTTTTTTAATACCGACCAAATCAATGGCAACGGAATTCTTAAATCCACCGATGGCGGGGAGTCCTGGAAACTGTTGCCTTCCACAACGGAAAACCCTCAGTTTGTTAATATTAACCGGGTGATTGTGGACCCCGATGACGCCGACGTCGTTCTGGCCTGCTCCAATGGCGGCATCTATACCTCGGATTACCGCTCCGTTATTATGAAGTCGGTAGATGGCGGCATGAGTTGGGAACAAAAGTATGCGCATGGAACCAATGCCCGTATACAGCACCTGATAGCCAATCCGCTCAATTTTAATACGCAGTTTGCCTCGGTCAACGGGGTGGGCATAATTAAGTCCGTTAATGCCGGTGAAACCTGGAATCTGGTTTCCGGATCCCTTTCCGACCTCGGCGGCCGGCTGGAACTGGCCATGACGGAGCAGGACACCAACCTGGTATACGCCGCGGCCGAAGGGGGCAGCAGCAATTCCGTGTTATACGTAAGTTTTGACGCCGGAAACACCTGGGCCAAGGCTAAGGACAGTGGCAACGACCCGAACTGGCTGAACGGGCAGGGCTGGTATGACAACACCATTATGGTGGATCCGCAAAATAAGTTCAAGCTTTATGTAGGCGGTGTGCAGGTCTATACCATTAATCTTACCGATACGGCGCTGGTGGTAACCCGCGAAACAAAGGTTTATGATATTGTGCGCAACAATACCACGGAGTTTTTAAACACCATTAACTTCAGCAATAAAAACTTTAACGGATTTTATTATTCGGACGGGAAGGATGAGAACGCGCCCAACCTGGCCGATTCCGATTTTGTTTCCGTGGAACTGCGCTTTGGACCGGGAAAGGGGCAAAAGGCACACCGCTTTACCGTGCCGGAAGGTTCCACCTCCGGCGTGCCGACGGATCAGTACGCCTATACCGACTATGTTGATATACCTTTTGAAGCCTGGGATATAACCAACAACCGCCAATTGATGGTCTCTTTCCGCGATCAGGATCGTGACAGCGTATTCAACTATTCCAACGATCTGGAAACCCGGCAATATGTTTTTATCAGCGGTTATACCTATGACGCGCAAAATCCCAACGAGAACATCGCCCGAAATGGCGGCCATCTGGATAAACTGCTTTATTTTTACTGGCCGGTGTCTCCCGGTTCCACCCCTTTTAACAATGATAACCTGCCGGCCTCGGAGGCCAATCTGCAAATATTGTATGGCGAGGTGGTCAACTCCTCGGTTACCCGGTTGGCGGAGAGTTTTTCGCAGGCCCACGGGGCGCATGTGGATCATCACAACCTGAAGGCCTTTAAAAACGCGGACGGCAGCTATGGGCTGATCAATGCCAATGACGGCGGCGTGGCCTATGCCACCACTCTGGATGCGCGCTGGGTAAGATCATACGGGATAAACTCTACCCAGTATTACGGCGCGGACAAAAAGCCGGGTGCCAATGTATATTTGGCCGGGGCCCAGGATAACGGCACCTGGTATTCCAATGAGAATCCGGACAGCAGCTCCGAGTGGAATTATGGCCAGTTCTCGGTAAATGCCGACGGTTTTAATGTGGTTTGGCATTTTAACGATCCGCAAAAACTGATCGGAAGCTGGCAATATGGTAATCTTGAACGGTCGGTGGACGGCGGCAAAAACTGGAGCGTATCCCGCAGCGGCTCATCCAACACGGACCCCTTTATCACAAAAATAACAGGCTCCCAAATAAAACCGGATCTGCTGTTTGCCGTTTCATCACGGGGTGTTTACAAATCCACGGATTTTGGTAAAACCTGGCAAACAAAAGTAATCGATAATGAAGCCTGGACAGCCGGAGGCAGCTTCTCAAATGTCAAGGTATCCAAAGCAAACTCAAATATTGTCTGGGCCGGTGACCGTATGAGTTCCTCGGGCAGAATATTTGTTTCCGTTGATGAAGGGGAGGCCTTTCAACCGGTAAATAATTATGCCGGTATTACCCTGGGGCGTATCAGCGGCATGGCCACCGATCCCGTATCGGATTCCACCGCTTATGTGCTGTTCTCCTTTGACAGTGCGCCCAAAATCCTGAAAACCACGGATTTGGGACAAACGTGGATTGATATCTCCGGCTATTCCAATGGGGTCTCCACGGCCGGCTTTCCCAATGTGGCGGTTTATGATTTGCTGGTAATGCCCTTTGATACAAACATGATGTGGGCCGGAACGGAAATCGGTCTGTTTGAAACCACCGACGGCGGGGCCAGTTGGCATTTTGCGGACTACGGATTGCCCGCCGCCTCCATCTGGCAGCTAAAAGAGGTGGAGGATCAGATTGTTGTGGCCACTCACGGACGCGGGGTATGGTCCATCACCATCCCGGAATTGACTTTGGACAAACCCTACGCACCGCTGATTACCGATATCAAGCAGGATGCCAACGGCGACCTAAGCTTTTCCCTGAAAATGCGCTTTGCTTCCGACTCCACCGTTATTATGGCCGGAACGGAGAAGCTGGCGGTTATGGGCGCGGTTTCCGCTACCACCGATACGCTTTTTACGGTGCCTGTTCCCGAAACGCTTAGCGGCAACCGGAAAATTAGGCTATTGAGCTATAAGGACGGCAAGGTACGTGAAAACAGCAAAAAGGTGAATATCAGCTCAACGGCCTCCCCGGAGATAGCCCTGGGCCTGCTGGCGGCCGAAGTGGTTAAATCCAATCTGCGTTCTTATCTGGTGAGTGACATAAAGCTGGGCGTATCTCCGGAAATAAAGTATGAGCTGACCCGGGGTAGCGGCGGGACGGAAGTCTCCAACGATCTTATGAGCTATATCAGCAGCTCCAGTTTTGTATATGCCGCTCCCTATAAGCTAAAAGAGGCCGGCGACCTCAGGGTAACGGTTAAGGCCAAAAATAAATTCGGGGCTACCAGTGAATTGATGCGGGACTACAGTATCTCTTCCCTTACAAAAAGCGGAGCGCAAAGCATAAGCCTGCCCGGAGGACATGATGCGCTTCCCGTATCGCCTTCCATTGTTGCCGATGCGGGTTTTGTTGTGGCCTCCTTCACGGAAGAGCCCGGTATTTACGGCCTACCTTCGAAAGATAACGGGGACGATATGATGCGTCTGGGACAGATATTAAGCCTGGACGGCACGGCCCGCTTGAATGCCGGGCTTGTTATACCCCTCTTTTATGATGACGAAGATATGGAGAGGATTGCCGACGAGTATAATGAGTTCGAGGAGGCCAAAATCGGTCTTTATCAGTATGTGGATGAGAACTGGCGTTATGTGGGCGGCCGCGGCCGTAACGGACGTGTGGAAGCTCCGGTGCCCGGTTATGGACAGTATGCCGTTTTCTATAACCCGAAGGCGCGGGCGGTACCGGCCGGCTTTACGTTGGCACAGAACTTCCCCAATCCCTTTAACCCGACAACAACCATACGTTATGAGGTGCCTTCCGCTTCGCGGGTAACGCTTACCGTATATAATATGTTGGGCCGCAAAATCGCTACGTTGGTCAGCGGTGACCAGGAGGCCGGTTTTTACAGCGTACGATGGGAAGGGGTGAATGACCGGGGCGTTCAGGTTGCCAGCGGTTTATATCTGTACACGTTGCAGGCAGGCCATGTGCGTGTGTCTAAAAAAATGTTGCTGGTGCGCTAAGCTAAATTTGATAGGAGAAAAAAATGAAAATTATAAAAAGTCTTTTTTTGGTTTTAGTGGCAATGGCCCTCGCTTCCTGTGGTAATGCCACTGATTCGGACACGGGCCCGACAATAGAAGAAGCCTGGGGCCAGTTTGAACAGGGCGACTATGAAAAGGCCCTGGAAACTTTTGAAAAACTTAACTCGGCCGAGGCAACCGAAGGCGCGGGCTGGAGCGCTCTTTTTCTGGACTCTCTGAATTTTGCCGAGGCTAAATTTAAGGAGAATGCCGGAGAACAACGGGATGATTCCAATGCCGGTTGGAGCCTGGCCTTGTGGACGATCGGGAATTACAGTAAAAGTGTGGAAAGAGCGGACATTGTTCTGGCTAATGATCCTGGCTACAGCTTTTCGCACTATAACTCCTTCAACGCCGATGATTTGATCTGGCTGCAGGCGGCCAGCTATTATCATCTTGTGAATTATAGTAAGTGCATAGAAAAGATTAAGATGCTGGATAGCAGTTTTTCGGCAAGCGTTTCCGATCCGGATATTGCCCGGATTCTTTTGCAAAAACTGGAAGAGCTGGATAGCTTGTAGCATGGTTTTTTATTGTAAAAGGCCGCCTCAAAAGGGCGGTCTTTTTTTTGCGCAAATAATGATATTTGGGATACAATAAAGCTATCTTAGTCTTAAAAAAGCTTTAAAACCGTTAAAAAAAAAGATGTACAGGGGAAAAGAAAGATAATATTTTAGTTTATGTGC
>JALXBH010000278.1 GCA_026991535.1 Calditrichia bacterium | reverse complement strand
TCACGCCAAGCCACAAAGAAATATTTACTGTTGAATTTCCACGACCGCCGGAAAAATAAAATGACAGGAACTCAGTGTCTCCTTGCCTTTGTGCGGAGGTCGGATTAAACGCACAGGAAGCGAATAAGCTTGCCTACGTTTTCTTATACGGTTTCTACTAAGGTTGGGCCAATATAAATAAGGTTTCCTTTGCCACAACCGGAATCCGATGAATCGGATTCTACCGGGCGTATTGGGCTTCCATATCTCCCGCGAATGAATTCGCGGGTTTCCCTTAGGCAGCTTTGAGTAAATTTTATTTCTCACACCAAGCCACCAGGGTACAAAGAAATTCGAGGGGTAAATGTTAACCCCCTGATTTTAATCGGGGGGTTAACGCCTTCGGACAGACCCAACCTTACTTTCCTTCACTAACCTTAGTAGCAAAAAAGCACCCCAAATCTCCCTTGGACCTTATTACCTTATTGGCCAGGCCCACGGTGGCTATGGGTGTTTATTGTTCACGCCAAGCCACAAAGAAATATTTACTGTTGAATTTCCACGACAGCCGGAAAAATAAAATGACAGGAACTTAGTGTCTCCGTGCCTTTGAGTGAGATAAGGACTCGCACAACCATCCGTCAAAGTATCCCGGTCAGTTCCCGGAAGGTTTTAAGGGTACGCAGACGCGGATGATGCGGATCGCTGACAGCATCATGATCGAGGTGCCAGGTGTGTTCATAGGGAATGTATACGGCATGCATGCCACAGGCCAGGGCCGGGTTGATATCGGATTTCGGACTATTACCCACCATACACACCTGCTCCGACGACCAGTTGTGGCTTGCCAAAAGCTCCCGGTAGACAGTGATATCCTTTTCCGGCACTATAAAATAATCCCGCACCAGCTTGTCGATTCCGGCGCGGATGATTTTGCCTTTTTGCTCGTCGTACCGTCCCTTGGTAAGCACATACAAAGCATAACGGCGGGCAAGTTCTGTCATGGTCTCTTTCACCCCCTCAAATAGCACCGGCCCGTTGCTACGGTGTTCCTTAAAGCGTTCAATGATCTGCTCCATGGTCTGTGGCGGGGCCGGGTAACGGGGGGAAAGCCGTTCCCAGAGGCCCTGTAAAATGTACAGAAAATTTTCACTGCCATAGCCTCTTTCCCGTACCGCTTTCTTTTCAAACTCTAAAAAGGCCTGCCGGGCGGCGGATTCTTCCATGCCTGCCGCAACCCACATGGCAATAAAAGCCTCGGTGGCTTCCACAAAATAAAAGTTATTTTTCCAAAGCGTATCGTCGGCGTCGAAGATAAGGGTGCGTATGCCCTTTATTGGTTCCATGCCCTATTTTTCCTTCAGTTCAAGCGGCGAGGCGTGCCCCGCGCCCACCTGTGTGGCCGCCATGCGATGCAGTAGAAAAATCGTCATAAAGAATATCCAGGCGCCCAGCCCCTGATGGATCAATGCCAGGCTGAGCTGCACATCAAACAGTATGACCAGGATGCCCAGGGTCAGTTGGGTGGCCGTCAACAGCAGTAAAACCGTCGTGCCCCGTTTGATGGGGATCTCCGGCGCGGACAGGCGGTGCATGGCCCGGAACAGGGCGATTGCCGCGGCCAGCACCAAAAAGGCCAGCCAGCGGTGGATAAAGTGTACGGTGACGCTGTTGGCCACAAAATGGCTCCAAAATCCGTCAAAGCCGCTGAACATGTTGGGCGGTATCCAATAGCCGAACATCAGCGGCCAGCTGTTGGAAACATGACCCGCCTTTAACCCGGCCATAAAAGCACCCCAGCTAATCTGAACGATAAGCAGCGCCGTAAACATCAGCCAGTTTTTTCCGTAGGAGGTTTTGAAAAGAGCGGGGGTTATCCGGCCGCCGCCGCATTGCAGGGAGAGCATGCGCCACATAATCATGATAAAAATGATCAGCGCCAGCCAAAAATGGGCCGCCAGACGGTAAGGGCTCACATGGGGATTGTCCACCAGACCGCTTTGCACCATATACCAACCCATCAGACCCTGCGCGGCGTATAAAAGTCCCGCCGCCAACAGGATTTTATTCTCGCGCCAGGGCAGCCATCTTAAAAAGATAAACAGGAACAGCGGCACCACGAAAATCAATCCGCTCAGGCGGCCTAGGATTCGATGGTTGTATTCCCGCAGATAGATCAGCTTGTATTCATGCAGACTCATGCCCACGTTGATCTTAATATATTCGGGGGTTTGCTTGTAGTTTTCAAAGGCTTCCTGCCAGGCTTCTTCCGTTAAGGGGGGAATAACGCCATGCACCACATGCCAGTCGTACATGGACAGTCCCGATTGGGTCAGACGGACATAGCCGCCGAGGATGACCTGAAAAAAAATGGTCAGCAGCACCAGCGCCAGCCACAGGGCGATAATTTTTCGGCTTTGCATTTTAGCTCCGGTTATTAAAGAGTACCACAAAAACGGGTTCGGGAAGGTTCCAAACCCCTGAGATGCGTTGAGAGCCCGAAAGTTAACAATAATGGCGGTATATGGACAATAAATTTAATTGCGAGGCGAGGCACTCGTCTACCGTTCTGCCTCTCTCCGGAACATTTTAGCAGACAGCTTTTATTCGGCAGCTTAACGCCGGAAAATATCCGTTTGCGGATGAAAGGCGGCAAAGGCAAACCAGTAGGCGATGTAGCTTTCCAGCGGTTTCAGCGCCTGACCTTTGTCCGGCCCTTCCGCCACGCGGCCAAAAATATCGTAGCGGTTGCCCAGGCTGTCCGTCATCACCAGATAAGGCCGGGAAGAATCGCTGAAGGCGCTAAACCGGCCGATGGCCCGGCTGCCCAGTCTGCGCTCGTATGCGACCAGGATGTTCTTCTTCTGATTGCCGATGATGACCAGCTCTTTTCCTCCCAGTTGATCATGGGCAATTTGCGTATCGGGATTAAAGGTGGAAAACGGGTAGGCGCGGGCCGCATCACCCACCACCACGCCCAAAACGCGCTCCTTGCGCGGCAGGCGATTGTCATCCGGCTTCACATCAAAAAGCAGAAAATCGTTGTTGGTACGGTAATCGCCGTAGGGGTAGATCGCGTACTGGCTGCTGCCGTAAATTCCGGTATTGTCGGAAAGGATACGGGCGTCGGGATACATGGTTCTGGCTGTGCGAAAGGTGGTTTCCAGCAGGGGAACGTTTTCGGGCGTCGTGCCGATCAGCGCGCCGGAAACACACTGGTTGCGCATCTGCGACCAATAGCTGTCCGTGGCCCGGTCGTATAGGATCAGATTGTTGTTGTAGAGCAGACCCGACACGCCGAAGGTGGTCACCGTTTTGCTGCCGTTGATGGTCAGTTCGCGGTTCAGCCCGATGCTGGAGCCGGTAAGCGGACAAAAGGAGACGGTAATGTTTTGGCTGCCTATGGCATCGTTGACGATCTCGTGCCAGTTAAGGATGCGGTGCGGATAGACGCGCACCTCATTGCCGACGCGGGCCAGGGTTACCAGATCATCATTCTGCATGTAATCCGCGTTATCCATGTTGATGAAGGC
>JALXBH010000277.1 GCA_026991535.1 Calditrichia bacterium | reverse complement strand
CATTGCTGATGGGACCGCCCAGTTCGCGCACGGTGGTAAATCCCGCCAGCAGGGTGCGCCGCGCGTAAACCGTGGAACGGTAGGCCAAATCCGCTTCGTTCATATAAAACTGTTCCATGTATCTTTTAGCATGGAACTCACCGGAAAGGTGGGTGTGCATATCCATCAGTCCGGGCATAAGGGTGGCCTCGCCCAGCTCGATCACCCCGGCGTCGCCGGGCTCTTTTTCCGGATTGACGGCAACGATTCTGTCACCCTCCACCACAATGACCGCCGGCGCGATAACCTTGCCGCTCTCCACGTCCAGCATACGCGCGGCGCGGATAACGGTTTGTTGGGCCATACTTACCGACAACAGGGCAAACAGCGCCCATATAAAACGCCTGAAACTAAAATTCTCCAAGGATTCCCCTCCTTTACTTATAGTGATGCGGCTAAAATGAAAGATGCCACATTACTTAAATCGGGGAATTTAAGCAAATTTGAGCGGATTTTTTTTACTTCCGTTCCAGGGCAGTCCGGTTTAAAAATATTCCACATGGCCCGTTTATTCCGCGGAAATAAAAAAGGCCGCCCGAAAACGGACGGCCTTGCAAAAAAGCAGTTCCTGTTATTTCAGCAAATTCATCTTTTTGCTGAGGACTTTACCGTCCAGGGACAAACGGTAAATATATGAACCGCTGGCCACGGATCGGCCAGACTGGTCAACCCCCGTCCACTGATAGTTATAATTGCCCGGCTGTTGCATACCATCCTGCAGGGTGATGATCTTGCGGCCGGTCATGTCAAAAATCTCCAGGCGCACATAGCCTGCCTGAGGCATGGAATAACTGATCTGAGTTTCGGGGTTAAAGGGATTGGGGTAATTCTGGTTCAGATGCAGCGATTGCGGCCTCAGCATATCATCATCCCCCAGGGCGGTGGACTTGTCATATTCCAGCATGAGCAGGGTCGGCTTATCCAGCGCCAGGCTGGAGGAGGAGACGATCATATCGCCCAGCCCGTCATTGTCCACATCACCGGGAAAAAGCTTAGCCACGCGGAAGATGCCCTGATCCGTGCCCGGCGTGACGTCATCGGTGGTATCGTCCATAAAGATGGTATAGGTGCTGAAGGATGCGATATCCAGGGGATTGCCGCCGTTATACTCCCAGTCGTGCACCGACTCGTCATAGTTGCCGGCAAAATAGAGGTCGGGCTTGCCGTCGCCATCCATGTCGCCGCTGCGGATCTGACGCAGCCCCTTATCATAAAACCCCATATAGTTGAAATTGGAAAAGGTGATCTTGCTGATATCGCTGCCGCCGGCAATACCCCACACCGTGCCCCCGCTGGTGGTGGCGTACATTTCGTTTACACCATCGTTATCAAAGTTGGCGGCCACCAGACCCTGATTGGAAAACTCGTCATTCAGGCTGACATAAAAGGCGGTTTGCAGGGCATATTCATCCTCGTTGCCTGTATTTTCGTAAGCGATAACCCGGTAGTAATCCCAGGCCACGGTCCATATTTCCTGCAGTTCATCATTATCCAGATCGGTGGTATAAATGGTATAGCCGCTCCAACCGGTGGTCAGCGAGTCATCCATTTCCACCTTCCAGGAAGGCAGGGCAAAGCTTTTGTTTTGCAGCTCAAAGATCATCAGGTGGCTGGTTCCGGCCGCCCCCCACGGGCCGTCCATCACCGAAACAACAACCTCCTGATTATCATCGGAGTCAAGATTGGCCGCTACAATCTGACCGGCCTCAAACACGCCGTGCTTTAAACCCAAATCCCAGGTTACCGTGGGTGTTGTGGGAAAGGCGGCGGAGTCGGCGTCCCACTCAAAAACCTGCAGGGCGTCACCCCCGGCACGGGCATCGGCCAGCACGATGATCTCCGGATTGCCGTCGCCATCCAGATCGCCCACCGTTACCGAAGAGAAATTGTCGTTGGCCGTATCCAGTTCGGCAAAATGATACCACCACATCAGCTCTATCGTGTTATCCGCCGTGGCTTCGTAATGATAAGCGCCGTTTAAAAAAGCACCGCTCCAGGAACTGGAAGCAACAAAATCCGACATGCCGTCCTGATCAAAATCATACGGGCCGACCATGTTCCACAGAGGACCGCTTGGATAAAAGGCCCCATCGGCCCAGGTGGTGTTTTGCCAGACCTCTTTAAATTTGTTCTCCTGAGCGTTTAACTGGCTCAAAAGCAGAAAAAATAAAACATATAAAACTTTACGTAGCGGTAAAAAAAGACGCATGTGTCATCCTCCTTTTGGATAAATGCCGGTGGGCTAATGTGTGTCGAATATAATCAAGCGGGATTGGGAATGTCAAGAAAAAATCAATTTTAATATTTTTTATTAACTTAATTTAATATTTTTCTTGCGCCACCGGATTTCCCTTATTAGTTTGCCAACGACAAATCATACCATTCCATTATAAATGATCAGGGATATAGTTTCAGTGTTTACCCCAATCCATAAATATCTGTCCGGTTTGTTGAGCATCATTGCCCTGCCGTTGATGCTCCTGGCCGGGACCAACGGCAAAATATCCGGCGTGATTACCGACAGCGAAACCGGTACGCCTCTTACCGGCGTTAACGTGCAGGTGGAGGGCACGCTGATGGGCGCCACCACCGACAATGATGGTTATTATGTGATCCTCAATGTGCCGGTCGGGCAATATACCCTTACCGCCAGCATGGTGGGCTATCGCAGCGTACGTAAAAACGGAGTGCGTGTCTCCAGCGATTTCACCACGGCCGCTAACTTTGTTTTAAGCCCTTCGGTGCTGGAATCGGATGAGGCCATCGAAGTGGTGGCCCAAAAGCCGATGATCCGCCGTGATCAAACAGCCAGCGTAGCCGAATTCAGCGGCAGGGAGATGCGTGAAATGCCCGTGGAGACCTACGGCGATGTTTTAAAACTGCAGGCCGGGGTTACCGTCGGCGCCGACGGCGCCCTGCATGTGCGCGGCGGCCGGGCCAATGAAATTACCTATATGGTGGATGGTATCTCGGTAATGGATGAATACTCGGGGCTGCCCTCCGTGGCCGTGGAGAATAACGCCATCGAGGAGATCAGTCTGGTCAGCGGCGCCTTTAATGCCGAGTACGGCAAGGCCATGTCCGGCGTGGTCAACATCGTCACCCGGGAAGGCGGGGCAAGCTGGGACTATTCCGCCCGCAGCTATCTGGGGGATTACCTTAGCGGCAACAGCCCGGTTTTTATGAACATCAACAGCGTAAACCCGCTTTCCAGTTACAACCTGGAGCTCAATGCCGGCGGCCCCCTGCCCCTGGGTTTCCGGATTTTCACTTCCGCCCGCTATTACTATAACGAAGGCTGGCTTTACGGGCGACGGGATTTTATCCCCTCCGACTCCACCGATCTCAACAGTCCGGATCCGGCCAACTGGTACATCCGGCAATCGGGAGACAGCGCCATTGTGCCCATGAACGATTCACGGCGCATCAGCTATAACGCCAAGCTCTCCCGCCGCTTCGGCGCCGTCAAACTCTCCTACAGACTTCTGTGGAACCGGGCCGACTACAGCGAATATTTTCATCAGTTCAAATATACACCGGACGGTAATTACCGCCAGTTTCAACAAGGGCTGGCCCAAACGCTGAACATGAACTATTCCATCAGTAAAAAGGCCTTTGGCGAGGTAAATATCGGCTGGCGTGACAATAACTACCGTTATTCCGTTTTTGAAGACCCGCTTGATTCCCGTTACGTGCATCCCAACCGGCTCAACATTCCCGAGTACCGTTTTTTTACCGGCGGCACGGGCATGTACTATTTAAAACGGCGCACCCAAACCTATTCCCTGAACAGCAGCCTGAGCTGGCAGGTGAACAGCACCCACCTGCTCAAGGCCGGCTTCGAGGTGGAGCAGCACAACCTCTATCTGCGGGAGTTTTTCATCCGCCCGGCGCGCGATGCCAACGGGCTGGAAATCCGCCCCTTTAAACCGGAGATTCCCCCCACCACAGACCTGGGCAGTAACGAATATGACCGGAGTCCCCTGGAAGCCTCCGCTTTCATCCAGGATAAAATCGAACTGCAATCCGTGGTTATCAATGCCGGGCTGCGTTTCGATTATTTTGACGCCAACAGTAATATCCCCGTAAATCCGGGCGACCCCAAAGACGGCCCCAAAACCAGGGCCTCCGCCAAGTATCTGCTCAGCCCGCGTTTGGGTCTGGCCTACCCCCTGACGGCCGACGGCATTCTGCACTTTTCTTTCGGGCAGTTTTTTCAAATGCCGCAATATCGCTATCTTTACGCCAATCCCGGCTTTAAGGTGGCTCCGGGCGCCCTGCGCACCACCATGGGCAACAGTGATCTCAAGCCGCAGCAAACCACTATTTACGAGTTGGGCTTTCAGCAGCAGTTCGCCCCCGACCTGGCCGGGGATTTCACCCTTTATGTCAAGGATATCCGCAACCTGATCGGCCAGGAGTTCTTCCGGCTCGATAATGACGTGAGCAGCAAATATGTACGCTATACCAACCGGGATTTTGGCCGGGTAAGCGGCATTTCCATGTTTCTGGAAAAACGCATGACTTCCTTTTGGGGCGCCACGCTTAACTACACCTATCAGCTGGCCCGCGGCAACGCTTCCGATCCCAACGCCCTGTTTTTCGATCTGCTGGCCAATCCTCCGCGCCAGTCGCCCAAAAGGCTGGTCAACCTGAACTGGGATCAGCGCCACACGTTGAACGGCACCCTGACCGTCGGCGATCCCGGTGTGTGGAACATCAGCCTGATCGGCAGCTACGGCAGCGGCCTGCCCTATACCCCGTCTTTGCAAAACCAGCGCACTTCCTTCGAAAACTCGGGACGCAAGCCGGCCACTCTCAACTTTGACCTGCGCGCCACCTACGGGTTTTCCTTTATGGGTAAAACCCTGTCGCTGTATGCTCTGGTATACAATGTATTTGACCGTTTAAATGAAAAGTTTGTGTATGAGGACACCGGCCGCGCCGGCTACACCCTGCAGGGGCAGTTTGTCGGCAATACCGGTCTCTATTCCAAGGAAGATTATCTGAACCGGCCGGATTTCTATTCCGAACCGCGCCGTATTGTTATCGGTTTGCAACTGCAATAAAGCGGCGGTCTTATGAATACAGTAAAAAAATGTTTCAGGAAACGTAACACCCATGATTAAACAAAAACACCCGGCAATGACCCTGATGCTGCTGGCCCTCATTTTTATGAGCGGCAGCCTGTGGGCCCAAAAGAAAAACGCGGACACCTTTTTTGACCATTACAAACGCTCGCTCTATAAGCAGGCCGGTCAGCAGGACCGGCGACAGGGCATTCACAGTGGCAACCTGATCCGCACCCTCTTTTACAACTACGGTTCCATCGGCTTCCCCTATACCACCCCGGCCGTGGAATGGCCCAAGGGCAGCAACCATAACTATATCTTTGAATTCGGCGTTATCGCCGCCGCCGAGGTGGTCGACGTCTATGGCGACACCATCCATATAGTGGACGACGGCATCATCGGCGGTATCGCCGGCGAGGGGGGCGATATCTCCTTTAGTGGCGAGGTATGGGGCTGGCAGCCCCTGCCCGGATATGCCGCCGAGGGACAAAATAATGTGGCCATGAGCGACCGCCCCGAAACCTGGCCCGCGCAATGGCCCAACCGTCCGGCGGACTGGGCCGGGAACTGGATCGGTGAATATGGCAAGGGGCTGGCCATTGCCGATCAGGAGAGTTACTTTGTGATGGATGACCGCGATAACAGGGAGTTTGCCTATTTTCCCGACTCCCGCGATTCCACCCGGCGCGGGCTGGGACTGCGCGTGGAAGTGCGTGGCTACCAGTGGGCCCATACCCTGGCCGAGGACTGTATTTTTCTCATTTACGAAATCACCAATGAGGGCGACAAGGATCTGGACAAGGTGGTTTTCGGCATGTATGGCGACGCCGACGTGGGCGGCGCCGAGGACTGGAACGATGACGATTCCTTTTTTGACGTCAGCCGCGACATGGTCTACCAGTGGGATCATGATAACCGCGGCATCTGGGGCGGCGCGGTCGGCTACTTCGGCTTTAAATATCTGGAAAGTCCCGGCAACCCCTTTGACGGTATCGATAACGACGGCGACGGACTGATCGATGAACGCCGCGACGACGGCATTGACAACGATGGCGACTGGAACCCCGAACGCGATGACGTGGGCGCCGACGGCCTGCCCGACACGGGAGATGAGGGCGAAGGTGACGGACAACCCACCGCCGGCGAACCCAATTTTGACGAAACCGATATAGACGAATCCGACCAGATCGGCCTGACCAGTTTCAACTCCTTTGTCTGGCCCAGCGTGCGCGTTTCCGATGATGAGGAGATGTGGCAACGGCTGACGCCGGGCAGCTTTCCCCAACCGGCGCAAAATGTGGATATCGTCTTTTTATACGGCTCCGGGTACTTCCCGCTTAAGGCCGGGCAAACCCAGCGCTTCTCCATCGCCCTGCTGCTGGGGGAGGACAGGGAAGACCTTTTTCGCAATGCCGATGTGGTGCAAAAGATTTACAACTCCAACTACCGCTTTGCCAAGGCGCCGGATAAACCCACCGTTACCGCCGTGCCCGGCGACGGCACGGTCACCCTTTACTGGGATAACAAGGCGGAGTTTTCCCTGGACCCCATCTCCGGCGAGGATTTTGAGGGTTACCGCATCTACCGCTCCACCGATCCCGGCTTTAACGAAGCGCGCACCATCACCGACGGCCAGGGCAACCTGACCCTTTATGAGCCGATCGCCCAGTTCGATCTTAAAAACGGCATCAAGGGCTACCAGCCCCTGGATTACAACGGTATTAAATACTATCTGGGCAACGACAGCGGTCTGAAACACAGCTGGACGGACAGCTCGGTGGTCAACGGTCTGACCTATTATTATGCGGTGGTCTCCTATGACCGGGGAGATACCCTGGCGCTGATCCCGCCCACCGAATGCACCAAGGTGATCGACATCGATGAAGCGGGCAATCTGGTCACCGACATCAACACGGTAATCGTCACGCCTTCCGCCCCACCGGCGGACTACACCCCTCCCGAAATATCCGGGGCGGTGGAACGCCTGGCCGGTGTGGGCACGGGACGCATCACTCCCGTCATCATCGATCCCTTTAAGGTAGAAGACGGCGCCCGTTATGAAGTTACCTTCAGCGACAGCCTGGGCAGCCCGCTGGCCTACCGCGTGCAACGCATCGACGGCGCCCTTCCCGAGATTAAGATCAGTCACTCCACCCTTTTCAACAATGAGGAGGCCAACCCGGTGTTCGACGGTATCCACCTTTATGTGGCCGGGGACTCCCTTCAACTGGACGCACAAAACAGCCGCTGGATAAACGGCAGTTCCAATTATACCGCGACGGGCGATCTGTTCCATAACGGCACCCCCTACGCCGCTGACTATGAGATTCGCTTTGGCGCCAACAGAACGGATGACGTCTTTAACCTGCCCGTGCCCTTTGAGGTGTGGAACATTACCGAGAACAAGGCGGCCCGTTTCGGTCTGATCGATAACGACGCCGACGGCGGCTGGTCTTCCGGGGATGACGTGGTCATGCTTATCGGAGAGAGCGGCGTTAAGCCCTCCTGGCAGGTCACCTTTACCGCCCCGGCCGATTCTCTCGGCCCCCGGGCGCCGCAGGCCGGAGATATCTATCTGCTGGCCACGCGCAAGCCTTTTGCCAGCGGTGACGTTTTCCGTTTCGGCACCCGCGCGGCCGGCGTGCAACAAAACGCCCCGGCCTCCGTGCTGGATCAAATCGCCGTGGTGCCCAACCCCTATGTGGCCACCAACATTCTGGAACCGGTCAACCGCCAGCTTAACGGGCGGGGCCAGCGCCGTATCGACTTTATCAACATCCCCACCAATGCCGTTATCCGTATCTTTACGGTTACCGGCAATCTGGTGCAAACCCTGCGTAACGATTCCGGGCTGGAATCGGGAACGGTAAGCTGGGATTTGCTTTCGGCGGATAAAATTGAAGTGGCCTACGGCGTCTACATCTATCATGTGGAGGCTCCCGGCATTGGCACAAAAACCGGCAAATTTGCACTTATTAAATGAGAAGATTTTCATGAAACGCGCACCTTTCATCTACTGTTTATTGCTGGCCATTCCTTTACTGAGCCCGGCACAGAACAACGGCACCACCAACCGGGGCAGCGTGGCCGCGCCTTTTCTCTCTATTTCCCTGGATCCCCGGGGCACGGCCATGGGCAATGCCGGAACGGCCGGCGGCGCTGGCATTCAGGCGGCCCTGTGGAATCCCGCCGCCCTGGCGGAAAGGGGCCACTCCGCTTTTCTGGCCCATGCCAACTGGCTGGCCGGCATCAGTATCGAGCAGGCGGGGGTTAACTTTTCCCTGGGCAGCTTCGGCAATATCGGCGCTTATCTTACCGCCCTGAATTATGGCGAAATGAAGGTGCGTACCGTCACCAGACCGGAGGGCACCGGAGAGCGTTTTGACGCCAGCGATTTTTCCCTGGCCCTCTATTACGCGCGCGACCTGACCGACCGCTTTAAGCTGGGCGCGGGCATCAAGTACATCCGCCAGCAAATCTGGCACAGCAGTGCCTCCAACGTGGCTTTCGATATCGGCACTCTGTTCAAAAGCCCCATTTGGGATATCGATTTTGGCGTCAACATCAGCAACTTTGGCGGCGATCTGCAGCTTTCGGGACGGGATGCGCGCGTTTACCACGATGTGGACCCGGTACGCACGGGCAACAACGACCGCATACCGGCCCAACTGGAGCTGGACCCCTGGCCCCTGCCCCTGTTGATGCGCGCCGGAATACAACGCGTCTTTTCCTCCGGGGTGGATCATCGTTTTGTCGGAGCCATCGATATTTACTATCCGCAGGATAACAGCGAAAGCCTGAATATGGGCTTTGAATACGGCTTCCGTAAAATGTTTTTTATGCGCGCCGGATATCGCGGCCTGCTGCTCAGGGATAACCAGGGCGGGCTTTCCGCCGGACTGGCCTACACCTTCCGCGACGGGCAGACCGCCTGGACCATGGATGTGGCCTATACCGATTACGGCCTGTTGGATAATGTTACCCTTATTGCCCTGTCCATTAAATGGTTTTAAGTGAAAAGGATGGCGCCTCCCCGATGAAACCTAATCGCATATATCTGGTCATTGCGGCCGCGGTTTTACTTTTGGCCGGCAGCTGCAAACGATACTCCCGTCCCGGTGATCCGCACAAGGTGGTTTATGCCATGTACGCGGATATGAAGGATTGGGACCCGGCGGCGGCCTATTCCCTGGAGGTGATGGCCCTGGGCAATATTTACGAGCCCCTGCATTGGTTTGTGCCGGACAGCGGCGGCGGCTATCATTTCCGCCCGGCCCTGGCCACGGGCTACAATTCCAGCAGTGACGGCCTTAGCTGGACATTCCACCTGCGCCGTGGCGTAACCTTTCACGATGGCCAACCCTTTACCTCGCGGGCGGTAAAAAAATCGGTGGAACGCGTTTTACGCCTGGGCCAGGGCGCCGCCTACATCTGGCGGGCGGTCAAAAGCATCAAAACGCCCGATGACTCCACGGTGGTCTTTTCCCTGAGCTATCCGGCGCCGCTGGATCTGATTGCCGCCTCGCAGTACGCCTCCTGGATTATGTCACCGGCCATTGCCGATTGCACGGAAGCCTTTTTCCGCAAAGGCCGGGCCGCCGGTACCGGACCTTATCGCCTGAAGGAATGGAAAACCGGCGATCGCGTTGAACTGGAAAAATTTCCCGAATACTGGGGCGGCTGGGATAAGCCCCACTTTTCCAATGTGGTGCTCAAGATCATCAGCGAAGCGGCCACGCGGGTGCAGATGATCCGCCGCGGTGATATCGACTTTGCCGGGCTGATCCCCACGGAAAACATTGCCGCCATGCGCCACAATCCCGATCTGTCCGTGGAAATCGTTCCCAGTTGGCGCAATATGATGTTTTTGCTCAATACGGACAAAGCACCCACCAACAATATCTATCTGCGCCGGGCCATCCTGCACGCCTTCGACTACCGCGCCGCCGTCGAGTACATTCTTGAGGGCATGGCCGAACGGCCCGTGGCGCCGGTGCCGCAAAACATGTGGGGCCACGCCGACGACCTGACGCAACCGGAATTCGATCTGAACAAGGCGCGGGCTTTATTGAAAAAAAGCGGCTTGAAGGCCGGTGATATCCATTTGCGGCTGGCTTATGTGGCATCGGTGGATGCCTATGAAAAATGCGCCCTGATGCTGCAAAACAATCTGCAAAAGATAGGTATCCAGCTGGAACTGGAACCGGGGTTATGGAATGTTTTATGGGATAAGGCCAAAAATCCGGAGACAGCGCCCCATATTCAGTCCATGACCTGGTGGCCCTCCTATCCCACGCCTGGCGACTGGCTCAACGGTTTGTTTCATACGCAGTCTCCCAATCTGTTTAACCTGAGCCATTACCACAACACGGTTTTCGACAGTCTGGTGGACGGCGCCCTGGCCCTGGAGGCGCTGAACCGGCCCGCGGCGGTCCAACGCTATCAACAGGCCCAGCGCCTGCTGTATGAGGAGGCCGTGGCCCTGTTTTTCGCCGACCTGAAAGTACGCTTTGTGCAACGCCGTTCCGTCAGCCCGCTCAAACCCAATCCGGCCTATGAGATGATTTACTTTTACAATCTGTACCGGAAGCAGGGGCGGTCATGAGTTATTTTGTTCGCCGGATATTTTTTTCGTTCTTTGTCATCGTGGCCGTGGCCGTGCTCACCTTTGTGATCATGCGCCTGTTGCCCGGCGATCCGCTGACCACCTGGCTGGGTGACCGCCCGACACAGGGACAGATTGACAAGGCCCGCCGGGAGCTGGGCCTGGATCAGCCGCTTTATGTGCAGGGCTGGAAGTATATCAGCAATGTGGCCCGCGGCGATTTCGGCCGGTCGCTGCGCACGCGCCGTCCCGTTTGGGATGAACTGAAGGAAAAATTTGCCGCCACTTTCGAGCTGACCAGTCTGGCCATGTTTTTTTGCCTGCTGTTCGGCATTCCGGTGGGCATCGCCGCCGCCCGTCATCCCGACAGTCCCTGGGCAAGGCTGGAAAAATTTCTGTCGTTATCGGGGGTGGCCATTCCCGTATTCTGGCTGGGCATGCTGCTGCAAATTCTTTTGGCCGGCAAGCTGAACTGGCTGCCGTTACAGGGGCGCGGCGTGCTGCCGCCGCCGGAACACTCCTACACCGGTCTGTTGTTGCTGGATGCCCTGCTCAACCTGGAATACGACACCTTTGCCGATGCCCTGCAACATATTTTTATGCCGGCGCTGGCGCTTTCCCTGGCCAGCTTCGGCATCATCACCCGCAGCGTGCGCAGCGCCATGGGACAGGTGCTGCATAAGGAATATATACGCGCCGCGCGGGCCTTTGGCGTGCCGCAAAAAAGAATTCTTTTTGTGCATGCGCTGAAGAATGCCCTGATACCGGTCATTACGGTCAGCGGTCTGGTTTACG
>JALXBH010000276.1 GCA_026991535.1 Calditrichia bacterium | reverse complement strand
GGCAGGCGCCGGTGATGGAAGATAAACTGGTAAAACAGTTGATTGTCGTCCAGGTAGGTGGCCCCGCCGCCGATGCGCCGCCGGTACACCGGTATCTCCAACTGCTTCAACGTCTCACCGTCAAAAACATCTTCAGGGGTCTGGAAGTAGCCCAGACAAAGGTAACGATCCGCGGGACGGCATAAAACCACCGTATCCGCTGCGGATTCCGTCATCTCACGTGTCAGCACGTGGTAAACGGCCTGGCTTTTCCAGCCGGGCACGGTACCCAGGCGGATTAGACGAACGGGCGGCGCGGACATCTTCTAAGCCTTGGCCCCGTTACCGGGCAAAACTTCCTTCAGTTTCATTTGTGATTCTATCACCCGCAGATCATTTTCATTGGGAGGAAAGGGATAGTCCCTGAACTCCTCGCCCGGGCGGTAGGAACCGTAGGGCCGGTTGCAGCTCATCACCCCGTGGCGATCGGGGCAGCCGTCGGTCATAAAGGCTACGCCCCGTTGCACCGCCGTGTCCAGTATGGACTGCTCCACATTGATTTTTGCGATAAAGCCCTGATCGTCAAACTCAATGGCCGAGGCCGGCACATCCATATGTTCGATCAGATATTTTACCAGTTGCACGCGACGGTGACGATCGATGGGCTGGCGGGGCTGGTGTTGCAGTTCCGTTCCTTCTTCCGGATTAAAGGAGAAGAGGTAGCAGGCGATCTGCTCCCGGTGCAGGCCCGCGAACAGCTCCACCAGTTCACGATCGGTTTCACCCAGGCCAACCACCATGTGGCAATTAACGTTCATCGGTCCATACAACTCACGCGCCCGGCGGATGATCTTCCAGTGCCCTTCCCAATCATGGGGACCCTTGGCGCCCCGGCCGCGGGTATTGTAAAACACCTCCTCGGAAGCAGCGTCCAAACCGATACCGATGATATCGATACCCTCTTCCTTAAGCTGCAACAGTACCTCTTCGGTCATGGTGGTGGCATTGATCAAACCGGATATGGGCACGGTGGGGGCCGCCCGGTGGATAATACGGGTCATCTCCAGCATATCATCGTTATTACGCGGATCCTGCACCTGGGAGATACAGACCCGGCCCACTTCCGAATGAGCCTCTTTTTCGGCAATCTTTTGCGCCACCAGCTCCGTGGGATAGAGGGGCCAGTCCACGCGAATAAAGGTATTCTCTTCCGCCACGCCTGGCCGCTCCCGCGCCAAACCGCAATAGCTGCAGTTGGCGTAACAGCCTTCCGGGTAATTTTGCAGCAGATTGATACAGCCGCAACCGCAGCCGCGCATCAAACGGCCCGGCTTCAACCCCAGCTCGATGGCCGCGGCCATGCTGATACGCACATATTCCGGACTGATCTGGTAAACTTCTGCCTGTTGGGCCAAGGGAAGTTTTACTTTACTCATCTCTGTTCTCCCATTTTCAATTATATATTTTTTTTATTCGGACTACCAACTCACACCGCAACAGGCGTTGATAAAATCGGTTTCCAGCCCCCGTTGCCGGGCATACTCCACCATGCCGTCCGCCGGATAGGCCACACCGTTCAGTCCGGCGTCGATGGCCAGCTTGTCGATCTCCAGTTTCACCGGCCCCATGGGGCGGGCACAACCCAAAATGATCGGTGTTTGCGGCAGGGATTGGCGACACAGCTCAAAAAACTTCCCCATCTCATCCAGCGAGGGCAGTTGCTCCACGCGCATACCCGTACCCTGCAGGGGCATCAGCACCACCAAAACCATGGTTTTGGGGGGATATTTTTTTATCATTTCCAGGGCGGCCCATTCACCGTTCATTTTTCCGAAATAATGCCCCAGAATAATATGCGGTATGGCCGGTACGTTATAACGATGCAGGCGTTCCAGCACATCCTCGTAATCTTGTGGTGTTTTATCCAGATGATAGATTTCCGTGATAGTCTCCTGATCGCCGATGATGTCCAGCATCACCCCATCCACATCCACCTTAGCCAGGGCGGCACAGGTTTCTTCATCCGGGATGCCGGGATGCACGCGGATGGCCATGCCCAGTTCCCGGCGCACGCGGATCATATCGGGAATATGCTTCATCAGCGGCACACGGCCGTGAATATCGCTGCCGCCGGAAACAAGCACGCCACGCGCCCCTTTTTCGGCCAGTTTTTGGCACATGCCGAACAGGCCGCCCTCAAAGCCGCGCACATCCAGCATGCCATGCAGCGATTTTGTTTTACAGTGTTCACAGCTCAGGGCGCAGTTTTCGCCGGTTACGCTGATAGAAACAAACTCAGTGGCCGAGTGGCCGCAATATTCCGACGTTTTGTAATTCTTCAACCCCGGCGCGTAAAAGGTGATACGATTATCAAAATGGTTTTCCCGTATGCGTCCGCACAGCGGATCAATCTCGATGGTTAAGGGCTCCCACTTGGGGGCATACAGGGGCAATATATCAGGCATGTAGATTTCCTCCCGGCGATACAAAACAGCCATAGGGTTCCAGGCTTAGTTTCTTTTCCACCACCCTTGCCCGGCTCAGGGCCTGAACAATGGCCTGAAGCAGGCTCTGTTGCGGTAATGAACTCAGGGCTTCATTATGTTTGTGGTACAGTTGGTTTAACGTCTCTTCAATTTTTTCCTTGTGTGCGGCATGCCAGCGAAAGTGCCCTTCCACATCGGCGATGGCCGTTTCCGAAGCAAAAAAATCCCCGCGGATAAACAAGGCCTTGATCTGCCGCCCGGCCAGGGTCAGCCGGACTTCCAGCAACCCTTTTTCCGTTTTGATGCGGCACATACCCTCGGCATCCTTAACCCGGGATGTTTGATAAATCCATTCCGGGCGCTCATATTTTTCCTGCTGCCTTAGGGCAATGCGCTCCAGTTCCCGCGTACTAAAATAGCCTTCTGTCAGACTGGTGTTAAAAACCTCTTTATAACCCGTAGCCACCGCCTGCCGCACCTGATCCGTGGAGAGCGCCCGGCCGCTTTCCCGGCGCACGGTGGTAATGCGCTGATCCACGGTGGCGATCTCCTTATCCGATATCTTTTCAAAAGGCGTGTTCAACACCTTGAGCATCAGAGCGATGTCCATATCCACCAGAATGGAAGAGTGAAACAGCAGTCCGCCCGATGAATCGCGGAAAATACCCAAACCGGCGATTTTACGACCTTCAACCTCAATATCGTTCTTACGACGAAAACGGGCCCGTACCCCCAGGCTTTGCAATCCACGGATGATGCCCTCGGAAAAACGGCCCATTACCTCCCGGGCCCGGCCATAGGTATCTTCCTTTTTACCCGGAATGCACAGGGCCACGCCCAGTTGGTTGCGCCCCATAAAGATGGTGCCGCCACCTGTGGGACGGCGGTTTACCGCAATGCCGTGCCCGCGGCAAAAGTCCAGATGTATTTCATTTTCCACATCCTGAAAGCGTCCGGCCAGAGCACAGTGGTCCCGGTAGGTGTATAAACGCAACAAGGGATCCGATTCGCCCCGGCCCACGGCGCCGGCCATATAGTCATCGGCGGCCAGGCCAAAAGCGGCCCCGACCCCGTCGTCACAAATCAAGCGCCAGGACATCAGGCGTCAAAACCCTGACTTTCCAGGCGTTTTATCTCGGCTTCCACCCACGGTTTCAGGGCCTCGCCGGAAACAAAATCCACGGACTCACCCGGCCAGTCATCAGCCTTGATGCTTATCAGCCAGCCCCGGCCATAGGTATCGTCATTTACAATACCGGGATTTTGAACACAGGCTTCATTTACCGCCACCACCGTTCCGCTTACCGGAGCAAAAACATCACCGGTCATCTTGGCCGCCTCCAGCGTACCCATGGATTCCCCCTTTTTAACACGTGTTCCCGCGGGGCGCAGGGTGATATAGGCCAGGTCACCCAGGTTATCGAGACCAATGGCGTCGATCCCGGTCACTATGATATCATCATCCTCTTTTTTTATCCACATGTGGCTGTTCTTTTCATAAAACAACTCTTCGGGAAATAAAAACTCTTTCCTGGACATCGCGTTTCCTTTCTTTCGGATACAGAAAACCCCTTCCGGCTTAGAAAAACAATCGAAAGGGGTCGGTTTGTTTGATTAGGCTTCGGCGGCTTCCGCGGCCGGTTCCTGAATATCCATAGCCTCCAGCACATAGTCGATAATATCCATTACCTCCAGCTTGCCTTCGTTGCCGGAAGTTTTGACGGCGTCGGAATACATGGTCATATCCTTGGGGCAGGCCACGGTAAAATATTTAATATCGCCCAGACTCATGGCTTCCTCGATACGGTTTTCACTGGGGCGCTGGGTCATATCGTCGTGATCCTTCATCCAGATGCGACCGCCACCGGCGCCACAGCAAAAGGAATTGGACATATTGCGCTGCATCTCCACCAATTCCACGCCGCACAGTTTCATCAACTCGCGCGGAGCGTCAAATACGCCGTTGTAACGTCCCAGATAGCAGGGATCGTGATAGGTCACGCGGGCATTGACCTTTTTCTTCAGTTGAATCTGACCCTTTTTAACCAGATCCAGCAAAAAAGTGGAATAGTGTTGTACCTTGTAATGACCGCCCAGGGTCGGATATTCATTTTTAAGGGCATTATAGGTGTGCGGGTCGGTGGTGATAATCTCTTCGAACTGGCATCCTTCCAGCAGTTTGATATTATCCTCGGCCAGGGCTTCAAACAAGCCTTCCTCCCCGGCACGGCGCACGTCATTCCCCGCCGACTTTTCACCTTTCATGACAATGCCGAAATCCACTCCGGCGGCATGCAGCACCCTGGCCACCTTTTGGGTGGTTTCCTGGCAGTTTTGATTGTAGGAAGCAAAGTCGCCCACAAACCAAAGATACTTCACCGGTTCCTTGGTCGGGTCTTTCAGCTCTATATCCAGCCCCTTGGTCCAGCGGGTACGCTTACGGGCCGATTCGCCAAAGGAGTTGCCCTGTTCATCAAGATTGCGCAGCACCTCGCCCAGTTCATCCGGCATATCGGCTTCAAAAACCATGCGCCGGCGCAGTTGAAGTATGTCGGCCATCGGCTCGTTACCCACGGGGCACACCTCCACGCAAGCCATACAGGTGGTACAGCTCCAAACGGCATCCCTGGATATGGCTACCTCCAGCAGCGGTTTTTCGTGGCCCTTTTCAATCTCGGCCTCATGCTGATTGATATAATAACGCTTGTTGATCACCAAAGCCGAGGGACTGAGCGGCGTGCCGCTGTTATGGGCCGGGCACACCTCATGGCAACGCGTACACATAATACAGGCATAGCTGTCCAGAATCTGCGGCCAGGGCAGATCGGTGAGTTTGGCCGCTCCCGGTTCCAGGGGATTGGTTTCACGATCCATCATGCCCAGGGGCGTGCGGCGCTCAAAGGCCAGGTTCACCGGGGCAATCATCAGGTGAATATGCTTGCTGTAGGGGAAGTAGGGTAAAAAGACAACGATCAAGCCCATGGCCAGCCACCAGGTGATATGGATGCCCAGTTCCAGGGATTCCGGACTCATGCCGGCAAAAAGAACGGACACCAGGCTGGCGGTCGGTAAAAAAGGATCGCCGTGGCCTTTTTCCGCCAGATGAAAAGCGGTGCCCAGCCAGCGGGAGCCCACATGGATCAGGATAAAAATACCGACGATCAGACTGTCGCGCTTAACGCCACCGGCCTGTACGGCGGGATTCAGTAAAACATTTTTATTGAACTCAAACACCTTGGGCTTACCGATAAAACGGCGGATCAGAAAAAAGATCATCCCCACCAGCACAAAGATGCTGAAAATATCAGAAAAAAGATTGAAGGCGCTGGCGATAGGCCCGCCTCCAATCGTTGTCCAGCCATCAACGTAGGCCTCCAGAATGTCATTTACATTTACAAGCAGGTAGAAACTGAAACCAAAAAAGATCAGGGCATGGAAGGTACTGGCCAGGGGACGGGCTTTAAAAATCGGCCTCTGCAGACCCACATCCACCAGGGCCTTTACAAAACGCCCGACAATGTTATCAAAACGGTAAGCTTCCCGGCCGCTGGATACGATCTTAAAAATGCGTATAAATCCACCGGCGGCAATGATACCGCATATCACAACAAGCACAATAAAGGCCATTTGCTCCGTAGACGACAGCATAAGTTTCTCCTAATATATTGCGAATTTATTTTTATGCAGGAAAGAAACGCCGAAAGGCAGCGGCTCTTTTTAACATAAAAAAGCACCCCGCCCGAGAGCTTGAGCGGGATGCTTTCCGTCGTTTTTAGTCGAGAGCTTCCGTCAACTCCTCAACTACGTCGAACAGGTCGGCAACCATTCCATAATGGGCCACATCAAAGATAGGCGCATTTTTGTCGCTGTTGATAGCGATGATTGTCGAGCTGTTCTTCATACCCTCCAGGTGTTCCGGCGCGCCGGAAATGCCCAGAGCGATATATACTTTCGGTTTTACTTTTAAACCGGATTTACCCACCTGGCGTGATTTGGGCAGCCAGCCGGCATCGATAATGGGACGGGAGGCGGCCACGGCGGCATCCAGGGCCTCCGCCAGTTCCTCGGCCACTTCGATGTCATCCTTACTGCCTATACCGCGACCAATGGCCACCAGCACATCTTTTGTGGTGATATCCACATCGGCGCTTTCCGGCATGATCAGTTTTTTAAAGTGTACCTTACCCGCGCCGGCCGGAGCGTCCACCGTTTCCACGGCGGGGCTGCCCTCCTTACGTCCGGCATCCGCCGGGGCCGAGCCGCCCACAACGGCGACAATGCAGGGACCGCTTCCCAGATCGGTGGTGGCGATAATTTTACCGCCAAACAGGGCCGCCTGGGCTTTTACGCTGCCGTTGGCGCTAACGCCGGTGGCCGCCACGGCCAGGGGCCAGTTTTTTTGCGCGGAAAGGCTGTTGGCCAGTTCCATCCCCATGGAAGAGCCGGTGGTCAGCACCACTTGCGGGTTAACCGTGTCGGCCACGGCGCCCAGGGCCGCGCCATAGCTTTCCGGATTAAAATCAGCCGCGGCATCTACCTTTACCACTTTTGAAGCGGCGCCCAGTTGCGACACCATCTCATCCGTGCCGCCGATCAGGGCCACAACCGTGTTTCCCAAACCGTTGGCCATGCCGATCAGTTCAAAGGTGGCTTCATCCAACTGGCCGTTCAAATGTTCGGCAACTACAAGTATATCTCCCATCAGGCCACCCCTTTCTCTTTTAATACTTCCACAATTTCCTCAACATCGGACAGCATCTTGGCGCCACCGCCTTTTTCCGGGTGTTTCATCTCTTCCACGGTGGATGTAACCACATCGCCCAGATCGCCTGCGGCCACCTCTTCGATGGTGGCGGACTGCTGAATCTGGCGCACCTTGGAAACCGGCGCGTAACGCGGAGTTTGCCGCGCGGCCTGTATGCCGATCACACCCGGCAGCTCCACATCAAACTCGGCCATGATACCGCCGGAATACTCTTTATGAACCGTGGCCGTATTGCCGCTTACCTGCAAACCGGTTACCACGCTCACCGAGGGCATGCCCAGATGGGCCGCCAACAGGGGCGCCAGCCAACCGTCGCTGTCACCGGCGGATTGCACACCCACCAGCACCAGGTCCGGAGACATGCCGGAAATGGCATTGGCCAGAACCTTGGCCATCTCATGGTTGCCGGCGTAGGGATTGGCGCCGGTTATTTTCACCGCCTTATCGGCCCCCTTGGCCAGGGCGGTAAACAGCATTTTATCCACATCCTCGCCATCCAGAGCCACGGCGATCACCTCGGCGTCACCGGCTTCCTTGGTTAAAATGGCCTCTTCCAGGGCATGGTCATCCCATTCATTCAGCTTCATCTTCAGGTACTCGTAATCGAGCCCCGTGCCATCGTCGTTCAGTTCCAGGTCTTCCACCAGATCGGGAACCTGTTTGAGGGGAACAACTATCTTCATGAATCTACCTCTATGGTTTATTGTTTTAATTTTTTTGTATAAAGCGTATTGTTACTCTTCAATGCAGCGGTCGATAATTTCGATGATATCGAGTACTTCCAGCTTGCCTTCGTTGCCCGTGGATTTTACGGCATCCTCAAAACGGGAAACCTCATAAGGGCAGCAGACGGCCAGCACTTCGGCGCCCACGGCAATGGCTTCCTTGACGCGATTTTCGGAAAGGCGCTCGTTGATATTGTCGGCCATGAAACCATCCAGCCACATTCCGCCGCCGCCGCCGCCACAGCAATAGCCCTGCTCCTTGTTGCGGAACATCTCGCTAAACTGAATGCCGGGTATGGCATTGAGCAAGGTACGCGGCGCTTCATATTCACCGTTATGGCGTCCCAAATAGCAGGGATCATGAAAGGTCACCTTTTTACCGAACTCTTTGGTCATCAAGGGTTTAAGCTTGTCCATCATGGCCGAAAGGAACTGCGTGTAATGATCTACATCGTAAGTGCCGCCCATTTTGGGATACTCATTCTTGATGGCATTGTAGGCATGGGGACCGGAGACCACCATCTTTTTAAAATCCAGACTGTTGAACTTTTCAATGTTATGCTCGGCCAGCATTTCATACAGGCCCTTTTCACCGGCCAGGCGCTGGCTGTCGCCGTCACAACGCTCTTCCGCGCCCAGGGTGCCAAAGTTGACACCCAGCTTTGTCAGCACACGGGCCATGGCCTGGGCAGCATCGTTACCGCGACCGTGATAGGCGTAGTAGTCACCCACAAACCACAGCACATCTACCGGCTCGGGATTCTTGGAAAGGTCTTTTACCTCCACATCGGCCTTTTTGGCCCAGCGGGCGCGCTTACGCGGCGACTCGCCCATGGGGTTGCCATACTCGGCGCAATTCTGGAACATCTCCTGCAACTCGGCCGGTACTTCCTTGCCGTCCAGAATGGCCTTTTCCCGGGCGGCGGGCATGATGTCGATCATGTTCACCTCCTTGGGGCAAACACGCAGGCAGTTCATACAGGTGGTGCACTGCCACAGGTCCACGCTTTCCAACAGGTTCATACCCAGTTGCAGCTTACGGTAAATCTTACGTGGACCATAGTCCCCCACATTGTCTATCGGACAAACGCCAATACATTGTGCGCACTGATAGCAGTTGCCGATGGACTCGGCGCCGGGCAGAGCCCGCAGGTCTTCCAGCGGGGTTATATCATAATTCATTACTTCCCGCGGCTGATACATTTTATTCCAATGGCCGGAAATATCTATCCCGTCTACAATGGCGCTGTCTTTTTCCACAAAAGAACTTTTTTGCTCTTTTTCCTTACGGACCATGGTTTTAAAAGTCATAAGAACTGATCTCCATTTTTTGAACACCCAGCACTCTGCGCGCCAACTCCGGCAACTCCGGCAGGATGCGGTTAAATTCCTTGGATAATTTCACTCTGAACACGGTATACATATAAACGGCATAAACACAGGCCATGAATATGTTTGTGCCTCTTAGCCCGGAGGCGATGCGGGAATACCCCTCCTCCAGACCGGCCCGGTGAACGGCGGCCGTCGCCTTACCGATGGCCAGATATTTTTCGCCCGGCGTATCTCCATCGATTTCAATACCATCGCGCACCAGCAGTTTCAACGCGCCGCTGCCTTTCTCGGGGTCCAGTATCCAACTGGTCCACAGCCAGTATTTATCCGGCTCGTTATAGTGCAGCAATTCGCTGGCCAGGGCCACGGCCAAGGGCTCGTTTAAACCGCTGACGGTAGAAACAAAACGATTGAAACGCTGATCCACCGGTTTATCACCGTATAGCAACAGGGCGATTTCCTTGCGCAACAGCTCGATGCTGTTACCTTTAAGCAACAGCCCCGCTTTACGTTTCAGGAAGAAAATATGGCGCATCAGTTTTTTTAAATCCTCCTCGGACAGATCATCCAGATGATCGGGGCGTAGTATCTTTTGAAAAAGAAGCTGCTTGTGCTCCAGACGTTCGCCCATATCATCCAGATCCGCGGAGGAAGCCAGCTTGGTGGCTTCCATTAAAAACTCGTGCGCGGTTTCCTTGTCAACGGTTTCATCGATTACGATTTCATCGTAAAGCATGGTTTATTCTTTCTTTTAGGCCGGTTGTGCTTCGGCTTTGCGTACAAATCCCGCGGCCTTCATGGCGGCGGCGCCGCCCATGGAGACCGAATCTTCCAGATCGGCGGGCCCGGCGGCGGCGCCGGCAACAAAAATGCCCTCACGCGAGGTGGATACCGTATTCAGGCAGCCTCCCGTTGTGCCGATATAACCGTGATGCTCCAGCGGCAGGTCGAAAATTTTGGACATGGCCGTCGTGCCTTCGCTGGGCTCCATGCCCACGGACAAGACAACGACATCCATGGGGATTTCCATGGGACGTCCCAGCGTGGTATCTTCCCCTTTAACCACCACCTGGTCACCGCGCTTGGTCACCTCGGTAACGATACCGCGGATAAAGTTGACATGATACTGCTCCTGGGCTTTCCAGTAGACGTCATCTTCCCAGAAGCCATAGGCCCGCAGGTCAATATAAAAGACAAACACCCGGCAATCCGGCAGTAACTGGCGGATCTCCAGCGCTTCCTGCGAGGCAATACCGCAACATACCTTGGAACACCACTGGTTGCCGATCTGACGATCACGGCTGCCCACACACTGGATAAAACAGACCTGCTTGGGCTTTTCCCCGTTGGAGGGACGAACAAAGTTTTTCTCTTTGAGCATCTTTTCAGCGTCCACCAGGGTAATAACATCATCATATTCGTAATAGCCGTACATCTGCGTTTCCCGGCCCGGATCAAAGTGCTTGAAACCGGTAGCCAGGATAACCGAAGAAACTTCAACCATCTCCTCATCGGCCTTACCTTTAAGCGTAACCATAATATTGGGCGCGTCGCCATCGGCGGCGATAACGGTGGTACCCATCCTGATATCGATTTCCGCCCTGCCGGTAACGGCGTCGATCATCTCCTGCATGGCTTCCTGCGCATCGCGCTGATCGGGTGTAAACACGGAATAATGTTCTTCTATGGGTTTGCCGCCCAGGAAATCATTCTTTTCCACCAGAATGGTTTTGTATCCCAAATCCGCCAAACCGCGCGCGGCTTCCAGACCGGCCGGACCGCCTCCTACTACTAAAACGGGTTTCATTCAGCATCCTCCCAAGATAAAAATTCAATTTCACCAGATTTAATTCGTTCTACCTGCTCTTCAAACTCGGCCCAGGCTTTTTCATGATCAATGCCCATCTTTTCCATCAGCGGTTTGTTGTCCACGCCGTGCCAATGCAGCTGGCATACCTTGTAGGGATGGGCGCCCATGGCCAGGGCGGCAAATTGCGAATCGGACAATACCGGAATGCCCACATTACGGTTATGGGCCTTGGCCGCGAACTGGCTCTTATCCAGCGTGGTTACACAGCCGGTATCGTGGGTAATCACCACATCGGGGTTGGCCTCTTCCTTCATGCGTTCGATTTTACGCAGGGTGGCAAAGGAGCGGGAGAAGTCCCGGCTCACCAGAATATGACGGAAACCGAAACCGCAGCAGTCATGCCAGGTGGAATAGTCCTGCAGGTCGGC
>JALXBH010000275.1 GCA_026991535.1 Calditrichia bacterium | reverse complement strand
TTCCTTGTCGATACTTTCAATCAGTTCGGTAAACTGATCTTTAGAGATGGAGTGCAGGTACTTGGCGTTGAAATAGTCCGACAGGGCATTTTTGTAATATTCAAAATTTGAAAAATATTTTAAGGTATCGTATACCTCCATGGTGGAAACGGTTTCATTGTTGCGGAATATAAACTGGGTTAGAGTGCGGTGGGGCTTAACCACATAGTTAAGTTCCAGTTTGATGGCCCGTTCCAACAGGTGGTTGAACTGGGTAAGGCTGAAAACGGCATTATCCTGCAGATGATCAAAGATTTTATCAATCAGCATGCGCACCTGCGGTTCATCGTAATCAAAGCGTTCCGATTCGAATTTTTCTTCTTCCTCGCGTATCCACATTTGCACTTCCTGCTCAAAAAAGTGTTGCAGGCTCTCCGGGATGTCGAGTGTTTTCAGGTAGGCCAGGGGGATGCTGTCCATGCGCTGATCTTTTAAAACGATGTCCCGCATGCGCGCGGTAAAAATATCTATGGCTTGTTCTAACATGCTTTTATGCTCCTGTTCTTTCTTCCGGGGTCAATTCATCAATTTACGCTTAATACCGGCATTGATCAATCGATTAAGGATATATTATGTTCACGGCTTAATATCCGGGCTGATCTTTACCCACACTTCCCGTGTGCGCGGCCCGTCAAATTCACACAAATAGATGCCTTGCCAGCGCCCCAGGCACATACTTCCGTCGGAAACGATAAGCGTAACCGAGGAACCGAAAAGCGACGCCTTGATGTGCGCGGCGGAGTTACCTTCAAAATGGTGGTAACCGTCCTCAAAAGGGATAACCTTGTTCATCTCAAAAATCATGTCGCGTTGTACATCGGGATCAGCATTTTCATTTATGGTTATGCCGGCCGTTGTATGTGGAATGAAAACGATGACACTGCCATCCTTTATTCCACCTTCGGCGAGGATTTGCGCGACTTCAGAAGTTATCTCCACGAATTCCGTGCGCCGGCGTGTTTTTACGGTAAATTTTTCCATGGCGTCCTTCCTATGTTTTAAGCTTTTTCTTGCGGGCGGCGGGGAACAGCACATTGTTCAGTATCAGCCGGTAGCCGGGGGAGTTGCGGTGCAGGTCCAGGTCGGTTGGCGGGTCGCCCACGCGATGGGTGTAGTCCTCCGGATCATGCCCGCCGTAAAAGGTAAACGTTCCCTTGCCCAACATACCGTGGATATACTTCACCTCGTCCGTGCCCTCGATTTTACCCATGATGGTCACGGCGGACTTTATGCGGCTTTCACGAAACATGGTGGTTTGTCCCATAAAGCCCTTAACAAGGGAAACATGGTTCTGGGTAAGCATAGTGGGCACGGGATCGTATTTGGCGGAAAATTCAAACAGAGAAAAATAGTCGCTTTCAGGATCGCGCAGCCGCGGCTGGTTGCTGGGGGGCACATCGATGTCGGAATACTCGTATATCACCGGATCCGGAATCAGTTTAAAATTAGTAAAGGCAAAGGTCTGGCTGAAATCCAGTTTTTGGGCATAGCCGGGGTCGACGGGGTCGCCGTCAAACACTTCGGCGCAGATATCGGTATTGTGGGCGCTGAGGGCGATATCCAGAGCGTCGGTGGCGGAGCACATGGCAAAAAGAAAGCCGCCCTTTGTAACATAGCTGCGGATTGTCTGCGCCACGGCCAGCTTTTCCCTGGAAACCTTGGAAAAGCCGAGATCGGCGGCCAGCTTTTCGGATTCCTTCTGGCGGCGGATATACCAGCTTTCATTGCGGAAGCTGCTCCAGAATTTACCGTACTGTCCCGTAAAGTCCTCGTGATGCAGATGCAGCCAGTCGTAGTCGTTTAACTTACCTTCCAGAACCTCCCGGTCATAAACAACATCATATTCGATTTCGGCATAGCTCATGGCCAGGGTAACCGCGTCATCCCAGGGTTGATAGCCGGGGGGGGAATAAACGGCAATCCTTGGCGCTTTTTCCAACAAAACCTTTTCCATGTTGCTCTGTTCGATTTCGGCATAGATGGCGTTGACGGCAGTTCCGTCCACCGTGGTATAGCTTACGCCCCGTAAAGTCAGCATCTGTTCAAAATAGGGGCTGGCGGTAAACAGAAAGGAGCCGCCACGATAGTTGAGCAGCCACTCCACGTTCACCTCGCTTTTTAAAACCTGAAAGGCCACGCCATAGGCTTTGAGGTGGTTTTGCTGACTGTTGTCCATGGGCACCAGCAGATATTGGGCCTGTAAAAAAAAGAGGGGCGCCCATAAAAAAAGCAGTGTTTTTTTCAGCATCATTTTTCCGCTTTCCCGTTAATCGTTTCGCTTATTTCCCTGGCCAGTTGCCGAGCCTCGTCACTGTAAAAGCTATAAGGATATTTTTGCATGATGATTTCATAAACCGCCAGGGCCCGCCCCGGTTTTTGCTGCCTGCGGTAAAGCTGTCCGAGCTGGAAGAAAATCTCGTCGGCCTTTTCATCGCCGGCGTTATTCTCCAGCCAGATATTGGCCGCGTGGACGGCCTCTTCATATTTTTTCAGACGTGTGTAGAGCGTGATGGCTTCCAGCGCCGCCTGCCGAGAAAGCGGGCCGTTGCCCCTGGCCAGGGATGAAAAGATTTTGGCTGCCTCGCTCTCCTTCTTTTGGCGTTTTAAAAGCGCCGCCCGGGCATAGCGGCTCAGGGAGAGGCTGTCGCCGCCCATATCGTTAAGCAACAGCAGTCGTTCCAGTATATTATTGGAGAGTGTGTCCGACAGACCGGTTTGGCCCAGCAGGGAGTGGTATAAGCTTCCGGCCTTTTTAAAACGCCCCTTGTAAAAGGTTATTTCTGCCTGTTGCCATAAAGCCAACGCCTTATAGCGTTCGGACTTAACGGAGGCATAAAATGTCTGTGCCGCCATCAGATCGTTTTTAAGAAGATAAACATCGGCCAGCTTAAGGCGCAGGGCGTCTTCCGAGGCCGAGCCCGTGTTGTTGACGGGAAACCGTGTATACCAGGCCAGCGCGCCGTCCAGGTCGTTAAAATAGTCCTTGTGGATATCGCCGGCTAAAATAGCCGCCCGGATTTTTTGATGGCTGTTGCTTTCCACCAGTTTTTTCAGCAAGTCCAGGGCCTTGTCTATATGTTTACGCGACTCCCCGGCTGTGCTGTCACGCAGAGTGCGGCCGTAGCTGTAATGCAGACGGGCAAGGTGATAGGTGGGGGCCGCCGCGCGGACTCCACTCAATGTGCCAAGCATCAGTTCATAGCCCCGGATGGCGTACGGCCAGGCCTTGCCGCGCTCGGCTTCATTGATAAAGCGGTTCAGGTAGGAAAAATCTGCTTTTTTCCCGTCGCGCTCGCCGATACGTTTGACTATTTCAAAGGCCCGTTCAAAATCACCGGCACGCATATACATATAGGCCAGCAGCTCGCGCATCCGCGGGGTATTATCCTTGGCTTCCCGGCGGATTACATCGATAATCCGCCGGGTGTGTTCTCGGTCGCGGGCCATGTTCAGCATCAGGGAACGGATGTAGTTGTACTGCTTTGGATTTTTTTTCAGATAGGCCAGGTAGTACCGCGCGGCCTGCTCATAGTCCAGTTGTGCCCGGAACAGATTGCCGATATCCATTAGAAAGGCGGATTGCTCCGGAAAGGCCTTTAAAGCTTTTTTGTATACCGTTATGGCTTCATCGAATAGACGGACGCCATACATGGCCTGGGCCACCAGCCGGTAACGCATAAGGTCGCGCGGCCCTTGCCTTAAAACCCGTTCCCATTCCCTCAGAGCCTTCTCCTTTTCCTGTTTTTGAAACCAGGCCTTGCCCAGGGCGATACGATAGGTATAGACTCCGGGCGTCTTGCCGATAACATCTTCCAGGAAAGCGATGCGTTCATCGTCCAGCTTCAGCTCCTGATAGCAACGATTGATGTTGTTGATCACCTTGGGTGTGGTATTGCCCCGGCGGTAAAGGGCTTGCAGCGTGGAGAGGGCCGTTTCGTACTGGCCCGCCCGCATAAGCCGCTCGGAAAAACGGATTTTTTCGGCATCCTTATTTTGGGCCGCACCCAGGGTGGCCAGGGTCAGAAGCAGGAGAAGGCTTTTAATCATGGTGGAAGTGTGGAATGATTTCATCACAAATCATTAGTCCTTTCGCTGTCAGGCGGAAATGATTGTCCTCGATACGGGCAAATCCCTCACGGATCAGTTTCTCGGTCTGTGGCCTGAATATGGCGCCAAAGTCATTCTTAAAGTGTTTGGCAAAGCGTTTCAGGTCAACTCCCCGGCGCGTGCGCAGGCCCAGCATCACCGTTTCAAACATACGCGTTTCCGTGCCGAGCTGTTCCTGAAAGCTTACCGTAGGTTCTCCGGCGTGTGCTTTTTGGTTGTAGCCCCGTGCCGAGCGGATATTGCTCCAACGTTCTTCGGGCCAGTAACTGTGCGCGGAGGGGCCAAAGCCCAGATAGGGGGTGTGATCCCAATACTTGCTGTTATGACGCGAATAGTAGCGCTCGCCACGGGCATAGTTGGAAACTTCATACATAATATAACCGGCATTTTCCAGTGTTTCCATGGTCGTTACGTAAAGTTTTTCCTCCAGGGTGCCGGGAGCAGCCTTTAGTTTTCCTTCCTCCCGCCAGCGGTGGAACAGGGTGCCCGGTTCGTAAATCAGGTTATAGGCGGAAACATGTTCCGGGGCCAGCTCTAAAAGGGTTTTCAGATTATCCCGCCAGCGTTTTAGCGTTTGGCCGGGCAGGGCAAAAATCAGATCAAGGCTGATGTTGTCAAATCCGGCCCGGCGTGCTTCGGCAAAGGATTGCAGAGCCTGCCTGGCAGTATGCAGACGTCCCAGGGCTTTTAAGTCGGCGTCGTCAAAGCTTTGAATGCCCATGCTCAGGCGGTTTACCCCCAGCTCTTTAAAAGCTTTCAGCTTTTCCGGCCGGATCGTGCCGGGATTGGCTTCCAGGGTGATTTCACTGTCTTCTGCCAGGGGAAAGGTTTGGCGCAGGGCTTCCAGAATTCGGGACAACTCTTCTACACTAAGCAGCGAGGGGGTGCCCCCGCCAAAATAGATGGTATCGAAGGTGTTGCGGGTATAGGGTTCGCGTCCGTAACTGTGTATTTCCCGGATCAGGGCAGGGATAAAGGCGGCGCGGCTATCCTGCCGGGTAATGGAATAAAAATCGCAATAGGCACATTTTGTGTCGCAATAGGGGATGTGCACGTAAAGTCCGGGACGGCCGGTAATGTTTTTGGCCATAAAAATGCCCTGTTTATCGGATAATCGTACCGATACGGTTAAAACGGATCATTTTATAAAAACGGCTCAACGGTTGCCGTGTGTCGAATGAAAAATAGATCACCAGGGCGTGGCCGATAATATTGTCATGCGGAACATAGCCCCAGTAACGGCTGTCCAGACTGTTGTCGCGATTATCGCCCATGGCCCAGTAGGCGTCTTCGGGCAGGGTGATGGGGCCGTAATTATCCCTGCTGCCCAGGCGCATAAAGGTGCGGCTGTTGGGCATGTCCTTCGGCTGAATGTAACTTTCGATAAATTTCATGTGCGGAGGTTTGGGAAAGGGCTTGCCATCCACAAAAACTTCCTTGTTGATGATCTCCACCGTTTGCCCGCCCTTGGCGATGCAACGCTTGATATAGTCCACGCTGGGGTCCTTGGGATAGCGGAAGATGATAATGTCGTAAGGTTCGGGGTCGCGTATGGCCGGAAAACGGTACCAGGGCAGGGTCACGCCAATATTGGTATAAGGGATGCCGATCCAGTCGGGCGTGCGCATGCCGTAGGTAAATTTATTGACCAGCAGAAAATCGCCGATCAGCAGGGTATCTTCCATGGAACCGGTGGGGATGGTGTAGGCGCCCACAATCAGTTGGCGTATCACCAGGGCGGCCAGCAGGGCCATAAACAAACCTTCCATAAAATCCCTGGAGCGCTTGTTGGGCTCTTCGTGTTTTTTGCTCAAAATGCCTCCGTAACAGTGTGATTAATCGTTGTCGCCATCCATCGAAAGCACAGCCAGAAAAGCCTCCTGCGGAATCTCCACGCGACCGATTTGCTTCATACGTTTTTTGCCTTCTTTTTGTTTCTCCAGCAACTTACGTTTGCGGGATATATCACCGCCATAGCATTTGGCCAAAACATTTTTGCGCAGGGCTTTAACGGTTTGGCGGGCAATAATTTTACTGCCGATGGCGGCCTGTATGGCCACTTCAAACATTTGTTGCGGGATAAGCTTTTTCAGATGCCGGGTCAGTTTGCGCCCCCACTCATAGGATTTGTCGTTGTGGACAATCGTCGAAAGGGCGTCCAGCGGTTCGCCGTTGATCAGAATATCCAGCTTAACCAGTTTTGATTCCCGGTATTCGTCAAAGTCATAATCCAATGAGGCATAGCCGCGGGTGTAGGATTTCAGCTTGTCGTAAAAGTCGAAGATCACCTCGGCCAGGGGAAACAAAAAGGTCATATCGGCACGGTTGGTGTCCAGATAGGCCTGGTTGACGTAAATGGCTCTTTTTTCCGTGCTAAGCCGCATAATATTGCCGATGTATTCCGGCGGGGTGATGATCTGCGCCCGGATGTAGGGTTCCTCGATTTTGGAAATAACCCCCGCGTTGGGCAGGTCTGCCGGATTGTCGATCTCCATTACCTTGCCATTGGTCAGATGAACGCGATAAACCACGTTGGGAACGGTATTGATGATGCTCAGGTTGTATTCCCGTTCCAGCCGTTCCTGAACGATTTCCATATGTAGCAGCCCCAGGAAACCGCAGCGAAAGCCAAAGCCGAGCGCCTTGGAGGTTTCGGGTACGTAAACCAGGGCGGAATCGTTAAGGGAAAGTTTTTCCAGGGCGTCGCGCAGGTTCTCAAAATCCTCGCTGACTATGGGGTAAATACCGGAAAAAACCATCGGCTTAACTTCCTTGTAGCCGGCCAGGGCCTCGGGGGCCGGATCACGGGCCAGGGTAACCGTATCGCCCACCTTGGTGTCCCGCACATTCTTGGCGCCGGTGATCAGATAGCCCACTTCGCCCGCCTGCAGTTCCTTTACCGGTTCGCGGGAGAGACGCAGAATGCCGATCTCGTCGGCGCTGTACTCCTGAAGGGTACTCATAAATTTTATCAGGTCGCCCTTGCGCAACACGCCGTTAAAAATACGTACAAAGGCGATGGCGCCCCTGTAGCTGTCAAAAATAGAATCAAAGATCAGTGCCTGCAGCTTACCGTTCCTGTCACCTCGGGGCGGTGGAATTTCGGTGGTGATCCTTTCCAGAATATCGTGGATGCCCAGACCGGTTTTGGCGCTGGCCGGTAAAATCTCGCTCTCGTCACAGCCGATCAGTTCCACGATCTGCCGTTTCACATTGTCTACCTCCGCGCTGGGCAGGTCTACCTTGTTGATAACCGGGATGATGGCCAGATCGTTTTCTATGGCCAGAAAGAGGTTGCTGATGGTTTGGGCCTCGATGCCCTGGGCCGCGTCCACCACCAGCAGGGCGCCTTCACAGGCCGCCAGGCTGCGCGAGACCTCATAGCTGAAATCCACATGACCGGGGGTGTCGATCAGGTTAAAAATGTATTTTTTTTTGTCATCCGCCTCGTAGGTCATGCGGATGGCGTGCGATTTGATGGTGATGCCGCGTTCACGTTCCAGATCCATGCTGTCCAGGATTTGTTCCTTCAGGTCGCGCTGGGCAATGGTGTGTGTTTCTTCCAACAGGCGGTCGGCAAGGGTGGATTTACCATGGTCAATGTGGGCAATGATGCAAAAATTCCGGATATTTTCCTGATTCATAATCTCTTTTGTCATAAATAAATTGTAGCCAAGAAACTTAAACAATAGCCCGGATAAAAGCAATCCGGCCGTGTTCTTGCTTCCCTGCGTGGTGGGCGGCAGAGTGAAAAATAAAAGTGATTTATTAACCCTTTATAAGCGGTGTCGATAGATATTACTTGATTTTGATGGCATATGCTTTAAATTATGCCGTTTTTTTATTGCCGGATATGATATATTCAATCGATATACGCCTATGACATTTTACAGGAAGTGAACAAGCGAAATGAATGATTTTTATTCTTTGCGACTTGAAGAAAAAATCGAACAGTTAAAAGAGCGGGATGATCTGCCCAGGCATGTGGGCATAATTATGGATGGAAACGGCCGTTGGGCCAAGGCCAAGGGCCTGCCGCGGGTAGCCGGGCACAATGTGGGCGTCCATTCCGTGGAAGATGTTGTGGAAGGCTGCGCCGAGATCGGCATAAACAATCTGACCATATATACCTTTTCAGAGGAGAACTGGAAGCGCCCCTCACGTGAAGTGGCGGCGCTTATGCAGTTGCTGGTCAGTACCATTAATCGCAAGCTGAAAAAGCTGGTTAAACAAAATGTGCAAATCCGCACCATCGGTCATTTAAATAAATTGCCCTCCAACGCTCAGCGTACCATGATGTCCGCTATTCAAAAAACCAAAAGGAACACCGGGCTTATTTTAAATGTGGCCCTCTCCTATGGCGGGCGGCAGGAACTGATCGACGCTTTCCGCAAGCTGGCCCATCTGGTGAGTAGTGGCGAAATCAGTCCCGATGAAATCAATGATCAGCTTATCAGTAATGAACTGGATACCAAAGGACAACCCGATCCCGATTTGATCATCCGCACCGGCGGGGAGAACCGAATCAGCAACTTCCTGCTATGGCAAATTGCTTATTCCGAAATATATGTAACACCAACGCCATGGCCGGAATTCCGTAAGTCGCAACTGGCTGACGCGCTGTGGAGTTTTTTGCAGCGGGAACGCCGCTATGGCATGATATCCGAACAAATCAAGGGTCAGGCAACCGTCCCCCAAATCTAATGCCCGATAAAAAAAACATTCAACAGCTTAAACGGTATACCTTGTCGTTCAAGCTCTTTTTTCAAGCCTTTTGGAAAACAATTCTTACCTGGGTAATACTGGTAACTTTTGTGGTTGTGGCCATACACTATAATGTGGATAAATCGGTTATCGGCGGTTTTGTGGTTATTTTCGGTATTGTTTCCCAGGCCTTTATCGGCTTGATCAATATCATCGGCCTGGTGCCCCTGGTCGGGCCTATTGTGGCCAAGGTGCTGGCCCTGCCCCTCTTTTGGCTGATCAACGCCCTGGGATATTTCGTTTCCATCATTGCCATAAAACGGGGTTACAGCAAGGATGTGGTTAACTATCGTATCCTTACCGTGGTTTTGCTGGTGGGCATTGTGATCGGTTTTATTCTTGGTAAAATTATTTAGCCGGGTACGTGCAAAATCCATGGTTTTTACAGCCGCTTTTCCAAAAACGTCGGGGAAGAAGGAAACGTTTTGACTTATGGGACTGTCTTTTGCAAATCCGGTTAACACCGTTATGACGGGCTGGCGAAAAGCCGCCCGCCGTTCCACGGCACCCTGCCGAATCGGGGGTGTTCAGGTATGACGCCCTATGCGCAGACGGTTGAAGAACTGTTTGATCTGCAAAAATTTGCCATCAAGCTGGGGCTGGAAAATATTTCCGCCCTGATGGAGACCCTGGAACACCCGGAAAAAAAATATCCCGTTATTCACGTGGCCGGAACAAACGGCAAGGGCAGCACTTGTCTTTATCTGGATCATATCCTGCGGGCGCACGGTTTTAAAAGCGGTCTGTTTACCAGTCCCCATCTGGTGGATTTCCGCGAACGCATCCGGGTGGAAGGGGAGCTGATCCCCAGGGAAGAGGTAGTTGCTTTTTGGCAGAGGATAAAGAAAAAGGTATTGGAACGAAAAGCGACTTTTTTTGATACCACCACAGCCATGGCCCTGGATCATTTTGCGCGAAACGAGGTTGATGTAGCGGTTATGGAAACCGGTCTGGGCGGCCGGTTGGATTCCACCAATATCGTACCGGCGGAAATTGCCGTCATTACTCCCGTGGGTTTTGATCATCAAAAACAGCTCGGCGACACGCTGACCGACATTTCCGGGGAAAAGGCGGGGATCATAAAGCAGGGCACAACGGTGTTCACGGGCCGTCAGCCTGAGACGGTGGCGGAGGTATTAAAGAATGTATGCCAGGAGCGGCAGGCCCGATTGTTTTCCGTGCCTGAACACACCGAGCTGGTTTATGGGCGGGAGGACGATGCGGATGGTTTTATCCTTAAGACGGCCGGAATCCGTATCGAGGGTCGTCTGCCGCAAGCGGGATGCTTTCAGGCGGAGAACCTGGCGCTGGCCTTGAACGCGGCCCGGGAGTTTATTGAACGTCGCGGCGGGAAGCTATCCGCCAAAAAAACAGCAAACAGTCTGCCGCGCATGCGCTGGCCGGGGCGTTTGGAGTATGTCCGCCGCCGGCCGGATGTGATTTTTGATGTCAGCCATAATCTGCCCGGCATCATGGCCACCGTGGGCGCGCTGGAGGATAAGCAGGAAAGGGGCCGGCGCTATCTGCTTTTGGGGCTGGTGAACGACAAGGACATGACGCGGATCGTTCGTTTTTTGGCCCCTCTCTTTGACGCGGTTGTGGTAAGCGAACCGCTCAGCGCCCGCAGGCAGGATGCAGCGGCGCTGGAGCAGGCTTTTTTAAGATATACACAAAATGTGAAATTAATTAAAGATTTGACGGAGGCATACGAATCCTCGCTAAGTAAGCTTGAAAAAGACGATACTTTACTGGTCATGGGCAGCCACTATCTGGTGGGCGCTTTAAAAGCCCGATTTGACAAAAACGAAGGACTAAGCTAAATTATCCGTCTTTACACGCAAAATCCTATAAAACCTCGAAAATAAAAATACAAAAGACAACAACTTCCCAGGTATGTTCCGGCCCTCATATAATATTTCAATACATTAATATTTCTTTAATGCCGGAGATACCGCGACAATCCATTTAATTTAAAGGACCTGCCATGTTAGACATAGAAGAGTTAAAGACTAAAAAGATAACCGAACTTACGGATATCGCCAATAAACTGAACATTACCGGCTTTTCCGGTTTGAAGAAACAAGAACTGATATTTAGGATTCTGGAAGAACAGACGGCCCAGGAGGGGCTGATCTTTTCCAAGGGGGTGCTGGAAATACTCCCGGATGGGTATGGTTTTCTGCGTTCACAGAACTACAGCTATCTGCCGGGTCCGGATGATATTTATGTTTCGCCCTCCCAAATCAAGCGCTTTGGCCTGCGTACGGGCGATACGGTCACCGGTCAAATCCGCCCGCCCAAGGATAATGAACGCTTTTTTGCCCTGCTGCGCGTGGAGGCGGTCAATTTTGAAAGCCCCGAAAAAGCCCGGGAGCGTAAATTTTTCGATACGCTTACGCCTCTCTATCCCGATGAAAAAATCGAACTTGAAACCGAGCGCAATGATTACTCCATGCGCGTAATGAATTTACTGACGCCCCTGGGTAAGGGACAGCGCGGCTTAATTGTGGCGCAGCCGCGCACCGGTAAAACCATCCTGATGCAAAAAATAGCCAATGCCATATCGCGCAACCATCCCGAAGTGGAACTGATGGTTCTTCTGATTGACGAACGTCCCGAAGAGGTAACCGATATGGAGC
>JALXBH010000274.1 GCA_026991535.1 Calditrichia bacterium | reverse complement strand
GTGCTGATCTGGCTTTTTATCACTTTTCTGCTCAACTCCGGGGGGATTATCTCCGGCGGCAATCTCAGCTATCTGACCTTTGAAAACGCGCTCTACTTTTTGCTCTACTTCAGCCTGGGTTATCTCTTTTTCGGAGCCATCTTCATCATGTTCAGTTCCATTTTCTCCAACGAATATGACGCCCAGCAGGTCAACCAGTTACTGCGTATCGTGGCTATTTTCCCCGTGCTGCTTTCGCTGCTGGTGGTCATCAACCCCAACTCCTTCTGGATTCGTCTGCTCAGTTATATCCCCTTTCTTACCCCCTCGTTCATGATCCTGCGCATTCCCCTCAGCGGACAGCCGCTAACCACGGATATCCTGATCACCACGGTCATAATGCTGGTTTCGATCGCGGTTATTATCTGGATTTCGGGACGCCTGTTCCGCGTCACCACACTGATGATGGGTAAAAAACCGAGCTGGTCGGAGATCATCTACTGGATACGCCACAGTAGATAACCCCAGTCATTGCAGGTGAGGAGCGAAGAAATCTCCCCACCACTAATCCGATGCGCCGCTTCCGAGGCAAGCTCCCGGTTGGCTACATATTGATGGCTTCGATCAAAGCCTGCCGGTTATCTTTCCAGGCCTCTTCGGGATTGTAGGCCGGCAGCTCCAGGGTGATGGTGGGAATACCCAGCTCATTGCCGGCATAGGTGCCAAAGGAGCCGGGAGTGGGATAGCCGATATCGTCATCGATATCGTAATGATTGAACTGAGCCATGCGCAGGGCCAGCTCCCGCGAGGGACCGTTGTAATTGATGATGTGCAGGTCGGCATGGATGCTGATAATGCGGTCGGGCCGGATTTGATCGATCATCTGCATGGCGATGGCCGTCTCCTTTTCGGAAGCCGGTTCGCGTCCCGGAAAGTAGCGTTCTTTTGTGTAGGCCGGTGACCAGTCTTTTGTCGGGAAATTGCGGTTGATATCCACCTTGTTGGCATTTACGCGGGTACCGGCCAGCAGGGCGTCTGGATTGAGCACGGGCACGATAACCACACGATTTTTCAGCTCTCCGGGATGGGCATAAAGATAGCGGGCCAGGCGGATGACCAGGTCTACCCCACCCGGTTCATCACCGTGAAAGCCGCCGAAAAGCAGGGTGGTGGTTGCGCCGCTGTCGCCCAGGGCCAGTTGATAAATGGGGTTGCCCGCCGTGCTGTGATGGGTGACCTGCCAGGGCAGACCGTCCGCCTGTAATTCCAGATACATCTTCGAAACTTCCTCCGTCGCCTTTTTTTCCTCGAACCAGGGCAGGGCATATTTCACCACCAGATAAACGATCAGCCCCGAATAAAGAACAATGCGTATTAGTGTGCGATTTTTAAACATTTCAATCCTCGAGTCCGTCTGACAAATAATAAGAAAATAACCGGGGGAAGTTTATACAAAAAAGGGCAGGAATCAAAACATTTCCCGTTGCGGGGAAAACCTTTGGCGGGCGGCGGACAAACGCTTTTGGCGCTTATAAGTCTTTCTTTTAATTTAATGAAAAAACTGTTATCTTTACGAGCTTACAAATTTAAGATCGAATCGGGGTACATAGCTTGTCATCCATTGGATTTATAGAAACAAAGGGTCTTACCGGTTCGCTGGAAGCGGCGGACGCCATGTTGAAAGCCGCGCGGGTCTCGCTTACCCGCCGGCGGGAAATCGGCTCGGCACTGGTCACCGTAATGATCGAGGGCGAACTGGGCGCGGTGCAGGCGGCGGTGGAAGCCGGCGCGGCGGCGGCGGAACGTCTGGGACAACTGGTAAGCGCGCATGTGATCGCCCGGCCTTTCGAAGATACCGTGCAATGGCTGGGTATTCCACAGCAGGAACCGGAAAAAGCGGCGGCTGTCCCCCCCGTCCCATCCAAAACACAAAAACAAAGCTCCCCCGGCACAACAGTGAAAAGAACCCGGAAAAAGGCCGTCCCGCAAAAGAATATTGCCCCGGTCTCAAAAAGTACGACGGATGCCGACAGTGACCGCCTGCTAAGCCTGTTACAAGCGGCTAAGGACGGAATGACGCTGGAAGCCCTGGCCGCCGCCACCGGGCGGGATAAAAAAACCGTGCGCGTGGCCCTGAAGGAGCTGCTCGATCACAACCGTATCGAAAAAGTGAAAAACCTTTACTTTCCCCTTTAAGCCATGAAAAGTATCGTAATACTCAACAACAAAGGCGGGGTGGGCAAAACCACCAGCGTGGTCAACATTGCCGGAGCCCTGGCCCGCAAGGGCAAAAAAACGCTGCTGATCGATCTCGATCCGGCAGCCAGCGCCTCCATGCATCTGGGACTGGATAAAAACAGCGCCTCCTTTAAAACCCTGTGTGATTTTATCATCGATGGCGCGCCGGAAAGCGACGATTACATTCAGAACACCGCTTTTCACAAGCTGGATTGCCTGCCCTCCGAACCGGCTCTGAGTGATTTTTATGAGGAGATGGCCCAGGAACAGGACGGGGGCTTTTTTCTGGAACGCCGCCATCTGCCGCGAAAATATGAGTTTATCCTGTTTGACTCGCCGCCCAATATGGGCTCGCTGGCCTTTAACGCCCTGGCCCTGGCCGACTATGTGCTGATCCCGGTTCAGACTCAATACCTGGCCCTGAACGGCTTGCAACTTACCCTGAAAACGGTGGACAAGGTACGTCGTCACCTCAATCCCGGTTTGAAGATACTGGGGATTTTCGGCACCCAGTTCGACCGCCGCACACGGGTGGCGCGGGATGTTCTGCAACTGCTGCGCGAAACCCACGGCCCGCTGATGTTTAAAACGGCCATCGGCGTAAACAGCAAGCTGGTGGAGGCTTACAACGCCCAAAAACCGATCATTTACAAAACCCCCGCGGCACGGGGGGCGCTGGAATACACGGCGCTGACCCGGGAAATCCAAAAACGTATAAAAAGTGACACGGCATGAAAAAACTGATTAGCGAACAACAGATACGCGAAGCACGGGAAGCCGGCCGTTTCCGCCTGGAATATGACGGTGGCAACACCCTGTTGACCCCCCAGGCCCAAACCGTGGCCAGGGAGCTGCAGGTGGAACTGGTGGATATTTCTGCCCCGGCCGGACTGAGTCACGGCGATATGAAACGGGTGGTGGAAAAGGTTTTGGAGCAGTTGCCCTCCAGCAAGTACAGCCGGGCCCGAATCGAGGAAGTTTTAAAAGAGGTACTGCGTCAAAAGTGAATAGACGGCTGCCCCCCCGCGTTTATGAGTATTGCCGGGCACACCCGCCCCGGGTACTGTTGTATCCGGGAGAGAACCCGGCGGTGATCCGCGCGGCCCGTTGGTTGCAGGATGAGGCCCTGGCCCGGACGGTCCTGCTCGGCGGTCCTTTTACCATACGGGATATGGCCGGAAAAGAAGATATCCGCAGCCGCGGCCTGACCATTGAGCATCCGAACAATCCGGATTTAAGGCGGGAGTTGTCCCGGCAACTGTCCGGAAACCGCCGGTTTATCGACCGCTCCCGGGAGGAAAGGGAATACTTTTTAAAAGAACCGCTGC
>JALXBH010000273.1 GCA_026991535.1 Calditrichia bacterium | reverse complement strand
CTTCCTTGTTTTTATCCTGATCGGCGCTGAGGAAATAGGTTTCAAAGCCCTTGGCCCGGCTGTTGGGATTGCTGTTGCAATGCAGACTGATAAATATTTTGCCCTTCTTCTCATTAGCAAATTGCGTACGACGCCAAAGAGGAATAAATACATCACGGTTACGTGTATACACCACTTTGATATCCGGAAAGTTTTTTTTGATGATCTGCCCCAGCTTAAGCCCCACGCCCAGGGCGATATCCTTTTCCTTAATGCCGCCCTTGCCCAGCGCTCCAGGGTCTTTTCCACCATGACCGGGATCAATTACGATAGTGTCAATCAACCATTCCCGTTTTTGTTTTTCAAGAATCTCTTCATTTCGGGCCTGATTTTTCACCTTTTCCGAAGTGCGCAGGTTAACTGTAATTTCATGTTCTTCCGGGTTGAGAATCAGCTCTTTGTCTATGATGCGTTTTTTCAGCTTAAATGCCAGCGACACCACCTGCTCCAAAGGGATAATTTTCACTTTGCTGATCAGTCCGTTCGGGGTTGTTTTTTCCGCCAGATTATCCGGAACCTTCCCCCCCAGGATATCGATATGAAACCATCCGTTGGCCACTTTAAGAGTAATATCTTTTTTTGTAAACTCTTCGCTAACCTTTAGGGTAATGACGGTGCCGTTTTCTTTTGCACTGATATTGATACGGCTGACATTGGCGTCATGGGCCTTGTGTATGGACAGCACCTTTGTCTGTGGATTGTAAGAAATCTGCCGGGCGGTATTTTCATCAAAAAGAAACGGGAGCAGTTCCACGGGCAGCCACAGAGTGTTTTCCTTCCACAGGGGTAAATACGGGGTTTGTACTACCTGTTCATTAAGAATCACAAAATTATTATCCGCCGTAAAGGTGGCCTTGTCCGGCCCTAAATACAACACGCATTTTTGCCGCTGTTCATTGGTATAGATACCATATCCCGTTTTATCGGAAAAGATATCCAAGGGGATATAAAGAGAACCGTTGTTTTCCTCAACGGTAATTTTTTGATCCGAGAAGGAACCCTTCTCCCCACGCAGGATTATTTCCGGCCGGTCATGCGCAAGCGTTGAGGCGTTGAGCGACAGCAGTACTATTGCGGAAAGAAGTATGAAAACAAGAGCTATCGGAACAGTTATGGCCTGGCGGAGCTTAGTCATGTGAATATTTTACTTCCTAAGGTGTAAATACAGAAACTAAAGTTGAAATCGCACGTCTGCTTGAACGAGATCAGTTAAATTTGTTTCCTTTAAGTAGTCCTTTAAATAAATTTAGTAAACATGCCCTTTGTAAGCAATGCGGGGCCGGATATAGGAGAAACATATGCCCATACTAAATATCTCACATATTTCCAAAAGCTACGGTTCATACAAAGCGGTTGATGATGTTTCCTTTACCGTGGAACGCGGCAGCGTTTATGGCGTTCTTGGGCCCAACGGTGCGGGAAAAACCAGCACCATACGCATGATTATGAACATTCTTCTGCCTGATGAAGGTAACATTACTCTTTTTGACACAGCCATGAATGACACTTTAAAAAACAGGATCGGCTATTTACCCGAAGAACGGGGGCTTTATCCCAAAATGAAGGTGTTGGATATGCTTGTTTTTCTTGGAGAACTGCATCTGATGCCAAGGGAGGAGGCCTCACAAAAAGCCCTGGAATGGCTTAGACGGCTGGGATTGGAAGAACAAAAAGATAAGAAGGTGGAAGAGCTTTCCAAGGGAATGCAGCAAAAAGTTCAGATCATTGGAAGCCTTTTACATGATCCGGAACTTATTATTCTCGATGAACCCTTTTCCGGGCTCGATCCGGTAAACACCAACCTGATTAAGGATATTATTCTTGAGCTAAAGGTTTCCGGAAAAGCGATTATGCTTAGCACGCACATGATGGAAACCGCGGAGAAACTGTGTGACCGGGTTATGATGATCAATCACGGCAGGGTTGTTTTACAAGGCGCCCTTCAACCGATCCTCATGGATCACGGTAAAAGCTCCATCCAGGTGGAATATAGTGGAGATGCCTCTTTTGTTTCCGGATTGCCTATGGTTGAAACCGCTGATATTTATGGAAATTATCTTGAAGTGCGTTTAAAGGAAGGCAGCAGTAGAAATGATTTTATCGGGCATCTGCTTAATAATATAGAAGTCCATTCCTTTAAGACGATGCAATCCAGTTTAAATGAAATATTTATCACCCTGGCCGGAGAAAAACCAAATGAATAAAATAATAACCATCATAAAAAGAGAATATAAAGAAACGGTCTTTAAAAAGGGCTTTATCATTTTAACACTTTTAATCCCTGTCTTTATGATTGGGGTTACTATTATTCCCGCTCTTTTAATAGAATTGGAAGGCGATGAGCCGCTCACCATAAATGTGGTTGATGAAAGCGGACTGGTGGCAGGTTCATTACACAGTTCTTTAACGGATACCCTGAGAAACGGTCAGCCCAAATTTATTTTAAATAGTATACGTTCCAGCTCGGTAACGGATCAGCTTGTTGCCACGCAAAAGTCCTTAATTGAAAAAGAACTCATTGACGGCCTTCTATATATACCTGCCAGTGTGTTGGACAGCAATCGCATTGAATTTTTTGCCAGAAATGTTAGTGACTTTCAAACCAATCGCACCCTTAACCGGGCCGTGGAAAAGATAATTATCGATCATCGTTTAAAAAACAGCGGCTTTGATCCTCATATCGTTCAGAGACTTATTACCGATATCTCTCTTCGCACCATTAAAATTCAAAAAGGCGGTAAGGAGAGAGATTCCGATTTTACTTCTGAATATTTTTCTACATTTATCTTTGTTTTGATTTTGTATATGACATTGATTGTCTACGGGACAAGCATTATGCGCTCCATCATTCAGGAAAAGTCCAACAAGGTTGTAGAGGTTATTTTGGCCAGCGTAAAGCCTATACAACTTATGGCGGGCAAAATATTAGGTCAGGGACTTGTCGGCCTGACTCAGTATGCCATATGGAGCATTGTGGCCATTGCAATTTCCCTTGGAGGCAGCTCTTTTATACAAATGAAGGGTAACAGCCTTATGAACATATCCACCGTTACCATGATATGGTTTGTTGTCTATTATGTTCTGGGCTATTTTCTCTACTCCGGGATGTATTCCATAATCGGAGTGGCCACCACATCTGATCAGGAAGCGCAACAAGCCTCCATGCCTATTACCCTTTTATTGGTTGTACCCCTGCTGGTGTTAACCACACTGGTTAAAAATCCCGATAGTTCCCTGATAACAGGTCTGTCTTACATACCGTTCTTCTCACCGATTATCATGTTTGCGCGGATAAATATGAGTACCCCGGCGGCGATGGAAATTATTTTGTCACTGGTCATCCTGATAGTATCAATTATAGGTGTTATCTGGCTGGCAGCTAAAGTCTACCGCATGGGCATTTTAATGACGGGAAAACGGGCCAACCTTCCGGAAATTATGCGCTGGATACGGGCAAAATAAAAGTAACCTTATTTCGAATGGTCTTAAGTGTATGCTTAAACTTATTGACGAGTCACTTAAAAACGAAGGGATCTGTAGGGTTAAAATATTCCGGCACTGACATCACCGGTGTCTATAAAGGGAAATGTAAGGCCATCTTCCCGTAAGACATAAGTGAAACATTTAAGATTATTAAAAGATAAAAAAAAAGCCCCGGAATTCCGGGGCTTTTTCATTTAAGCTGCGCTTAGAAGCTAACTTTAATGGAGAACAGGTTGTTACCATCAAAGTATTGCGAATCACGATAGGAATAGTCCAGATTTAACTTAACATCGCCAAGCGTGTAGTTAAAACCGCCACCCAGGGTGAAACGATACAGTTGAGCTTCCGCTGCAAGATCGGTGGCATAAATATAACCGCCGCGAAGGGCAACCATGTTATTCCAGATATACTCACCGCCAAAACGGAAGTCATCGGAACCATAGTTGTAGTTATTGAAATTGGTAAATAATGTCAAAGCGTTTTCATTATCAATGCTAACAGCATAAGACATACCGATTTCAAAACTACCCGGTAGGTTATCAATTTGCGCTTCCCTGTTCAGGAAGTCGGCAAAACTGGCCCCATCCACTTCAACGGCACGCTGGTTCAAACCGCTACCGGTATACTGAAGCGAGGAACCGATATTACGCATAACCACGCCAAAGGAAAGCCCCTCAAAACCGCCCAGGTTGGCGTATTGGATACCGGCATCAAAAGCGACGGCGGTAGCACCGGCACGATCGATACTTTCGCTAATCAACTTAGCGGTTACACCTACCTGAATAACATCGGTTAAGCGATTGGCATAGGTCAACCCAAGGGTGAAAAAGGTCGGCGAAAAAGTACCGCCGCCAGCACCATCGGGGTCTGTTACCGTGGTTACCGGAATATCACCAAAATCAAAAGCTTTCAGCGATACGCCGATGTTACCAAAACCACCCATATTGGCGCCGATGGCCATGTAGTTTACGGCAACATCATTAAAAATATTCATGGTTGAGAAAACACCCGCGGCATTTCCACTCATGTTGGATAATCCGGCAGGGTTCCATGAAATTCCGTCGATACCTTCAACGGTAGAGACGTTCGCCCCCGCCATGGCAAGGTATCGCGCGCCTACCGGCACTACTGTCTGCATACCGCCAGCCGTTCCGTAACGGGACGGGTCCCCGGCATAACTGAGCTGTATGGCCAGTAAACTAAACAGTATAATTTTAGATATTTTTTTAAAATTATTTATCATTTCTGACTCCTTTTAAGACTCTCACTTTATAAAAACAAACCATTTTTTAGAAGAACTCCAATTGTTGTCTTCTTTGAATAATAAACAGTTTGAGTACCTTAGTTGCTTTACTGCCATCGGAAAGAGTCATATCAACATAAGCAAAGTACATACCGCTGGCCACGGGCAAAGAATTATCATTCCGCAGATCCCACTTAAGGAACTGACTCGTGTTATTCAGAGGTGTTTCCAGTTTACGTACCTGCTCACCGGCAAGGTTAAAGATACGAATTGTAGCTTTTTTCGGCAGATGATAGAATGTTACAAATCTATCAAAACGGCCGCTTTCCTGAGAGTTGCCCGCATAATAGGGATTCGGGAAAACAGTAACTTTTTTTGCATCTTCATTTTCATAAGCAATGGATTGCTCAACTACAGGCGCCGAAAAGGTGAACTTATCATTTAAGGTATTTGGTTTCGTTGTAATGATACGAAAAACCGTACCTTCTTCGGGAACCATTTGTACACCGGCTGCAATTTCACCATCGGCAACATCATCAGCATTCCAACTCATTAAAACTGTTCTTGCCATTACTTCAGGGGAGTTAAATGAATAGCTACCATAGGTTCCGGCAACAGTGTCAATATCTGCTAAATAATTATTATAGCCAACTTCACCATAGGATACATCCTCTGGCTGTCTCCAATAGATCCATGGCGTATAAGGATCATTTGATCCTCCGGAACCAGGATGGTCATTTGGATCGAGCTGATAGGTCATACCATTAGGATCCGTTTGGTTTAAGCCTAATAATCCGCTAGATAAGAACCATGGTATCAGACGATAATCATCGCTCGGATCATCTGGAGTATTAATTCCCGTATTCCAAAGCTCAAAAGGTACTTTTAAAACTGCCCCATCATTAAATGCACGGACAGCCCAGCTACCTCGCTTGGTAAAACGCATCTCAAAATCATATGGAACCGCACGATTAAAATTATCTCCACGCATGACTCTGGCAAGAAAAGATTCATAGGAGCCATCTCCTCCACCAGCCTGGAACATCCAATAACCGGTACCAACCTGTTGTCCACTTGTCGGTCTAAGAGAAGGAAAGTTTTGAAAATCCGCGGCTGCTCCTTCCGGAGGATTAATCGGTCCGGCTGCATTTGCTACAGTTTGAAATGCCTTAAAATCCAGGCTGGGACCTGCAACCTTTACCTGAATACCATCAAATATCGGCTGATCCTGTGCATTAAGGTCTGTAGCCTGAAGCTGATTTTTTACAATAGTATCACCGGTTACCGTATTCTTGACATTCCAAAGGATTTCACCAAAAGTGCTGGAATTTGTATCAGCATCTTCCGAAAAGAAGATTTCATACTTATCACCGGTAACCTTTGTCGGATCAATAACAACAACCGCAACCTGCCCATCACTACCGCCATCGGAATGCACGGCAAGTACATTGTCTCCCGGTTTGGAAGTAACTCTCTTTCCCACACCAGGAGTTTGTGTTTGAACCGGAATAACGATCATCGAAGACTCAAGAGCCTTGTCCTGTATCAGTTGCGGATCAGGATTATAGTTATAGGCGGTTACAGCAAAGTAGTAGGTGTTACCCGGAAACAGAGCGTCATCAGTAAGGTAGTTTTTGTCGACAACAAAGTAACGCTTAACGCCACTGTCCTTGCCAAATTGTACGGGTACAACCTTGGATACACCATATTCCTCAAGAAATTTAGGTTGTTCAATGGTTTTCACGCCATCAATAACGTCAAAAGTACCAATAAGCTTAGTTTGTGCATCCAGACCAAAGCTGAGCTGGTATACATTATAACCCTGGAACGTATAGGCCGTAGAATCGCTATCGGCATATTTCGTGTCTTCCGTACGGCTCACGGCTGCAGCATCATCACCCCAGCTCAGAACGATTGTGTTCTCGAAAGGACTGGCAACAACCTGCGGCGCGGGAGGCGCTTTCGGGATAGTGGCAAACAGATCATCATAAAGCTTTTGAGCCAGTTTATCTGTCTCTTTTACCTGAACAACGGAGTTAATATAATCGGAACCGCTGCCACCGATAACGGCAACAACCACTTCCTGCTCATCTCCGGGAGCCATGGTGAAAGGACCGGTGGAAAGGCTCATGCGACGGTCGGCCGCGGCAAAGTTAGAACCCTGACCATCCAAATCACCGGTTCCGGTGGCAGGATCACCGTCAAGCGGGAATTTTGTTACTTCACCGGTTGCGCGATGGGTAAACGGTGTGGGGTTTTCAACGTCTGTGTTGGTAATAAAACCACGCAGCAGGTTATACCACTCAAGAGTACCGTTATAGTTACCCAGTTGCGGATCGCTCCACTCCGTGTTACCGGCGGAGAAATATCCAAAGGAGGTCATAGGGATATTTACCTTACCCGGACCTACTTTTTTCAGGTTAAACACGGCATAATCTTCGGCATCATCAACACCATTGTTATTGATATCCTGTCCGGCGACGCCGTCTACGATCGGTCCTTGGAAGAAGTCATAACCCATGGCGGACGGAGCCACGCCGAAACGATCGAATTCATCGTCGTTCGGGCCACCGTTGTATGCAAAACCCAAACCAAGTTCCGGGTCACAACCTACAAGGTCGTCCGTATAGTTACCCACATCGGGGTCGCACCATTGAGCCACATACATGCTGTCAAAGGTTACGTCGGACTTGTTGATCAATTTATATTTTTTGAACATTAACTGACCCAAACGGGCGTCTTTTTGGTTATAGCCCCACATGGTAACCTGTAATTCGATACCCATGGGATCGGAACCGTACAACTGGGTTGTACGCCCGGCGTCAGAGTCGTCAACAACAAAGTAAACAACCTGATCGGCACTGGCGATACCGGGATAGTCACCCTTATTGGGATCAGCCATGCCATTTTCATCCAGCACTGGGTCATACATGTCGTTTCCGTTTACATCAACATAAGGAGCACCCTGCTCTACCGGCCAGTTTTTCCAGTCGAGCTTGTACTGCTCAATAATCTGGTCGGCCTGCTCTTCCGTAACGGATTCCAGAGGCACCTCAAAGAATTCCGAAGCGTCTTCCTTAACCTGAGCGCGCGTCAACGAAGCCCAGTCGGAACGTATACGATAGATTTGATCAAATACAGCGGCCGTACCGGTACGGTAAGTGGATCCACCCACCTGAATTCTGCTGCCGCTGCCATCGGAATTGGGAACCAGGGCCCCCCAAATAACGCCATCTTCATAGATCACGTTAGAAGTTCCGCGGGGGTAAATACCGCCGCCGTTACCGTTGGGATCAATACCGGACTTACCGTCATAGTAAAGCCAGTAGGCCCAGTTGTTGATATTGGAAAGCGTACGGGTCGGGTTCAACGCGGATGTTTTATAAAAACTCTGCGTTGCCTGAGCATTTTCAGGCCCTTTCGCGTACAGGGAGCCCATTGTTATTAATAAGAACAGGCTCATTATTAGAATAGTAAAATTCAATGATTTTCGGTTCATTTGTTACCTCACAATTAGTTTACATCTACTCTTCTTAGTAGGTAAGTTTTACGCCGAAGAAAATTTGCCGCGGCTGACCAAACAGTTCCAGACCAAGCTGACTGCGATAAGCACCGCCGTTATCCAGAACGATAGCCTGATACATATCACGGTACTGCGGGCCAAGCTGCTCGATGTTTTGACCGGACAATGCAGGGTTGGTTAAATAACCGTCATCCGTAGCGCTACCTGTTTTTTGATAAACGTTGATAACGTTTTTGGTGTTAAACAGATTATTAACACGTACATAGAAAGTAGCGTCAATCTGGTCGGTAACATTAATGGTTTTATCCAGGCGTAAATCCGTAACAAAGTTCCAGGGCGTCGTCGAGCTGTTCAAAGGCTCCAGAGCGGAACGGGAACGGGTATCATCCATGTAATCCACACCGGCGGTGTACGGATCAACCTGGCCGCCCGGAGGGGCCGTTACACGGGTATAGGGGTGACCGGAGTTGAAAGTAAAGAGCATATTGGCTCCAAAGTTTTCAAAAACCGGGCCGCCATCGCCTTTACCAAAACGATAATCGAGGTTGATGGAACCACGATGACGCTGGGCGTAATCCAGCGGCGAAAGGATCGTCGGCAGGTTGGCGTCCCGCTCGGCGGCGGAGATAAAGGACGTACTGCCGGAACCGGTACCTTCGGCATCGGTGAAGGTATAGTTAAACTGAGCCTGCAAACGCTGATAGCGGCGCAGGGTCATTTTAAATTCTAGACCTTTGGTTGTGGCAAAGTCGCCATTAACCAAGCGGTTAAAAACCTGACTTGCGGCACCGGCATCCGGTTTTTGACGAATCGTCTGTACCTGCCCTTTAATATTGCGGTAAAAACCGGTTATATCAAAGGCGGCATAGTCAGACAATTGACGACGGAAACCAACTTCGTAGTTTGTAGTACGAACCGGATCCAAACCAAAACCTACCGCGCGCAAAGCAAAACCACCCACGGTGATAATATTACTGGCGGTTCTTTCACTGGTGTAAATCTGGCTCAGACTGGGCATCTGGGCAAATTTACCATATTGCAGATAGAATACGGTTTTCTCATCCACGGGGAAAGAAAAACCCAACCGCGGACTAACCAGAACAAAGGGATCCATATCAATCCATTCGCTGGCCAGAATCTGGCTGGTATTTTTATCAAACTTAACATTGGCCGGGTCACGCAGACGGCGATCATCAGGATCAAAATAATCCATACGCAGACCGGCGTTGATGATCAGGTCATCATATTCGATTTTGTCTTGCAGGTAAAGCGCGCCAAAAACCGGTTTTTTCGGGGCCAGGGCCACGCTACCGTCAGAGTAGGTTTTGGCCGCGTCGATGGCGTTGCCATAGATATCGTAGCCATAGGAATCCACGCCACCGTTTTGGTTCCATACATTAACAGGTACATTCTCAACACTACCGTAAGTGGTAATACCAAGCCTGTTACCATAGGCAGGATCAGCCGCAAAAAGCATTACACTGGGCGCTATATCAAAATAGCGTACCGTATAGGCCTTAACCTCAGCACCGGCTTTAATCTCATGGTGACGACCCAACTGGGAAGTCAGATTAAACGAACCGGAAAAATAACTTTGATCCAGTTTTCTGTAAAAGTTACTCGGTGCACCTTTTCTGGAGAAAGGAATACCGTTGAGAACATAGTTAAAATCAGGACGCCAGGCATCGCGGTAGGTAGCGCCATGGGCAGCTACTTTGGAGCTGTCATACCAAGACATCCAGTCATTACCCAGGTAGCTATCGCCACGCTCCAACTCGGAACTGAAAGCACCCAGATTCACTTCATAAAATGTGGTCGGGGAAAGAATATGAGTCATCTTAGCCGACACCAGGTAAGAGTTCAAATCGTCATAGACTTCGCGGTCGCGAAGAATGTTCAGCCAGGGAGCACCATCCGTATAGGTTCTACGGGTATTAAAGGCGCCGGAAAGGCGGAAGTTGATCGGATTAAAATCAAAGCTGATCGTTCCATTCAATGCATAACGGTTACTTTGATTACGGGGAGTAAAACCATCCGGATAGCTCAGGTTAACCGTATCCGTCCTGGTTCTGCTGGGATTGGCGTCTACAAGGTTGTTAAAGGTAAAACCCTTGCCAAAACGAACTTCGTCATCACCCTGAAAATAGTTTTCACCGGCGAGATAGAATTTAATCTTATCACCCATGATCGGGCCGCTTAAGGTAACAACGCCGATTCTATGTTGATAGGAATAGGTATCAAGGAACTTCTCACCTTCGGCGGCAAAGCCATCCAACTGATAATCGAGAGAAGCACGGAAATCACTCGTACCGGATTTTAACTGGGTACGGATGATACCGGAGTTGGCGCCACCAAACTCGGCGCTATATCCACCGGTCAGCACCTGTGTTTCTTCCACGGCGTCCTGAATAATATAAACCGCATTGGTGTTGGACAAGGCGCTGGAAGTGGAGGCGCCGTCAAGGTAGTATCCCACCTCATCGGAACGACCACCGCGAATATGAACAACTCCATCCTGTACAACAACGGAGGGCTGCAGGGCCAGATAGTTATTCAGACCGCGAACAGGAATGCTTTCCAGGTCTTTGGATGTTACCAGTGAATAACTTTGTGTAACGTTTTTTTCAACCAACGGCCGTTCACTGACAACAACTACGGCATCGGTTTCCAGAACCTGTTGTGATAACTCAAAATCAACATTTGTGGTTACACCGGCGGAAACACGGACGCCCTCTTTAATAACATCCTGATATCCAACGTAGTTGGCGCGTATTTTATATGTGGCAACCGGGACGTTGAGAACAACATAGTAACCATCCACGTCGGTCATGGCACCAAGGGATGTTCCCTCAAGTATAACGTTCACGCCAACCAGGGGCTCACCGGTATCCTTATCCTGAATAAAACCGGTAATTTTACCTGATGATTGCGCGAACAGCGACAATGGAATAGTTATAAATAAAAACAGAAGTAACCTTCTTAACATATCTACCTCCTATATGGGTTATTAGACAAAGACGAGAAAACAATAGATTTACCTTTACCTCATAGAAGCCCTCCTGTGAGTATATTTTCAAATTGAATTATGTAAAATGTTGGTTAGGTTCATTGGGGGGAAGATTCCCAATGATTTTGCAAGGTAAGGGTTTTAACTAAGTATGTCAAATGATTTCAGCGCCTCTTTACAAAATTGAGGCAATCGTAATATTTTATCTAAATTATCAGGTGAAGAACCAACTAAAATTGCACTTTGCACATCAAAACCAATAAATAAATCTTGTGTTGTAGGGTTTCTAAATCCTGTTTGAAAAGATGCTCTTAAATTATGTTGTT
>JALXBH010000272.1 GCA_026991535.1 Calditrichia bacterium | reverse complement strand
GTATGCTCTCCACCACCGCCGGGTGGGCATGGCCCACATTGGCCACCCCGTGACCGGCCACGCAATCGATATATTCACGCCCTTCGGCATCCCAAACCAACGCGCCGCGACCCTTTACCAGAATCTGGTCGCGCATGGGATAGCAGCCCGCTCCAAAGTCTGTTTCCCATTTCCTGATAGCACTCATTCGAATACCGTCCCCTTGTCGCGCAGGGCCGCGTTCACGGGGTGGACCACGCGGCCATCGGTAATCACCACCTTATGCGCGCCGCCGGCCAACAGCTTGCCGATGGCGTACAGCTTCCGCTTTATGCGTCCCTGCTCTTTGTTTATCCATGTTTCCAGATCCGCATGTGTCACCTTTTCCACAAGGCTGTCCCTGTCCGCCGGATCACTTAATAATCCTTTTTCTTCGATAAGCTGAATCACCCGCCGCGCCTTATAATGGCTGTTCAGCAGGGTCACAATATCGTCATTCTCGGAATTAATGGCCCGGTTGTTCTCATCGATGATCGGTACCGTAATGACCGGCACATATCCCGCCTCCAGCAGCATATCCAGCAGGGCGCTGTTGATCGACCGGGGCTTGCCCGAAAAATCCTTCAGTAATTTGAGCTTGCCCTTTTGGCGCACCCGGATACCGGCGTTGCGCTTTCCCCGGATAAGCGCGCCGTCCAGACCGCTTAGGCCGATGGCGTTTACCCCGTGTTGACGCAACGTTTCCACAATACGCTTGTTGCGCAGACCGGCATAGGCCATCATTTGCAGATCGATCAGTCCCGTGTCCGAAAGGGTGCTGCTAAAGCCGGACACCGAGGTTACCCGGTTGATTTCCCAGCCCATGCGCCCGGCCAGTTCATCGCGCCAGGCGTTGGCGCCGTGGACAATAAGCAGCGGCTCCGAAAGCGCGGCCAGATCCTCTGCCACGCCGGTGATGTTTATGTCCTTTCCTCCGCCTATCTTCAGGATGATCACGGCCACACCCCCAAAGTATGGTTGGACAGTTTTTGCCAGCCCGCCTCGCCGGGATAGGGCTGCGAGCAATGTACGGTCACTTCCCCCTCGCTTTTGCGGTATAGCGAAAAATAGGCGGGGTTTTCCCCGTAAATATTGCTGAAGTACAGCTTTTCCATATCGCTGATCATAATATTCATGGCCCTTACGTAGCGTGTTTTTTTTATGATAACTCCCGTCCCCTTTTCCAGGGCTGCCTTCATGTCGCCCCGGTAAAACCGCTTGATATAGTTAAAAATCTTCTCCGCGCCGATGCGTCCCCGCTCACGGATACGCACCCCCCACAGCTCGCCGTTGAAGACAAACACATGCTTTTCATCAAAAAAGGGCATATTGTTTTCTATCTCGATACCCTCATTGCGAAAGGCGCTGCGGGCATGGGCCAGCAAAAAGCGGCTGCGGCCCCAGCCGGAAAAGTCTTCTTCCCAAACCGGCTTCAGTGATTTATGGATGCGTCGCTCGTCCCCCTCCAGCCAGGCCATGCCCCAGCCGTGTCCCTGATACTCCTCGCTGCTTTCGCAAATGCGGGCAAAGGCCCGCAGGTGCCCGCGCATATCAAAGGGCCGCGGTGATTGCACCGCCAATATCCGGCACATGCGTTACACCGGATAAAGCCCGGGAAAATCCAGGCCCAGGGTTTCCCGCCAACCCCGCATGATGTTAAAAGCCTGCACCGCCTGTCCGACCGCGCCCTTCATCAGGTTGTCCAGGGCGCTGTAGACGATCAGCCGCCGGGAATCCTTATCCCGCACAAAGCCGATATCGCAAAAGTTGCTGCCGGCCAGTATTCTGGGATCGGGCAGGCGGTGAAAACCGCTCTGTTCCTTTATGATGCGGATAAACGGTTCCCGGCCGTAGGCCTCCCGGTACACCTTCCAGATATCCTTTTCGGTCAGATCTTCTTTTAAAAAGGTATGACAGACGGCATGTATGCCGCGCACCATGTCGATGCCCGTGGCGCTGAAATGTATGCCGATCCGGCGGCCAAAGGCCAGTTCCTGATACATCTCTCCCAAATGACGGTGGCCAAAGGGCTTATAGGCGCGTATGGCGCCGCTGCGATCGGGATGATGGGACCCCGGCGCGGGAGAGGCGCCGGCCTGACTGCTGCCCGCCTTAACCTCCGCCACGGTGGAGGTCTCTTCTATCAGCCCTTTTTTAAAAAGAGGGTAGAGGGCCAGGATAACGGCCGTGGCGTTACACCCGGCGCTGGAAACAAACGCGGCGCCGCGCATCCGTTCCCGGTGCAGTTCCGGGATGCCGTACACCGCTTCCCGTAACAGATCGGCCCGGGGATGCTCGCGCCCGTACCAGCGTTGATATTCCGCGGGATGCCTCAGACGGAAGTCGCCGCTCAGATCGATGATACTGCCGGCGCGCTCCCGGAAGAAGTCGATTTTTTGCAAAGCCTCGCCGTGCGGCAGGCAGAGGAAAAGATGATCCGCCTCCTCCAGCTCGGCCAGTCCGCAGAACTTCAGCCCGTTTACCTTTCTCAGATTGGGATGAACGCGGCCAACGGGCCGGCCGCGGTTTTTCTCCGAGGTTATCTGTTGCAGGCGCACATGGGGATGAAAGTGCAGTAAACGCAGCAGCTCTCCCCCCGTATAACCCGAGCCGCCAACGATAGACACGCTTACTTCCTTCATGAACGTCCTCCGGCCACGGCGATCACATAGTCCACGATTTCCGCCGGAATATTGACCCCCGTGGGCTCCACCGAATTTTTAAACTCCATGGTATAATTGACTTCGTTCACCAGCAGTCCCCCCGGACTTTCAAAAAGATCCACGGCCAGCACGCCGCCGCCAACGGCCGCCGCGGCCTTAAGCGAGACCTCTTCCAGCTCCGGCGTTACGGGACAGTTGCTGGCCACCGCGCCGCGGGCCGTGTTGGTGATCCAGTGTTCCGAGCTGCGGTAGACGGCGGCCACGCACTTATCGCCCACCACAAAGCTGCGGATATCGCGTCCCTTCTTCTCGATATATTCCTGGATATAAAAAACGGAATGATGATAGGTGCCCAGGGTGGTTTTGTGCTCCAAAACCGCCTCCGCCGCCTCCCGGTTGGAAATTTTGGCGATCAGCCGTCCCCAGGAACCCACCGCCGGTTTCAGCACCACCGGATAGCCCATCTCTTCTATGGCTTCCAGAGCCGATTTTTCCGTAAAGGCGATACGCACCCGGGGCTGGGCCAGTCCATGCTGTTTTAGCCGCAGCGAGGTTTCAAACTTGCTGCCGCACACTTCGGCCACCTCCGGACGGTTTACGCACAGCGTTCCGCCCGCTTCATAAAGGCGCAGGGCGTGCAGGGCCCGGTAATGGCTTATGCAGCGCTCCAGAACAACATCCGCGCCGGAGGTAAGCCCCGTGTTCAGTTCGGCGATCAGTTGCCGGTCATCAATCATTTCTACCCGCGCGCCGCGACGGCGATCCAGTTCAGTGAGCAGAAGCTTCTCATCCTTGCGGATCAGCGAATGTAAAAAGCCGATGGTCAGGTTGCCGGTCAAGGGGATTCTCTCTTTCATTGGTTATAAAGTTGACGATATGCCTTAGTTCATCCTGGTTGACCACCCGCCCCATGCGGCCGGTCTCCTTAACTTTCCCGATCACCCTTTCGGTGTGTTCCGGCGAAAGTCCGCCGCGCCCAATCTTCTCCAGGGCAAACAGCACGGCCGCGTTTCCGGACATATGATCCAGGGCGATTTCGGCCTCGCGACCGATGATGCCCGGATCAAGACTTTGGTAATGCAGGGGATTCTTCAATGCCGCCTGGGTATGGATACCGGCACAATGGGTAAAGACATTTTTTCCGCTCAGGGGCATCAGCGGCGGTATCTCCATGCCGGCATAGCGGCTGACCGTGTCATACAAACGGGGAAGTTCCCGCAGGTTCCAGTGTTGCCCTTCATTAAAATCGCTTTGCAATACGGCCAGCAGGGTGGCCAGATCCACCAGTCCGGCGCGCTCGCCCAGCCCCAGCACCGTGGCGTCGATGATTTCCGCGCCTGCCCGGTAACCGTCCAGGGCATTGGCCAGGGCCAGCCCGCGGTCGTTGTGGCAATGGACGGCGATTTGCGGAAAGGCCGAGCGGACCGCCAGATCGTCCCGCAAGCGACTGACATAATCATACATGCTGCGTTTGGTGCCCGGAATCATATAGCCGGTGGTATCGGCCACGCTGATAATATCGGCGCCGGCGCGCACCGCCTCCGAAGCGGCCTCCACCACGTTTTCCCACTCGGAACGCACCGTGTCTTCCGGGGTATAGCGAATCCGCAGGCGGGGATTTCCCGAGCGGGCATAGGCCACCATCTCCGTAATTTTTTCTATGACCCGGGGCAGGGTGGTTTGGTGGTGTTGCAGGCGGTCGTTGGAAACACAATAAAAAATACCCAGAAAACCGACGCCGCAATTCAGGGCCACATCGATATCCCGGCGCAGGGAGCGGGCATGCGCGCCGATGAGCGGCGCGAGACCGCGGGAGGCAATTTGCCGCACACTGTGCTCTATTTCCGCCGTAACCACCGGGTGCCCGGTCTCGATAATATCCACCCCCACATGATCCAGCATATCGGCAATGGCCAGCTTTATGTGGTTGTCAAAACAGACGCCGGGCGTCTGCTCGCCTTCGCGCAGGGTCGTGTCCAGTATGCGTACCACCGGCTATTCCCCCCAGTCCTCTTCCGTCTGCGGCGCTTCCTCCAGCAGCGGCGGCGTCAGCGAGGCCACCACCAGTTCCGAACCGCATTCGGGGCATTCCAGCAGTTCATCCTCCACCGTATCGGCGGGCAGGCTTATGGGCGCGTCACAAATAACACAGGCGACATCTAAACTCATTGTACTCTCCTTGCTTTGATTTTTGGGCGCTTATTCTACGGTAAAATTTCTCAAAAAAAATTTTCTGTAAAATATTGACAAATTTAGATCATTATGTTAAATATTTAACATGATTACCGTAACAGACACCATCCGGCAGATTATTCTGGAAACGCCCTTTCTGGAGGACGGTCTGGCCGACGGCATTATCAACCTTTCGGCCCTGGCCCGGCAGATGAAACCGCGCATCGAACGCGAGCTGCTAAAGCCCACCAGCGAGAGCGCCATACTGATGGCCCTGAAGCGCATGCTGCCCGATATCCGCCTGAGCAAAAAGGTGGTGGAAACCTTTAATAAGGATTTAAGCGATATTACCGTGCGCTCCGGCTTGTGTGAATACACCTTTGTAAAGTCCGCAACCATTCTTGAAAAACGCCAGCAGCTCATGCAGACCCTGCGCGACCGTCAGGACTATTTTGTCACTTTTACACAGGGCATCCATGAAATCACCACCATCCTCAACAGCAGCCTCAAGCCGCGCATAACAGAGATCTTCGCGGGAGAGGAACAGGTTTCCCATCTGGACGATCTGGCCGCCATCACGCTGCAGCTCACCCGGGAGATGGTGCATACCCCGGGCATTCATTATAATATCCTAAAGCAATTGGCCTGGCAGCGCATCAATGTGATCGAGGTGGTTTCCACCTATACGGAGTTCAATATCATTCTGGAAAAAAAGCAGATCGACCGCTCTTTTAAACTGTTGTTCCGCTATCTGCACCGGACATAAGGCATAAAGAAAAGCTGCCGCGCGTGAAATGTCCCCGCCGCTAACCGGCGCTTCCGGAATAAAAAATTTCCCGCGGCACGGCAATCCATTCCAGGGAGAAAAGTCATGAAAACCGCCCTTTTTCTTTTTTTAATCTACCTTACGGCCTGCGTTCGGGTAGCCCCTCTTCCCCCGGAGAACAAGGATCTTTCCCAAACACTGCACAGCCTGGCAGACCGTTTTCAGGGCCGGGCCGGTATATATGTGCATCATTTTAAAAAGGACATTACCGTTTCCGTAAACGGCGACAGCCTGTTCCCCACCGCCAGTATGATCAAGGTGGCCATTATGACCACGCTTTTTGATAAGATCGACTCCGGGCTTTTGGACTATGACAGCCTGATGGTTTATGAGGATTCCCTGCGCTATCCGGGAGCGGATATTTTGGGTTCCTTTAAAAGCGGCGAAAAGATCGCCCTCGGCAGGCTGGTCATGCTGATGATCACCACCAGCGACAACACGGCGGCCCTGTGGAACCAAAGTCTGGCCGGAGGCGGCGCGGCCGTCAACAACTGGCTGGAGAAGAACGGCTTTAGGGCCACACGCGTCAATTCACGCACACCCGGCCGGCAAAAGGCCTGGGAAAAATACGGCTGGGGACAATCCACCCCCCGGGAGATGAGCCGCCTGCTGACCATGATACGCCGGCGAAAAGCCGTAAGTCCGGCCGCCAGCGATGAAATGTACCGGGTTCTGGGCAATATCTACTGGAACGGCGCGGCCCTTGCGCAAATCCCCCCCTGGGTCGGGACGGCTTCCAAGCAGGGGGCGGTCAGTGACGCCCGTTCGGAGGTGGTGCTGGTCAATGCCCCCTCCGGGGATTATGTTTTTTGTGTTATGACCCGCGACCAACAGGATAGGGGCTGGAGTGATGACAACGAGGGCGTCGAGCTGATCCGTCACATCTCCCGGATACTGTGGAATTATTTTGAACCGCAACACCCCTGGTCTCCGGCCGCGGGAAGCCTGCGTTACGGCAAATAGGATCAGGCCACCAAGATACACAGACCCGGCTCTAAGGCCGGGGCTAAAGCAGCGCCCAGGCCAACAGACCCACCATCAGCAACCCGCCCGTGGCCAAAACAGAGCGGGCCATACCGGACAAGCCGACAGTCACCTCAAAGTCCATGGCTTTTTTTTCCGGAACCACAAATGGCGCTTCACCCGTTTTATAGTACCGTGCTATCAGGCCGGGTACATCCGTGTTTTCCACCCGCCAAAGGTCATTAACATGGCCATAATCGGAAAACAGCAGCTGCCGGCCCCGGGATAAACAGGGCAATATTTCCTCGCGCGCATAACGGGCCGGCGTGGAAAAGTCCATGTTCCCACTGATAATCAGCGTGGGTACATCACTCACCTGCGGTTCCCGGTAGCGTTTTTTTATCAACCGGATATCTCCGGGCGCGGCCGCCCAAAAGTATTTAGACAGCGGTGATCCGATAATCGCCCCTGGCGGGTCCAATTCCCGTTCATAATTTCTTCGCGGGTTATAGTCCGCGCTATAGGCCTTAACCAAAAAATCACCCCAAACAAACATACCCGGTATGCTGAGATCATAAGCCGCGGAAAGCAGGGCCAGCCCGGCATAATCCCCCTTTGCCGCATCAAGACAGGCATCCAGCACCAACGCCGCACTGTTACGGTGGAACAGCATGACAAAGATCATCAGCTTAACCTTGCCGGGATCGATGGTAAACCCCATCCAGCTTTCCGGCATATTTTTCAGCGCCTTTTCCATGGCCCTGACAAGAGAGTCCCCGGTGCCGTTGTTGTCGGCATACATTTTAGAATAGGCGCGAATTTGATCATCGATCATTCCCGGCTCCCAGACAAAACGTCCGGGCGGATTGGCGCCGATCATCACCGACCGGTATATATTGTGAGGATAGGCCCGGGCATAGATCAGGGCGATACGGGTACCATAGCTTTCACTGAGCAGGTTAATTTGCTTGTATCCCAGGCTCTCCCGTACCGCTTCCAGATCATGCATCACCTCGACGATGGTATATCCTTCAATGTCTCGTCCTTCTTTCTCCCAGCGGCGCAGCTCCCGGCGTATGGCTCCGTTCAGGGAGCGTATGGCCCCGGCGGAAAGAATATTTTTCGCCGAGGCTATAGCCTTTTTTATCTCCGGCGCCTCCAGCCTTGAAGAGCCGTCCACCCCGCGATAACCGACCATCACCACATCATGCTCTTCCAGCAATGATTCCGGCGGATTGAACTTCATATTACTGATCCCCGGACCGCCGGTTAAATAAAATATCACCGGGCCGGGTGTGCTGCTTTTGGAAAAGATACGAAAAAAGGGCAGCCGGATAAGCCGGGAACCGGGACGGTTGCGATTTTCCGGAACGGCCATCACTCCCCTTTGCGCTTCATAACGCCGGCCACCGTTTTTATAGACCGCTTTTTCGGTATGGATAAGCCCCGCTTTCTCTTGCACAGCAGGCGTGTCCGTCGCCTGCCGCGCAATCCTTCCCGACCCGCAGGAAAAAAACAGTATACTCATACTTAATAACCCGGTTATAAGGCCGGTTTTCCTCCGGCACCTCGTAAAAACAAAAAACATCGCCGCTCCTCATTATTATTAGCGAAGGGCAATATAAGTGGAGAAGTGCGCCGGGGCATTAACAATTGATAAGAAACGCCGGATTATTGTCCGGCCAGTTCTTTGCGCAGGCGGCTGAGTGATACGGTGGTAATACCCAGATATGAGGCGATATAACCGTGGGGAACGCTGTTCTCCAGTCCGGGAATATTTTTACGCAAAAGAAGCAGCCGCTCGCGGGCCGTCAGAGAGGCCAGGCTGATCTCCTTTTCGGTTTTGCGTTGCAGCTCCCATTCGATGACACTTTGGGCAAAACGGTTTATCTCGCTGTCGCTCCGGCGCAGCCTGGCAAACCGGGAGGCTTCCATAACAGCCAGATCAGCGTCTGTGATAGCCTGAATATTGAGCACGGAAAGTCCGCGTTGTGTACGGGCGGCGCAAGGGGTAATTACAGCCGGCGCCGTATAAAAGGAAAGCGTCACCTCCCCGCCGGCCGTTGTGTACACAAAAGAGCGCAAGATTCCACTTAACAGAAAATACTCTTTGTCATTGCCGGTACCGCTCTTTAGCAAAAGCTCTCCGCTGAGCAACTCCCGTCCGCGTAACAGGAAAAAGAGCTTTTCCAGGGATGATCGCGCAAGAGGGTAGCGAGCCTTTACAGCAACGTTTACCTGCTCTTTTTGATGAGAGGTCATGTTTAACCTTTTCTGATGCCATCGTCAAAAGACATTATAGCCTATTACAGGGAAACGATCAATCATCCCGGCGCGACGGATAAAAAAAAGGCGCCCCACGGACGCCCTTTTAAGAAAACGTTTAAACTGTTTTTGCACTAAGCTTTTTTACCCGCCTTCAACAACAGATAACCGACAACGCCCGAGAAGAACGAGCCGACCAGAATGGCCAGTTTATCGGTGTAGAAAAATACGCTGTCATCCTCAAAGGCCAGGGAAACGATAAACAGACTCATGGTAAAGCCGATACCGGTCAGGATGGAAACCCCGTACAACTGCAGCCAGTTGCTGCCTTCGGGCAGTTTGGCCAGCTTCAGCTTTATGGCCACCCAGCTAAAGCCGAACACGCCCACCTGTTTTCCGACAAACAGCCCCAGCATGATGCCCATCGGCACCGGCCCGGCCATTTGGTCAAAGGAGATTTTGGTAACATCGACCCCGGCATTGACAAAGGCAAACAGCGGCAGGATGAAAAAGGCCACCCAAAAATGAAGACTGTGCTCCAGCTCTTTTAGCGGCGAAAATTTCCGTCCCTCCTTGTCCTCAGCCCGCAGGGGAATGGTAAAGGCCAGGGCCACGCCGGCCAGGGTGGCATGCACGCCGGACTTCAGCACGCTGACCCACAGTACGGCGCCAATGATGAAATAGGCCGCCTTTTTGGTTACGCGAAACATATTCAGCGCCACTAAAAAAAGCAGGGCGATGGCGGCGATACCTATGGAAAGCATGGAGAGCTGTTTGGTGTAAAACAGGGCAATGATGACTATGGCGCCCAAATCATCGATGATGGCCAGGGCCATTAAAAATATTTTCAGTGAAACGGGTACCCGCTTACCCAACAGGGAAAGTATACCCAGGGCAAAGGCGATATCTGTGGCTGTGGGAATAGCCCAGCCGCTGACGGCGATGGGGTTGTCCGCGTTAAAGGCCATATAGACAACCGCCGGAATGGCCATCCCGCCCACGGCGGCGATACCCGGCAGGGCCACCTGGCTGGCGGAAGAAAGGTGTCCTTCCATAATCTCCCGCTTGACCTCCAGGCCAACCAGCAAAAAGAATATGGCCATCAGGCCGTCGTTGACCCAGTGGTAAAGGGATTTATCCAGATGCAGGGCCCCAATACGTATCTCCACGGGGATATGCAAAAAGGACTGATACAAAGGAGACATAAGGGTGTTGCTGAGAATAAGCGCCAGCACCGTGGTAAAAATAAGAAGTATGCCGCTGGAGGACTCCTTCTTTATAAAATCTTCAATAAAATTCATCTGCTTCCCGGTTTTTAGTGATACTTAGTTACTATATGCACGGTTGAATTGGATAAAACATTATTTTTTTATATGCCGACCGCTTGCGGACCTTGTCAGACAGTTTATAAAAGAGTTTAAGGGTTCCTGAAAAAAAGTATTAGAACCGCCCAAGGATGGATAAAGTTTCAAAATAAAAAGGAGCTTTATGTAACAGGCCTTTTCCGGAGGCCATATAACATCACCTTCTGAAACCACACTTTCCGTTTCCGGACGGCCGCCCAGGCATACATTTTAATTTTTAAATGTCACATAATTTTTGTAAAAAGCGGAAAAATATTTTTCTGGAAGCCTTATGAAAATCTGGGTAGATGCGGATGCCTGTCCCGTGGTTATAAAAGAGATACTGTTTAAGGCCGCCCGGCGCACGGGCACGGCCATGACTTTGGTCGCCAACCGTTCCGTCTGGACGCCCGACTCCCCCTTAATCGACACATTGTTGGTGGCCGCCGGCGCCGATGTGGCCGACCGGGCCATTGTGGAAAGGGTGACCGCCGGCGATCTGGTGATTTCCGAAGACATTCCCCTGGCGGCGCAGGTGATCGAAAAAGGCGCCGTGGTGCTGAGTCCCCACGGGGAGCTGTTAACGGCGGACAATGTGGGAGCCCGGCTGAGTGTACGGAATTTTATGGATGAATTGCGTTCCGGCGGAGTGCAGACCGGCGGGCCGGCCGCGTTCAGTAAAAAAGACCGCGCCGCTTTCGCCAACGGTCTGGATGCCCTGCTGAGACGAAAAGCCGGAGATAAAAGATAACAGGATGCTGGCTGTGCCCGGAAATGAAAAGGTCAATAAAAAAGGCAAACCGGACCGGCTTAACCGGGAGCTGTGCTTAAGCCGGTTGACGGTTTGCCGGAAGACAGGCGTTGGTTACAATATTTTTTCGGGTAAATTAAAACGCTTCCCGGATAACCGGGGTGGAATTCCTCACGATTCCTGACGTTTAGCCACATTAAGGGCAAAGGCCGTACCAAAAAAAAGAGCAGTGGCCGGGTACATCGCTTAAAGGGTTGTTTTTATTGATATAAACGACATTCCGGTAAACAGGCCGCGAATCACCGGCCGGCCGGCGGCGGCGAGAGTGTATAAATTCCATACAGTATAAAATCCCCCCATGTCCCAACTTCCGGATGAATTATCCGTCGGCCGGACCTCTTCCCTGGGGGGATACAGATTCTTTTTAATTAAATACATAAAGATTACCACAATCTCATGGAAGTTTAACGAGTTGCGGATATTGTGTGTATTTAGGCTCACGGCGCCGCTTCTGCCAGGCACTCCGCTTGTTACAATAAAATAAGCTCATAGTGAAATCGGTTACAGAAACATATCTCTGTTTTTAGTAATTTGAGGGTTCATTTTATTCAGGAAAAAACCATGAAGCCTTTTATTCTGCTCCTTTTCATTTTTAGCGGCCTTTCCCTGGCTCAAA
>JALXBH010000271.1 GCA_026991535.1 Calditrichia bacterium | reverse complement strand
ATGGCCAGGGCTTTTTTGTAGTACGCTTCCGCCTGCCCGTAACGTCCCAGTTTGCGGGCGGCGTCGCCCAGGCCGTTCAGGGCGGTGGCGATCGACACGGATGCCTCGCCCTCTTCACCGCGATAGAGCGTCAGGCTTTTGCCATAAAGCGAATCGGCCCCGGCATAGCTTCCCTCTTCATATCTTATATTGCCCAGGCCCATTAAAATATCGGCCCGGAAGGTGGCCTGTTGATAGGAAACGTGTTCTTGCAACACGAGGGCCCGTTCATAAAAGCTTTTGGCCAGGGACATTTCACCGGTTTCATAATACAGTTCGGCCAGGGCCAGGTAGCCCCGCGCCGTCGGTTCGCTTTTGACCCCAAAGAGAGTCAGGTTACGTTCCAGGGCCTTGTTGTGCATACGCGCGGCCTGTTCATATTCCCCGATGCGCCGGTACACGTCGCCGATCAGGGTAAACATTTCGGCCTGAACGCCGGGTTGACCCGGCAGGCTTTTTTCAATTTTTTCCGTGCCGGTCTGTACCAGTTCCAGCGGCGTCAGGGCGCGCCCCCGGGTGCTTTGCGGTCCGGCCGCGTCAAACAGATCGGTTAAAAAAGCGGCCACCTGTCTGCTTTTTAAGGCCTCCTGCCGGGCGCGTTCGCTTTCCTTTGTTAAGCGCAGGGTGTACAGAGAGACGACCAGAACGAGGATAAAGGTAAAGGCCGCGCTCAATCCAACGGCTATGGCGTGGCGCCCGGTGAATTTTTTAATACGATATGTAAGCGTATCATCGCGGGCCAGTATGGGTAATCCCCGATGGTAACGCTGTATGTCGTTTTTCAGTGTTTCCACGCTCTCGTAGCGCCGGGCGGGTTCTTTCTTCAACGTTTTCAGACAGATGGTGTCCAGATCGCCGCGCAGCTTTCCTCCACCGTAGGGCAGCGCCGGGCTTACCTGACGGCTGGGCCGTTCCGGGAGGGCGTCCCGTACAAGCTGTAATGCCAGGGGACGTTTGGTGGTATTTATCCGGTAAGGCAGTGTGCCGCTCAGCATTTGGTAAAGGATCACCCCCAGGGCATAAACATCAGCCGAGGTGGTGATCAGGCCGCCTTCAATCTGTTCCGGGGCGGCGTATTGCGGGGTAAAGGGGGCCGGCGCTTCGTCAACCACCGTTTGAAAGGCGTCTTCCTTCTCTTCCAACACCTTGGCGATGCCAAAATCCAGCAGCTTGATTTGTCCGCGGCTGTCCACAAAAATATTATCCGGCTTTAAGTCACGGTGGACAACCAGATGGCGGTGAGCATATATCACCGCTTCACAGATTTGCATAAACAGATGCAGGCGTTCGTTTAGCGTGGGTCTTTGCTGTTCAAGATACTTGTCCAGCGGCAGGCCTTCGGCGTGGGTCATCACCAGGTAGGGGGTGCCATCCTCACTCAATCCGCCATCGATAACATGGGCGATATGGGGGTGGTTGAGTCCGGCCAGGATCTGCCGTTCACGCCGGAAACGCAGCATAAATGACGAGGATTTCAGCCGGGCGTGGATAATCTTAACAACCACCTGCTGCTCATACAAACCGTCATGCCGCCGGGCCAGAAAGACCTGCCCCATACCGCCGGAGGCGATATGCCGGGTAATGCGGTAGGCGCCGTAAATCTTCCCGATATAGTTTTGAACATCATCGGCCGCCGGGATTAGCGGTTTTTCCAAAAAGGGAGCGCTGTTTTCATCGGCCTCCAGCAGGGAAGTCACTTCCTTTAACAGGGCCGTGTCTCCGGCGCACCGCGCCGATAACCACTCCCGGCGTTTCTCCGCCGGGATATTAAGTGCTTCGTTAAACAGCCGGCCTATTTTTTGCCAGCGCGTGCTATTCATGGCCGCTGTCCGGCAGAGGGGGCAGGAAGGAGTCGTCCAATTCCCGGCTCAGCCAGGCACGGGCGAGGCGCCAGTCGCGGCGGATGGTCGGCTCGGATATATCCAGCAGTTCGCTGATTTCACTGTGTTTCATGCCGCCAAAGAACCAAAGCTCGATGATGCGCGCCTGCCGGGGATGACGGCAGGCCAGTTTTTCCAGCAGCTCATCCAGGGCCAGCAAAATGTCCGGTGTTACTTCGCGGGAAAGATTTTCTTCCACCAGGGTGACCGACGGCGCGGGGCCGCCCCGCTTTTCCGCATTGCGCGACCGGGCGTAATCGATAAGAATGCGGCGCATGGCCCCGGCGGCCAGGGCCATAAAGTGGTTACGGTCGTTTATGGAAAGCTCTTCCTGTCTGGCCAGGCGCAACCAGGCTTCGTGGGCCAGGGCGGTAGGATTGAGGGTGTGCGAGGAGCGCTCTTTCTTTAGTTGAAAACCGGCTATTTTTCGCAATTCACCATAAACGGCATCGGGCAGGGCCCTGCTGTACGCCTTGTCGTGCGAATCGCTTGCGGGGAAGGGGGAGCCTTTCATTATTATACCGGAAAAAATTGAACGAACTGTTTAGCGCCAAACGCTCCCCTCGTGTCGTTTATTCCGGGGACGATGTTTTGCTTCCTGCTTAGTTTACGATATAACGTTTCAGGGCCCTGATATTCCGGTTGAGACTTTCCCAGAACAGGGAAGCGTTACCAATGCTGTCTATGAAGCGGGGCAATGGGTGAGGCAGATGATATTGATAGCTCCAGCGTACTTCCGTGGAGCCGTCGGGCAATTCGCGCAGTTGCATGGTTTCGTTAAAGTTCTCCAGCAGGCTGTATTTTTCATGCCCGATCTGCAGGAAATCAATAGCACGGGCCGCTTCGCGTATCCGTACCTGCTGGTTGATCAACAAGGTCTTTCCCTGCAGATTCCATTGTACCTGACGCGAGGTATTGTCAAAATTATAAAGCACCTTTTTGTCCGTCAGCCAGCTATCCTGATCTTCCAGACGGGTCAGTGTGTTCCAGACAACGGCCAGCGGCGCCTCGATGGTGATCTGGGATTCATAAGTGACGTCGGCGGGCAGGTAAAGGGCCCGGCCCAGCACAGCCAGCCAGGCGGTGAGTAAAACAAGGGTGATGGTTAAAAGTGCTTTCATGAAAAGGCATTGTCCGTAAATGAAAAAATGATATTAACAGAGTCGGCCGGTAAAGTCAACTTACAGCGGGGATTTATAATTAAATACCGGCATTTATTTTATCCTTACCTTCTTCCCATGTAAATAAGCGCGGGGGGATACTCCAGCCCCACGGCCACCACCATATCGCCCGCCTGTGGCCGGGGACAAATCCCATCCGGTGCGGCTACACGGGATGGGGTTTTTATCTTTTTAACGTCATCAATATCCTCCTTTCCTATCGTTTTCCTAAGATCAATCTGGCCTCGGCATATTTCCCTGATCCAACGGCAACGACCAGATTATTGTTGCTTTTAACGGAATAGTAATTCCCGCCTGATCCGCTGTCTCGGGTTATCAAGCGCCAGGAACTTCCATTATAATGCATTACTTCGCCAAAATCGCCACAGGCAAAGACTTCATATCTATCGTTAAGGGCTATATTTTCAATATAAAATCTGTTTGGAACTCCTTTTACCGATTTCCACTTCCGACTGTGATTTATTTTAGTATACAAACGCG
>JALXBH010000270.1 GCA_026991535.1 Calditrichia bacterium | reverse complement strand
GGAAGACGCGACTCCCGAGCAAAGGCAGACCGTTTCGGCGTCTATTTCGATCCGTACCGCGATAAGCGTTCCGGTTATTATTTTGGCCTGAACGCCGCCGGGGTTTATTATGACGGCGCCATAAACAATGACTCCTGGTTTGACGAAGACTGGGACGCCGTCTGGGAAGGCAAGGTACAGATTGATGACCGCGGATGGAGCGCCGAGTTTAAAATACCCCTGACCCAAATGCGTTTTCCCGACCGGGAGGAACAGGTCTGGGGCATAAATTTCAGCCGTGACATTACCCGCAACCTGGAGGAGGATTACTTCATCTTCTGGCCCAAGGACGAAAGCGCTTTTGTTTCGCGTTTTGCCACCCTGCGCGGCCTGAAAAACCTCAAGCTGGGCAGCAGGCTGGAAATTTTACCCTACGCCCGGCTCAAAAACGAACGCATCGCCCCCCAAAAAGGCGACCCTTTTAACGACGGTTCCCGTTACCGTCCCGGCTTTGGACTGGATTTAAAATATGGTCTGACCAGCAACCTGACCCTCAATGCCAGCTTTAACCCCGATTTCGGACAGGTGGAGGTGGACCCCGCCGTGGTCAACCTGAGTGATTTTGAAACCTTTTACAGTGAAAAACGGCCCTTTTTTATCGAAGGCTCCTCCAACTACAGGTTTGGCAGCGGCGGCGCCACCAACAACTGGAACTTCAACTGGTCGAATCCGAATTTTTTCTACAGCCGCCGAATCGGCCGACAGCCCCAGGGCTCGGCCCGCTATAGCGCGCAATATGCCGATGTACCGGAAGGCAGCCGCATTTTGGGGGCGGCCAAGATTACCGGCAAGGTTATGGACAACCTGAATGTGGGCTTTCTTTCCGCCGTGACCGCCCGCGAGGAAGCCCGCCTGGGCAACAGCGACGGTTCCCGTTTCTCCCGGGAGGTGGAACCCCTGACCTCTTACAATATATTACGTCTGCAAAAAGAGTTTAACGAAGGACGCCAGGGGATCGGCTTTATCGGCACACATCTGGGACGAAATTTTAAAGAGACTTATCTTAAGGATGAAATGAACGCCTCCTCTCTGGCAGCCGGGATTGATGGCTGGACTTTTCTGGATAAAGAAAAAGTATGGGTGGTAAGCGGCTGGACGGGCTACTCCCGGCTACAAGCTTCGGCCAGGCAAATGACGCGCATACAAACTAACTCCGTGCACCGCTTTCAGCGACCGGATTTTAAATACGCCTCGCTGGATACAACGGCCACCGCCTTAAGCGGGCTGGCCGGACGCATATCCCTGAGCAAGGAGAGGGGTAATTGGATGTTTAACTCCGCCTTTGGCTTTATTCAGCCGGGCTTTGACGTAAACGATCTGGGCTTTCAGTTCCGGGCCAATGTCATCAACATGCATATGTCCGGCGGCTATCGCTGGACACAACCCACCTCCTATTTCCGTACTCTTTCCATTCTCGGTTCGGTTTTTGGCAGTACGGACTTTGACGGCAATTTTACCGGCGGGGGGATATGGTCCAATATCAACTGGCAGGCGCTGAACTATTTTAACATAGGTATCGGCTTAATCTATAGTCCGCAATCCAAAACCATCGACCGTACCCGCGGCGGCCCCATCACCATTGCCAGGGAAAGCCTGGGCTCCTTCGGATATTTCAGCTCCGATCGCAGCAAAACCTTTTCCTTCAACGGTGGTTATAACTTTTTTACAAACAGCGCCGGATCAAAAAACTATGGCCTGAACGCCGGTTTATCCTGGCGCCCCGCCGATAACATCTATCTTTCCGTGCGCCCCAGATACTCCTGGAACCTGCCCGATGTGCAATGGGTTGGCGCCTTTGGCGACAAAGAGGCGCGGGCAACTTTTGGCAATCGTTACATTTTTGCCCAAATGAGCCAAAAAACCCTTTCCGCCGGTATACGCCTAAACTGGACCTTTACTCCGGAACTCAGCCTGCAACTGTACGCCCAACCGCTAACCTCCAGCGGCCACTACAAAAACTTTAAATATCTGAACCGGCCCAACAGTTATGATTTCAGGAAGTTTAAGGATGACGGAACCCTGGTTAAGGAGGGCTCTTTCTATACGGCGGACCCTGACGGGCCCGGCGGCCCGGCGGAACCGGTCACTTTTTACGATCCCGATTTTTCCTTTACCTCCATCCGCGGCAATGCCGTATTGCGCTGGGAGTATACCCCGGGATCGCGCTTTTATCTGGTTTGGACACAAAACATGAGCGATTTCAGCCAAAACAGCACTTTCGATCCGGGACAAAGCTTTAGCACGCTTATTGCCGATAGACCCGCGGACAATATCTTTCTGGTAAAGGTGACCTACTGGCTTGGCGTATAGGAAGAAGGGTCAACCCTCTAACAGATTGTCGGCGGTCATGCCCTCGGCCCGCTCCATACCCAGCAGGGCCAGGGTGGTCACAGCCAGATCCGCCAGCTTACCGCCGCTTTTCAGCTTCTTACCGGCGGCGTCCCGGGCAATATAGATCAGTTCCACATCAAACAGGGTGTGGCTGGTTTTAACCCGGCCGGTTTTGTAGTCCACCATCTGCTCGGAGTTGCCGTGATCGGCCGTAAGCAGCACATGGCCGTCCAGCTCCAGCATGCGGTCAATCACCGGCCCCAGAGCCTTGTCCACCGTCTCCACGGCTTTTTTGGCCGCCTCAAAATCCCCCGTATGTCCCACCATATCGGCATTGGGATAATTGATCAGGATAAAGGCGTATGGATTATCCTCCAGCAATTCCAACAGCTTTTTATTGATTCCCGCCGCTTCCATTTGCGGATAGGTGGCGTATTCGGCGGGGTCGATGCTGCTTTTTATCTCCACCCATTGCTCACCGGGGCTGGGCGTGGTGCTCTTGCCGTTAAAAAAACTGGTCACGTGGGGAAACTTTTGGGTTTCCGAAAGGCGCAGCTGTTTCAGGCCGGCCGCGGATATGACCTGCCCCAGCAGGTTATCCATGCTGCCCCCGCTGCCCATTACACCCATTAAGTACTGCTCAAGCTCATCGTAATACCGGGTAAAGCCCAGATAGGTCACCTTTGGGCGCACACGCCGCTCTCCGGGATAGTTCTCCTCCACAAAGGCCATGGTCAGCTGACGGGCGCGATCCTGCCGGTAGTTAAAATGAAAAACACAGTCTCCGTCTTTTATACCGTCGTAACCGGGCATGATGTGCGGCGGAATGTATTCATCAAACATGGCCACCCCGTCGGGTGTTTTATCATTTTTGTAAGAGTTTTCTATAACCTGCTCGGCGGAGCTCCCTTGCGGCGCCTCGGCCAGGGTAAGGGTATGGTAGGCCCTGTCCGTAATCGGCCAGTCCTTGGCCCGGTCCATGGCATAGTAGCGGCCCATTACCGTACCGATGCGGCAGTGCCCTACTTCGTCCATCACTTCGCGTAGCTGGGCTATAAACTCCAGGGCGCTTTTGGGGGCGCTGTCCCGGCCATCCAGAAAGGGGTGGATGACCATTTCGCCTTGAGGATTTTCCCGGCGGGCCTCGCGCATCAGTTTAAACAGATGATCCTGGTGCGCATGCACCCCTTCGTTCTGCAGCAGACCCATAAAATGCAGACGGGACTTATTCCGTTTCCAGTCCTCAACCATCGAAAGCCATTTTTCCTTTTTAAAAAGAGAGCCGTCCTTAAAAGCCTCGTCTATGCGTTTCAACTCCTGTACCACGATGCGTCCGGCGCCCATGTTCAGATGGCCCACTTCGCTGGAGCCCATAAAGCCCTCGGGCAAGCCCACCGCTTCTCCGGAAGTCCGGATCAGCGTCCAGGGATATTCTTTTTTGTAGCGATCCACATTGGGGGTATGGGCCGCCATAACGGCATTACCCTTGGGGTTTTCATTGTAGCCCCAGCCATCACGAACTATTATCATTACAGGACGCATTTTCTCTCCTCGGTTTTTGTCTGAAAAGGGAAGTTAGGCCAATTGTCGTAACAATGCCATAAAGCATAAAAAATATTTAAAACGCTGGTTTTATATTGTCCTACTGGCTATCATAGCGGTATGAAAAAAAGATCAGACCGCCCCGGCATTTTTTCTCCGCAACGCGCGCCGCACTGGATTGCCGCCGCTTTTATTCTGATGCTGCTGTACCTGGCCGCTCAGTTTTTTCATTTTGAAAAACAGGCCGGCGCCCTCCTAAGCGAAGGCCGGGAGCCGCCAGGGCTTAACCACTTTCCTGATCAATTACTTGATATTCAGTTACGGCAACTCAATTCCAACGGTGCGGTGGACTCCAGCGGCTTAGGCAAGCTCACAAGCGCTTATGAAACCTTGTTGATTGAAACCGACCTTTCCGGCATGCCGGAAAACACGGCACGGTTTCGGCGACAGTTCCGGCACTACCGCGCTTTACTGGCAGCACTGGCGAATAAGGACAATATCCGGGTAGCGGAAAGGGATTCGCTGTCCGCCCTGTCAATGGCGCTTTTCCATACTCTGAAGTCGCTGAAGGAACAATACCGGGCTAAGGTGGAGGAAAAGGAAAACGCCTTTCTTTCGGCCAGGGAGGCTTTTTATTATCGGGCCGCCACCGCCCTGGCTTTCTTTTTATTGACCACCGCTCTATTGCTGACCGCGTGGCGGGCCCGGCAAAAAGATCAGGCCCAAAAAATAAAAAGAAGCCTGAAGAGCCTGCATGATGGTTCCGGGTTTATCGAATTCACCGATGACCGCGACGATCTGTTTGCCGCCCTGGCCATTGAGTTTAACCACATTAAAAAGAGACTGGACGCTTACGAGAGCTACCCCCTGCCGGAACTGATCCTGGGCCGCCCTGCCGCCGGAAAGCTGGCTGTTCCGTTTAATATGGGCCTGATGGTACTGGATAAGAACGGCGGAAGGGTTCTGCGTTTTTCTCCGTCAATCCCCCGTTTACTGCAAGCGGAACCTTCACAAAGTCCCATACCCGTGCCGGTGAATGTATTTTTACAACACTCTCCTTACCGCTCCCGCTTGCAGGAAATAACAGCCCAAAACGGCCGGACGGAAATACTGCGCAACAACAAGGGGGGATTGCTGGCTCTGACCACCTTAAAATACAGTGACGGTATCTATGTTATGGTTCAGGATCTCTCCTTTTTAAAGATTCAGGAACTGGCACGCAAGGAGTTTATCGCCTACATTTCGCATGAAATCAAAACACCGCTGACCTCCATGTCCCTGGCGGTTCACAACCTGCAATCCGCCCATTCAGCCGAACGTCTGGACGAAATCCGGCTGTTGCTGAAGGATGATCTGTTTCGCCTGGAGCAATTCACCAAAAACATGCTGCTGATCGCCATGCTGGATGAGGATGGCCACATCCCGGAAAAGGAGAACAGCGATTTAAGCTTACTGCTGCGGCAAGCCGTCGGGGAACTGGCGCGCATAGCCGAAAAAAAACAAATCACCGTAAAAGTAACGACGCGGGAAACTCAGCGGGCGAATATCAACCCCGTTTTGATCCGTCATGCCCTGCTCAACATTCTGCACAATGCCCTGCGCTTCGGCCCCGCCCGTTCCACGGTACGGATTGTGGTGAAGGAAGAAAAATCATGGCTGACTCTGGAAGTGCACGATCAGGGACCGGGCCTGGAAGCCGGGTTGTTAAGAAAGATCAATGAAGGACGATTGCGCTATACTTTAAAAAATGATCAGGGGGAGGCGCATTTCGGCCTGGGTTTATATCTAAGCGCCAGGATTATCGAACGGCATGGCGGACACTTTTCAATCGATAACGGTAAAGAAGGAGCCTGTGTCACCTTGCGGCTCCCCCGGGAGGAAACTCATGAATGAAGCCCCACTGAAAATCATCGTGGTGGATGATGAGGAAAATATTTTACAGTCCCTGAAAATGGCGCTGGAGTCCGACACACACTTTGAAGGCGCCTATTTCAGCAATCCCGAAAAGGCGCTGGAATCGGTGATTACCACGTCGTATGCCCTGGCCCTGGTCGACCTGAAGATGCGGCCCCTGGATGGCCTGGAACTTCTCGGGAAGATCAGAAGCCTCCGTCCGGAAACCATCGTCATCCTGATGACAGCCCGCGGCTCCGTGGCCACCGCCGTGCGGGCCATTAAATCCGGCGCATACGATTACATAGAAAAACCCTTTGAATTTGAGCGTCTGAACCTGTTGCTGGAACGCGCCGCTGCCTACCATAAAGCCCTGAGCACGCTTAACCGCTACGGCCTGAAACGGGAGACGCCGGCTTCCGGCATCGATACACGCAACCCGGCCATGCTGGAGCTGCTGAAAACCGCCACCCACGTGGCGGATTCCACCCTGCCGGTGCTTATCGAAGGCGAAAGCGGCGTGGGTAAGGAACTGCTGGCCCGGCACATCGTGCGCAACAGTCCCCGCCATGACAAACCCTTTTTAACCGTCAACTGCGCCGCCATACCGGAGACATTGATGGAGAGCGAGCTGTTCGGCCATGAAAAAGGGGCCTTTACGGGAGCGGTAAGGGATCGCCGGGGCCTGTTTGAAGAGGCCGACGGCGGCACGCTTTTTCTGGATGAGATCGGCGAAATGCCCCTTAAACTACAGGCACGGCTGTTAAGGGTTCTGCAGGAGGGTGAAATTCAAACCATCGGCCGTTCCCGTCCGCAAAAGGTGGATGTGCGTATCATCGCCGCCACTAACGTGAATATTGAACAGGCCGTGGAGGAAAAGCTTTTCCGCAAAGACCTTTTTTACCGTCTTGACGGTCTGCGTCTGAGCCTGCCCCCGCTCAGGGAACGGCCCGGGGATATCCCGCTGTTGATCGACCGTTTCCTAAAGGCCGGCGGAAGGGAGGATTTCCCCCTTGCCACGGAAGCGCTGCATCTGCTTTTAAACCATAGCTGGCCCGGCAATGTGCGGGAACTGGAAAACACCATCAAACACGCCCTGCTTATGGCCGGGCAGGGCCGGATTGAAGCGGAGCATCTGCCGGATCGCCTGCGGCGGGAAGCCGGAAAGGAAAACCATGGGGAGCTGCTTTCCCTGGAAGCCGTGGAACGGGAGCATATCCGTAAAGTGCTGGCCCTGGCCGCGGACTACAAACAGGCCGCCGCCATTTTGGGCATAAATACCGCCACTCTGTGGCGCAAACGCCAGCGCTACGGGCTGTAAACGATGATCTTTTTGCCCTTTTTTCTTTGATAGCTTTCAAATACTTTACGAACTTAGCCTAATTCGACGGACAAAGAGATTTTCACCACAAACCATTATCCGGCACCCTATGAATCTGAAGAAAAAGCTATTCATGGCCAATAAATTCCTGACCGACCTGAGGAGTTTAAAGAAGCGCTACGCCATCCCCGATGACCTGCACGGCCCGCAACTGGGTTATTACTACTTTGTTTTTCGCGAACAACGCCTGCAGGCGGGTAAGGATCAGGCGTTGATAAAAAAATTTGACGCCAACGGCATCCCCATCAATAAAACCTATATCGACGTCACCGACAAGGACTATGTCTACTTTCCCATCTCCATCGGACAGATGGGACTGGCCATTTTTCATACCTGGCTGGATAGCCAAAAAGAGAGTGACCGTCAGCGTTTTTTGAAGTTTGTCGACTGGTTTTATGACAACGCCGAAGTAAGTGACCGGCTGGGCGCGCGCTGGATGACCGACGTGCGGCTTCCCCAGTATCACAATCCCGGCCCCTGGCAATCGGCCTTTTCCCAAAGCCGCGGCCTCTCCATTCTGCTGCGCGGCTATCAGCTTACCGGCGATGAAAAATATGCCGCCCTGGCCGAAAAGGCGTTGATTCCTTTTACCCTGGCCGTTAAGGATGGCGGCGTAACCAGCTTTACACAGTGGGGCCCCTATTATGAAGAGTATACCTCCACGGAACCAACCATGGTGCTGAACGGCAAGATATTCGCCCTGTGCGGCCTGCATGAGTATACCCGGGTTTTCCCGGAGAACCCCCTGGCGCGTCGTTTGTTTGACGAAGGCCTGGAAACGCTGGCAAAGGTTCTGCCCGAATATGACCTGGGCTTCTGGTCGCGCTACAACCTGTGCCGCGCTCCCTGGCATCCCGATATCGATCCGGCGACAATTGCCTACCAGCGGCTGCATGTAAACCAGCTCACCATGCTTCACCGCCTGAGCGGGCGTGAGATATTTGAGCGCTACGCCAAAATTTTCGCCGACCAGGACACGCTGTTCAACGCCGTGCGCATGTACGCCATCAAGTACAGGGCGCTAAAAAAGATCGGCAGGTTGTAATGGCCGGAATCGCCCTTTTAAAAGCCAAAACAAACCGCCCCGCATTGCTGCAAGCCAAAAAAGAACAACTGGCCGCCTTTATCGGACGGCGCATGCAGGGCGCCTTTACCGCGGTGGACTACCACACACCCGACGCGCGCACCCTGCTGATCCATTTTAAAAAGAACGACCGCCCCAACTTCTGGCGCGATGAGCGGGGCAACTGGCTGGGTTTTTCCGGGGTGGTGTTCGACCTGAACGATATACGCCACTATACGGCGGAAGAGCTGTGGCGGCTCTATAAGCGGGAGGGCGCCGCCATGGCCTCCCGGCTGGACGGACACTTTGTCATAAAACTTCATGACGACGATGCCGGCGAAACGGTTATCATCTCCGACTTTATGAAGAATAAGGTCAATTTCATTTGTGAAACCGTTGATTTTTTTATGGTTACCCCTTTTCTGGCGCTGACCGCCGCCATCAGGGAGCCACGGATTGACAGCCACGCTTTTAATGAATTTATGTGGCGCTACTATATCATGTCCGGCCGTTCCATGCTGGAGGGAGCGCGTCGTATTGAACCGGCCACCGTTTACCGGCTGCAAAACAACACCCTCCAAAGCGAGCGCTACTGGGCGCCGCCGCAATCCTACACCGTTGATACTTTTGAACAAAGCCGGGAACGCCTGACCGAGAGCATTAAACAGTCGGCGCAACTGGTGAGCAGGGTGGATGCCAAACCGTTGATTGAGTTCACCATGGGCCAGGATTCGCGCACGCTGCTTTCGGCCTTTACCCGGCAAAAGCTGCCTTTCGAAACGGCCATCTTCGGCAAGGATGATTTTCTGGAGGTGCAAAAGGTACGCGAGATGGCCGCGCGGCATAACTTTAAACTGCACCATGTCACCCTGGGCGAAGAATACATCAACTCCCCCTGGGATCAGGTTAAAAACGCCATTCTGCTGGGCAGCGCCGAGGAACCGGCCTATCTGATGGGCCGCATCCGTCATATGCGGCAACAATACCTGCCCTTTGCCTCCACCGTGGTGAACGGGGTACACGGACGCTTTTACAAGGACGGCACCTGGAATGAGATGTATGTGATGAACGCCTACCGGGAGCCGAAACGTTTCCGTAGCGATATTTTTATCCGCTACCGCGCCCTGAACAAAAACTACAACGATACCATATTCACCGAGGATTTCCGGCGTTTGAAGGCGGATACCCCGGGTTACATGGAGCGGATGATCCGCGACGCCACACAAGGCTACGAACAAAGTCCCGTGGCCATTCAGGTGGACGTGTTCGATCTTTTCCACTACGCCAACTTCGGTTATGTGGCCAATAATATCTGCAATCTGGATATGGATGTGCTCTCGCCGTTGTTGTTCCGGCGTAATCTGGATATCGCCCTGGCCCTGCCCGCCAAATGGCGCTACAACCTGTCGCGCATCCAGCGGGGGGTGGTCCATGCGCTGGACCCGGCGCTGGCGGCGGAAAAAACCGATTTTGGCGGGCTGGATATGCGGCCCCGCTCCGGCCCGGCATACGCTCTTTTTGTGGCCCGCTACTGGTATGCCCAGTCGGCCAAATTCCGTGATAAGCTGAAAAACCTGATGGGCTTTAGCGTTACAACCCAACTGCAAAAAGCCTGGGATTACAAACCCATTTACCGTCGTATGCTGGAACAGCTCCGCGCGGAGGGCTTGCTGGATTATAACAACATGGCACTGGCGTCTCTGATCGAAAAAGAGCCCTGGGAAGAATTGCTGCGCCATTATGAAAGCCCGGAGTATCACACGCTGGAAAGGCTGGAGTATATTCTGAAAATCGCCACGGTGGAACAGTTTCTGCGCGATTGCCGGGAGCTGGCTTCCTGACCGGCGGCAGCCGCATGGTTGTATCAAACGCAAAGGATTAAAATCATGGACATCCGTTTAACGGCAGAGCAGATGAGCGCGGCCCTGCAGACCTCCCTGAAAGAGAATATCTGGCAGGAGGAAGACACGGCCCTTATTTTTTATGATCTGGACTTTCTGAAAAAGCGCATCGCCTATATCAAAGGACTCTTTCCGGCGGAAACACTGCACGCCGTGGCGGCCAAGGCCAATCCCCTGCCCCGCGTGCTGCAGACCCTGCGTCCCCTGGGCGTCGGACTGGAAGCGGCCACCATGAGCGAAGCCTGGCTGGGCCAAAAATGCGGCTATGGGGCCGATCGTATCGTTTACGACTCGCCGGCAAAAACGGCGGAAGAACTGCGCTACGCCCTGGAACGGGGCTGGCACATCAATGCCGATAATTTTTCCGAACTGGAGCGCATCGATCATATTTTAAAAATAAGCCCCTCTCAAAGCGCCATCGGCCTGCGGGTCAACCCCAGGGTAGGCATGGGCGCCATCGCCCTGACCAGCGTGGCCGGGGATTATTCCAAGTTCGGTCTGCCCCTGGATGAGCTGGGCGATGAGATCATCGCCGCCTATGGACGCTATCCCTGGCTGAACAGCATACACGTGCATGTCGGTTCGCAGGGGTGCGGTCTGGAACAGCTATTAAACGGAACACGGAAAGCGCTGGATTTTGCGGAGAAGATAAACAAAAGCGTTCGGCGCGGAGAGGACGCCCCGGCCGTGCGATGGTTTGACATGGGCGGCGGCATGCCCGCCGCCTACCATCCCGACGAGCCGCGCTTTACCCTGGAAGATTACAGCGCCGGCCTGCGCCGCGTCTGCCCGGAACTGTTTGAAGGCCGCTACCGGCTGATCACCGAATTCGGCCGCTTTGTGCATGCCAACAGCGGCTGGACAGCCTCAAAAGTGGAATATGTGAAAAGCTACGGCGGCAAAAAAACGGCGGTGATTCATGTGGGCGCCGATCTGCTGATGCGCCGCTGTTACATGCCGGAAAGCTGGTATCACCATCTGAGCGTGTGCGACGCCCGCGGCCGCTTGAAAACGGGACGGGACAAGAGCCCATACACCATCGCCGGACCGCTGTGCTTTAACGGCGATCTGATCGCCCGCGATATAGAGTTGCCGCCCATTGAAGCGGGAGATTTTCTGCTGGTTCACGATACGGGCGCCTACACCCTGAGCATGTGGTCCCGCCATACCAGCCGCCTTATTCCCGCCGTGTGGGGATACGAAGAGGATAGCGCCTTCCGCCTGCTGAAAAAGCGGGAGAGCCTGGAAGATCTATACCGTTTTTGGCGATAGGGCGGACATGTTCCCGGCAAAACCCATCCCTTTTACCCACCCGGATGAATCCGGGGGTTAACGCCATTGCCCGAAGCCCGGGGAGGGGCCGGGGTGGGGCTTAACCGGGAAAAAACTCCTCACTATGTTCGGAATGACACGAAAAAAATCCCGGCCGAAGCCGGGATCGATAAAAGCAGGAGGGTTCTATTTCACCAACAACAGCTTGCGGCTTTGCACAAAGGCGTTACCCGCCCGCAGGCGGTAGATATAAGCGCCGCTGGCCAGGCCCGAGCCGTCAAAGGCCACGTCATAACGGCCCGCCGCCAGGGTTTTATCCACCAACAGCGCCACCCGTTGACCTGACAGGTTGAACACCTC
>JALXBH010000269.1 GCA_026991535.1 Calditrichia bacterium | reverse complement strand
GGCAGATAAGCCAGGGGGCCGCTAAAGCCGCTCTCCCGCCGGTAACGCAGCAGATGATCATAGCCGGTGCTGCGGGAGAGGATCGCGCGCAGGCGCGAAGCCCAATCCGGCGGATAGATGCTTTGGGTGCGGGTGCTGATGATCTCCGCCGGAGGCGCGTCATGACCGGCCTCCTGAATCGTTTTCCAGGTAAAACCGGCGTTGATATCCGCGGGCAGGAAAGACCTCAGCGACTGCTCTTCTTCTTCAAAGGCTTCGTAAAAATAGATATCATGGCCCATGGCTCTTATTCTCTCTCCAAAAGTTTGCGTATGCGGTCGCTTATCAGCAGGGCGGCGTGGGCCGGGGAAAGCGATCCCTCCCCCACTTTGTGTTCGCTCTCCTTCAGCGCCCGGCTTACGGCCTTATGTTCGCGGATCATACGACGGATTTCATCATCGACCATCGCGTACATCCAGGCCACATCCTGCCGGCGGCGGCGTTGCTCCAGGCCGCCGTTTTTTTCCACCAGCGCCAGAAAGCGCCGCACCGTTTCCCAGATTTCATCCATGCCCCGCCCTTCCAGGGCCGAGGCCAGTAAAACCGGCGGCTTCCACTCCGGCATGCCGGAATCGAGATAATGCAGGGCCATGCGCAACTGGCCTTGCGCCGCCCTGGCCCGTTCCCGGTTGGCGCCGTCCGCCTTGTTGACGATGATGGCGTCGGCCATCTCCATGATGCCCCGTTTTATGCCCTGCAGTTCATCGCCCGCGCCGGCAATCTGAATCAGCAAAAAAACATCCACCATATCGCGCACGGCTATTTCGCCCTGTCCCACGCCCATGGTTTCCACCAGCACCACATCGTAACCGGCCGCCTCGCACAGCACAATCGACTCGCGCGTTTTACGGGCCACGCCGCCCAGGGCGCCGGATGAGGGTGAGGGACGGATGAAGGCGCGCTCGTGGCGGGCAAGCTGTTCCATGCGCGTTTTATCGCCCAGAATGCTGCCGCCGCTGCGGCTGCTGCTGGGATCGATGGCCAGCACGGCCACCTTATGTTCCTTTTCGATCAGAAAAAGGCCCAGGGCCTCGATCAGGGTGCTTTTCCCCGCGCCGGGCACGCCGGTTATCCCCACGCGGATGGAAGGCGCCCGCCGGGGCATCAGTTTTTCCAGCAACTGTTGCGCCTGCTCAAAATGATCGGCGCGGTTGCTCTCCACCAGGGTGATGGCCCGGGCCAGGGCCACGCGGTCGGCGGCCAGGATTTTTTCGTATAAAACAGAAAGGGAATTATTCATATTCTTTTTTATCGGTGACCCGGTCACACGGGCCGGGTGGTCTGAAATTTTCATTCTGCGCGGAGACAATTTAAAACAGTCCCCTTTTTAATGGAAGAGCATCCTCTTTTTAAAACCGCGGCTATGGAAGGCAGCGCTGCCGTGTCTCCTCCATCAGCCGCTCGATTTCCTCGTCATCGCGACGGGACTGGTACCAGCGGTCTTTTAATATTTGCCCGATGGTACTGAGGGCTGCGTCACATTCGCCGGCGCGCGACTGCATATCGGCCAGCCGGGCCCAGCACACCACGCGATGGTGGGCATTGGGTTTTCTCAGGTGACTCAGCGCGTCATCAAGCATTTGGTAGGTTTTTATGGCCAGCGGCAAATCCTTTTTCTTCATATAAACATGGGAAAGGGCCCAAAGCATATAGGGGCTTCCCGGCGTTTCGGCCATGCCCCGCCGGGCATAACTCAGGGCTTCGTCATAGCTGCCGGCATCCAGAAGGATGTATACCAATTGATGCAGGGCCATGCGGCGGGCATAGCGGCCGGAATCGACCGTGGTCTTAACCATGCGGATGCCTTCCTCCCGCCGGTCGCTCCACAGGGGAATCCAGGAGAGACGGGCGCTGGTCCAATAGTAATAGCTGCCCAGCCCCAGATAGGCGTCATACAGGGAGGAATCCAGGGCAACAGCCCGGCCAAGGTCTGCGCGGGCCCGGTTGCCATCGGCAATGGCGGAGAAATAGTTGCCGGCCCGGCCGCGGTGCATGGCCAGAAAACCGTAAACACTGCCCCGGTAAAAATGGTAACGGGCCTGTTCCCGGGTCGGCAGGGCCCGTTTCAGGGAATCGTCACACAAGGCGATGGTGCGGTTGGCGGCGCGCAGCAAAAGCGAATCCTCCAGCGAGGTCTCATAAAAATCCATGCGCGCGTTTTCCAGGGAAGCGCGGTAAAAATGCACCTTTGCCGACCGCGGATAGCGTTCTTCCCTCAGGCGCAAAACGGAGTCCGCCGCTTCAAAATCCCCCATCACTATCATTTGGATGTGCTCGCCGATCCAGTCGTGGGCCGTTAAGGGAGCGCTGTTTAACAGAAGGAGTAGGAGCGGAAAAAGGGCCGCGGGTGTAAATTTTTTCATCGGTGATTTTCGGTAACGGTGATTAACGGTTTTCTGACGTCCGGGAACAACGCCGGGCCAATTTACCATTTTTCGGATATGAAAGCTGAATAAAATCAGTTGTCTATTTTGATAAACCATGGTTGGTTGGTATCATATGATACTAACGTGTTACAGCCGGGCCGAACCAATCATGTCCATTGCCCCACAATGAGTGTCCCCAGAATCTTGATTGTAGAACGTGGATACCTTCATGTAAAATACTTCCTTTATTTGTTGCAAGTTATGTAAAGGTGCCTGGTGGATTGCACCACCCCTATTATATTCTAATGTAATCTTAATCCTTTTTTGGTTTTTCTGCTATAAAGGAAAATTTGGGTAACGGCATGCTGGTTCCCTTTATAGAGAAAACTGAATTAAAATCTACTAGTATTTCAGAAAAAGCGTCTTCAGCCTTTGAGATATTACTCTGAAGAACTTCCAGTCTTAGAGTACAATTTGTTTCGCTATTTGAGAAAAAGACCTTTTTCTCATTTGCATCAATGTCATTTGAAAGAAATTTGATGATTCGTATTTTCCTTGAAATAGAATCCGCAATAAAATCAACAGATGAGAAAGACGCATTTATTGTATCCTGAAGTGAATTAACCATGATATCAAAAGAAGCAAGATATCTGTCCGAAACAGTGTAGACACCCGAGATTGTTAGATCAATATCGGTATTTAAAAATCTGATTTTTTTTCCTTCTATTGTATACTGCGAAGATTGCTTTGGTATGAAATCCCAATATTTAGAACAACCATTTAATAAAACCACCCCAAAAAGAAGGATAATTTTTATTTTATTAGTTATTTTGTTACCAACCATTGTTTGCCTGCCTTTCAAAGAAATTATCATTATAATAGTGTCCACCACCCAGCAATGCTTGTAAGGCATTAAACCATGTTTCACGGATGTCCGGGAAGTAATCTCTTTTCTAAGGATATGATATCATTTTATATCATTGCATATCTCAACTAATTTGATTGTTAGCCTTTCTTTTTCACTTTCAATGAATAGTAAAAATCCATTGTACAACTTCTTGTCATTATGCTGTTTCACATTAATTTCGTTTTTTTTCACTGGCATATAAAAAATAAATCCTTCCCAACTTTTTGGATAATTAAAAGAAGCCCAAAGTTCAGATATTTTGAGTAATTTTTCGTTTATACTTAAATTCTCCTTTTTTATTTCCATTAAAAAACCTAA
>JALXBH010000268.1 GCA_026991535.1 Calditrichia bacterium | reverse complement strand
TCGAGATGCGGAAGAGTGCCTTTTAAGCGGCGCACCCCTTCTATGCCGGACATGCCGGGAAGATCGATATCCATTAAAACCACATCGGGCGTCTCTTTTTCTATAAGGGGCAGGGCGCTTTCACAGTTGGCAAAGGATCGTAAGCAGGAAAAGCCCTCCGTATCGTTTATAATCAGGGAAAGCATTTCCCGCACATCCGGGTCATCTTCTATCAATATTACACGGAGCACATTTTACCTCATTTTAAGGATTAACCGGTTTAATATAATAAGCCGGGGTATGAACCGATACTATAACTCATCTGGGGTATTTTGACTGCTTAACGGCTTCAGTTTCAAAATGACCACCGTTTTTCCCGGTTGTGACTCAATTGCAAGAGTGGCGCCGATTTTACGGGCACGGCGTTTCATGTTGCCCAGGCCGTAGCCGCCACCGTCCCTGTCCGGCTTAAAGCCGCCGCCATTATCACGGAAGCGGACTTCGAGAAGGGGGGGCTCACTTATCACAAACAGCTCCGCCTCGCTGGCCCCGGAGTATTTTAAGCAGTTGTTCATCGCTTCCTTAAAGATCATGGTCATGTTCCGGCGAAGGGTGGTATCGGTTTTTATTTTATCGAACGATTGTGGAAAGCCGGGTGTTTTAAAGGAAATACTGCTGTATTCAAAAAGGGAGTCGCCAAACTCCTTGATACGGATCAGGGTGTCATACAGGGTATCCTTGTCGGAATCGAGCATCCAGACAAAATCCTTAACCCCGGTTGTCAGATCCACGATGCCGCGGCTGATGTTTGTAAGGTACCGGCTAACATCGTTGTTGTTGCGCGAGGCCCGCCGGGCCAACTCGGTCATCAGGGAAAGTTTGGTGAGGATATGACCCAGCTCGTCATGAAAATCGATGGAAGTGTTTTTGCGTATCTGCCGGCGGGCTTCGCCTCGGGCATGGTTGATCCGCTCCAGTTCCTGTAATTTTTGGGTGGTCTCCCGTTCCGTCTTTCTTTTTATTTGCAGGCTGCGTACCCGGTCCACGGTGATTACGCCTAAAATCAATAAGAGGGTATAAATAAAATAGGCCGCCGGTGTACGGTAGAGGGGCGGAAGAATGGAAAAGACAAAGAGAGCGCTTCGGTTGATCCGGCCGTAAACATCCATGCTTTGTACATGAAAACGGTAGTCTCCCTCATAAAGGTTGGTATAGTTTTTTTGTGTTTCCGTACTCCAGGCGGACCAACCAGGATCGTATCCTTCCAGATAATAGCGGTAACGGTTACCCTCCGCTCCCAGAAAGGAGGTGCGGGCATACTCAAAGCGCAGGGCGTTGTTGGGATGGGGAAAAGTATAAGGCACCCTCATGTTTTCCGCGGGTTTATGGCCGTGAAAGACAACCGAATCCCGGAAAAATACCCGGCGGATTTGTGTGGGATATCCGGGCCCCGGGCCAGGATTTATACGTGTTTTATAGCGGATAAGCATGGAGCCGGCGCCAAACCAGCTTATGGAATCGTTTTCGATGTAAACCGTCTGCGCGATGCGGGGCAGCGGTTTGGAAAAAGGCTCTTCATCAAAAAGATATTTTTCACCGTCCCAACGGGCATAGTGGTATTGGTTTCGTTTGTCCCGGTGCCGCAACACCCACAGCCGACCCGCCGGATCATGGCTAATGTTAAAAACCCGGGCCGGTTTTCCCAGCAGGGTGGTATCCGCAAAAAAGCGACCGCTGAGCGTATCATATCGGTTTAAACGACCAAGGCGTGAAAAAAAGAAAATCCCGTTCTTAAGCCGCGCCAGGCCGGCGTTAGCCCCGGCCCGGCGGGCGTTGTTCACCGTTAAGGGCCGGAAGAGGAGTTGTCCGTTTTCTATCCGTCCGCGGAGATATCCGGCATTCCGGGTTCCCAGCCATATCAGACCGTTCGTATCTTCAACCATATTGCGCACTTCATTTTCCAGGCCTTTTATCTTTCCGGCAAATTGCCAGCGTCCCTTTATGAGACGCAAGCGGGCCAGGCCATCCTCCGTGCCGCAAAACACGGTGTTTGGTCTGTGTCTGGAAGAGAGGAGAAAAAAGGTTTTGGATTGATCGGTGGAAAGCAGACGCGCCTGTCCGTTTTCTATGGCCATAGCGCCGTCATTGGTTGCGGCCAACAGAGATTCTCCGGCCCGCAGTAAAAACCAGGCGGAGGCATTGCCCCCTTCAACCGGCCGGAAAGGGAGACCCGCTCCGTCTGTTTGCATAAATAAACCGTCGGAGGTGGCCAGATAAATTTTGCCCTTATGTTTGGTGATACCGCGGATTTTTCCGCTATAACCCCGGTTGTTTTTAAAAACCGTGTAGGGTAGTTCACCGGCCACCCGGCTTATGCCCAGATTGTTCGAAAGCCAGATATCGCCGCCGGAACCGGCCAGGAGATGGTTGCCGTGGTCATCCGCCAGACCGGAACGGCTATCCAGGCGTTGAGCCAGGGAGCCGCCTTTGTTGAAAATAAACAGTCCCCTGGAGTAAGTAAGCACAGCCAGGCGACCGCCGGACAATACTGCCGCGTCTATTATACGGGGAATATCGGTTTGCAGCGGAAGCGGATGGATACTCGCGGAATCATATAAAAAAAAGCCCTTGTCCCAGGTGGCGATCAACAGGCGCTTTCCGGAATAAGGTAAAATAGCGGTAACGGCGTCTTTTTTAAAAAATTCACCCCCGGACACCAGAGCCAGGCGTTCCTTTTTTAATTCCAGCAGACCCTTTTTGGCTTCCCAGATAAAAAAGCGCCCGTTGACAACAAAGGGCTTGTAAAAGGATGTGCGGGGTTTCCAGACCGTCCACTTTTTATGATCCCACTTCAACAGATATTTATGGGAACGAAAAAAAAGGTTATTACCGAATAAAACAATTTTGCGAATCCGGCCCGGTGATTTAAGGCTGTCCGGCAGGGTCGGGCCGAGGGAATTGTAAACCAGCTTGCCGCCGGGGTCCGCTTTGAAAAAACCGATTTCGTCATGACCGCCAACCCAGATGGTACCGTCGGGGAGTACCTTCAGGGAAAAAAGCGCTTGCCCGCCGGGCATGGCTGTCAGCCGCCAGTTAACGCCGTCATATTCCAGCAAACCGCCGCTGTTGGCGAAAAACAGGGTTCCGTTGGAGTCACGTCCGGCAAACCAGTTTTGTGAATTGCCATTGTAATCCGCGGGTAGAAAGTTTTCAACATCGTAGGTGCCGTGGACGTTTACATGGTTTTGCGCGCGGCCATAGCCCGGGGAAGCCATAAGGTATAATATACAGAGAAGCAGAAGGGTGTGGAATGTTTTAACCATATCCCATAATACCAAAGCGGCCCCTTACTTGTAAAGTTTATTTTTTTCAGGCCCACATACTATGTGGTTCCGGGGTCAGGAAGCCCTGATATGCGGGGCCTTTATATAATTTATGCGTTTTTGTGACACTTTCATCTCTCTTTTATTATATTCTGAAAGAGACCAAAGCCCTGAATACAATCATTTTATGCCTTCGGAGGAAAGATGAAAACATTTATAATTTTACTGATCACGGCCATTACCGTTGCCGTTGCCCAACAAAACCTGATTTCGCCGCGGGTCAGCCCCCCGGCCAGGGTGATGCAGGGGATCGGTTTTGCCAGCGTAACC
>JALXBH010000267.1 GCA_026991535.1 Calditrichia bacterium | reverse complement strand
CGCGGTACGCTACGGAATTTTTGAGGGCCTGCCCCTAACTCAGGCCCTTTCCACGCGCAAGGGCGGAGTCTCTCCGGAGCCGTACCACTCATTAAACATGGGGCTGCGCACCGGAGACGCCGTTGCCAATGTTGAAAAAAACCGCCTCCTTTTTTTTGAACATCTTAAGTTGAATATCAAAAAGACGGCCTTCCAGTCCCAGGTGCACAGCGACCATATCCGCCGGGTAAGCCAACCGGGCCTTATCCCACGCTGCGACGCGATGATTACCGATGTCCCCGGCCTGACCCTGACCGTGCAGGCGGCCGACTGCGCGCCCGTTTTTATCTACGATCCCCGAAATCACGCCTGCGGCGTTGTCCATTCCGGATGGCGGGGCACGGCGCAAAACATCGCCGGTAAGACTATCGCCGCCATGGGCCGGGCTTTCGGCTCCCGTCCCTCCGAATTACGGGTGGCCATTGGCGCGGCCATACAGGCCCGCAATTATCAGGTGGATGAAAAGACCGCCGCCCACTTTGAGGCCGGTTTCCTGCTTCCCGATGTTCCCGGACATTTTAAGCTGGACGTATCCGGCGCCATCCATGCCCAATTAATCGCCGCCGGTATTACGGCCCAAAATATCGAGCGGGATACTACCTGCACCTACGAGGCCGCGGATATTTTTTATTCCTACCGCCGCGATGGCGCCCGCAGCGGACGCATGATGGGGGTACTATGCCTGGAGAACAAGGAACGGTAGCTACGCTCCGGGCAATACAAAAGATAATATTTTAACGGTAAACACTTACCTTTGGGATTTTTTTAAAGTCCGCTTCGGTATACAAAAAACAGTTCTCCCTCCACAAAGTGGGGAGAGTAAGAGGGGGGAGGGAGTCTTCAGCCGGAAGTGATATTTTCCTTCACCGCCCGCACATTACGTTTAAAATTTTCAAATTTAGCCCGGTATACAGGACTTTTTTTAAAGCGTTTCCGGAAGCCCTCTTCATCCAGTTCCTCAAACTCCTCCAGCCGTGCCTGATGATTGTGGTGCGCCGGTTGAAAGGCCTCTTCCCGCGTGGGCTGTTGAAAGCGGTTCCAGGGACACACCTCCTGGCAGATGTCGCAGCCAAACACCCACTTTTCCATCTTTCCCTTTACGGATTCGGGAATCGGCTCATCCCACATCTCGATGGTGATATATGAAAGGCACTTCTCACCGGCCAGCTTGTAGGGCGTCAGCGCGCCGGTGGGGCAGGCATCGATACAGGCCGTGCAACTGCCGCAAAAATCCTCCATGGGCGTATCATACACCAACGGAACATTAAGCACCAGTTCACCCAGGAACATCCAGGAACCGAAATCCCGGCTGATGATGTTGGTATTTTTTCCCTGCCAGCCCAGTCCGGCCTGTTCGGCCCACAGCTTATCCTGTATGGGGGCCGTATCGACAAACAGGCGTCCCTCCACAAAGGGATAGTGACTTTTTATTTGCCGCAGCAGATTTTTTAGCCGTTTTTTCATGATTCTATGATAGTCCTCGCCCCAGGCGTAACGGCTTATTTTGGCGGCGTTGGCCACCCCGGCATGCTCATGGGGAGTGTAATAATTCAGCCCCACGGCCACAACGCTTTTGGCGGACGGATAAAGACGACGGACATCCATGCGCTTATCCAGATAATTTTCCATCCACTTCATGCGGCCGTGATGACCGGCGGAGAGCCATTCCCGGAGGAATTCCGATTTAGGCAATTTCCCGGCGGGGGCCATACCCACCTTGCTAAAGCCCAGTTCCAACGCGCTTTGCCGGATAAAATCGGTAAGTTCCCGGTTGCTCATAGCTTAAAATAACCCGCTGGCGGAAGCAAGGTCCATCTCATTGATGCAGATATTGCCCGGCTGGCGGATAATATATTTTATGGCGTCGGCAATATTTTGCGGCTTCATCATTTTTCCCCGCTCCCAGTTATAGGGCAGGTTTTCATGCAGCGGGGTATCCACCGCCCCGGGATAGAGGGTGGTTACCTTTATCCCCTCCCCGGCCAGTTCCATACGCAGGGCATCGGCCAGGGCGCGCAAACCGAACTTGGAGGCGCTGTACGCGGCCCATTCCGGGAAGACCTGCCTTCCGGCCACGGAGTTGACAAAGAAGATATGTCCGCCGTCTTTCATAAACGGCAGGAGTTTTTGGGTCAGGCTAAACGGCGCAGTCAGATTCACATCCAGCGTGCGGCGCCAATCGGCCATGGACATTGTAGCCACCCTGCCCACCCGGGCCACGGCGGCGTTATGTACCAGATATCTCAGCTTCCCCTTAAAGGCTTTAACAAAGGCGCTTACCTTTTCCAGATCGGCGGATACGGAAATATCCACGGCCAGCACATGCGGGGCGCCCCCCTCGGCCTCCAGATACGCGGCCACGCCGTCCAGAGCCTCCCTGTTGCGGGCCAGCAGTAATACGGCCATGCCTTCCTCGGAAAACATACGGGCCACGGCCGCACCAATACCGCGGCTGGCGCCGGTAACCACGGCCAGGTTAGAAGGGATTGGCACGGCTGCTCCGTATCAGTTGCAAAAATTCATCACGGGTCTTTTCATCGTTCTTAAAAGCCCCGACCAGGGTGGACGTGATCATCTTGGCCTGGTCTTTCTGCACGCCGCGCATCATCATGCACATATGCCGCCCTTCCACCACCACGCCTACCCCCTGCGGATGCAAAATATCCTGCAGGGTGTCGGCGATCTGCCGGGTCATATTTTCCTGCACCTGCAGGCGGCGGGCATACATCTCCACGATACGCGGAATTTTGCTCAAACCGATCACCTTGCCTTTGGGCAAATAGGCTACATGGGCTACACCGTAAAATGGCAGCATGTGGTGTTCGCACATGGAATAAAACTCAATATTGGTCACCACGACCATTTCATCATAAGCCACGTCATAAATAGCCCCGTTAACCACTTCCCGGGCACTTTGCCCGTAGCCGGCCATTACCTCGCGGTACATCTTGGCCACGCGGTGCGGGGTGCGTGCCAGCCCCTGCCGTTCCGGGTCTTCCCCGATTCCTTCCAGTATTACACGAACAGCATCTTCCGTTTTCATATCCTTCACTGCGCGTTGCTCCTTCCCATTTCAAAATAATTATTATTGGTTTCCCATAATTTCAGGTGATACAGATAATCCGGCGGGAAACGTTTTTCCAAATGCATCCACAGATATTGGATCAGATTTTCCGAAGTGGCAATTTTATCCCGGAAATAAGGAACCTCCCTGTTGAGGTGTTTGTAATCCAGGGTATCCAGCACTTCCCGCACCTTACTATCCATATCGACCATATCCCAAATCATGCCCGTTTGCCTGTCCGGCGTGCCGATAAGGCTCACTTCCAGCCGGTAATCATGGCCATGTCCGCTGGCATTGTTACACTTGTCATAGATTTCAAAATTTTTCATTTCATCATACCAGGGCGAGTTTAAGCGATGGGCGGCGCAAAAAGTGTACACCCGGCTAAAGGTCACGTGTAACATGGCTACCTCCACACCTCGGCGTACAGATCGCTTTTTTCGTACAAGCGTATTTTTAACAGTTCAAAACCGTCATGGCTTAAATCGGCGTCTATCAGCCGGAAAAGAACCAGGGCAATATTTTCCGTGGTCGGCACCTGTTCCTTAAAATGCGGATTGTCCAGATTCAGATATTTATGATCAAAATCTTCCAAAATTCTGGAAACCCGCTTTTTCACTTCGGTCAGATTGACAATCATACCCGTTTTCGGGTCTATGGGCCCGCTCAGGGTAACATGTAATTCATAGTTATGCCCGTGTCCGTAAGGACTGGTGCATTTTCCGAAAACCTCGTTATTTTTTTCCGCCGTCCACTCTTCCCGCCAATAACGGTGACTGGCCGAAAATTCAAACTTGCGACTGATGGAAACCCGTGTCATTTTTTTACCCGCTTCCTTTTGTTGATGTTTGGCAATTTAAACAATAATTGAAAACAGACAAGCGCCCCCGCCTCTTTATCCGTGAATGAACTCATGCCGGACTAAACACCATGCGGGCAGCAAATATTCCAACTTTTTATAACATGAAAGCGCCGGGAAAGGCCTAAAAAAGAAAAGCCCGCACAACCGGGAATTGGTGCGGGCTAACGAGGCGTATTGAGGAGGGGTATACGTCTCGGGAAATAACATAACTAATTCGTATGACAAAGAGCTACGTCCCTTATCACACAAAGTTGCATTAGTCGCTTTTTTTTCAAAAATTAATTTTTTATCGGGTAAAAACATAAAATGATTACCCGCAAGGAAGGAAATTTTCAGCCCCTAAACAAATAAGAGGTGTTATGTCCCTTACCATACGCAGGGCCACCGTTGATGACTCAGCGCTGATCCTGGAATTTATAAAATCTTTGGCACAATATGAAAAACTTTCTCATGAAGTTGTTGCCACGGCGGAAGATATAAAAAAAACGCTTTTCAACCAACAGGCCTATGCGGAAGTTTTATTGGGTTTTGAAGAAAAAATACCCGTGGCCTTTGCTCTTTTTTTTCACAACTACTCCACCTTTCTGGCAAAACCGGGTATCCATCTGGAAGACCTGTATGTGAAAGAAGCACACCGCGGCAAGGGTTACGGCAAAGCCATGCTAAGCAAGCTGGCGCAAATTGCCATTGAACGCGATTGCGGCCGGTTGGAGTGGAGCGTTCTCGACTGGAACACACCGGCTATCGATTTTTACAAACGCATGGGCGCGCTGGGCATGGATGAATGGACCACCTTTCGCCTGAGTGGCAAGGCCTTGTTGAACGCGGCAATTGGGTCTCCCTCTTGATTGTCATTTCCATGGAAGAATTCATCCTGCGGGAATACCGGGAAAAGGATATGCCTTTTGTCATCCGCCTGCTGGGAGAATCCCCCGCCATGACCTTTTATCCGCCGGAAAAGATTGCCGAACATGCCCGTATATGGCTGGAAGAGCAGATCACATCCTATAAAACACATGGCTTTGGCGTATGGCTGCTGGAGTCCGCCAAGGGGGAATCGCTGGGGCAATGCGGCCTGATGATGCGCGAAATTGAGGAGCGGCCGCGGATTGAACTGGGTTTTTCCATACGGCTTATGCACCGGGGAAAGGGCTGGGCCACAAGGGCGGGGCTTTCGGTTATTGAATGGGCCCGGCAAAAGGGCCTGCGGGAGTTGACGGCCCTGACCTCTCCGGAAAATGATCCGGCCCAAAGGGTTTTACGACATTGCGGTTTTTCATTACAGGGACGGACCGAACGTTTTGGCGAACAGAGCCTTCTTTACCGGCGCCTGCTTACAGATTAGGAGTATATTATCCGGTTTTATAAAATCAGCCCGGTTTTTTGGGCACTGATTCTCTTTTTTTTATTGACTCTGGCACTTTTGGGCCATTGGCCCCAATGGGATGGTTTTATCACCTTTCTCACCGTTACCTGCGGGTGGATTATTTCCCTGGCCCTGCATGAATTCAGCCATGCCTATACCGCCTACCGCCACGGCGATCTATCCGTGGAGGAAAAGGGCTATCTTACCCTGAACCCACTGTTATATACCCACCCTTTTTTAAGTATTGTCGTTCCGGTTCTCTTTTTACTGATGGGCGGCATCGGCCTGCCGGGAGGCGCGGTTTATATAAACACGCAGGCCATAAAAAGCCGCAAGGCTCTGAGTTTGATTTCTTTGGCCGGTCCCGCGGCCAACGCCCTGGTGGCAATTGTTTTGCTTACGGTTCTTCATTTTGCGCCCATTCCAGCGCTTTTTTTGCCCTCTATCTCCCTGCTGCTTTTTTTACAGATAAGCGCCATCCTATTTAATATGTTGCCCATCCCGGGGCTGGACGGCTTTGGTTTTATTCAACCCTGGCTGCCCCCGGCCCTGCTAACTCGCTTCAAAGATTTAACCGGCATCATCGTGCTGGCCATGATGTATGCTTTTTTCACCGACTCTTTTATCAGCCGCGCCTTTTGGGAAGTGGTTATTTTTTTCAGCGACGTTATCGGAATTAATATAGATTGGGTGCGGCAGGGCTTTTCCATGATGCGCTTTTGGGAACTGTGGTAAACGTGCCTGGTTTTCCCGGACAGCGGCAAAATATGTCTCCAGTAAAGCAAATGCCTCCTGTAAGAAACCTATTTTAAATTAAGGTAATTATTCCGTGCAAAAATCCATTTTAGAAATATTAAACAAGGTATACGGTCACCGGGAATTTCGCGGGCGCCAAAAGGAGATTATTGAACACCTACTGTCGGGCAGGCATGCCCTGACCATTATGCCCACGGGTTCGGGCAAGTCCCTTCTTTACCAGATTCCGGCGCTTATGTTCAAAGGGTTAACCGTGGTTATTTCTCCGCTGATCGCACTGATGAAGGATCAGGTGGACGCCCTGCGGAAAAAAGGGGTGGATGCGGTATTTATCAATTCCTCTCTCTCAAAAAAAGAGCGGGAAAAACGTTATGCACGGCTCGGTGAAGGCGCTTACAAACTGCTTTATGTAACACCCGAACGTTTTAGAAAACAGGAATTTGTCGATATCATTTCCCGGCGTGAAATAAGTCTGTTGGCCGTGGATGAGGCACACTGCATCAGTGAATGGGGACATGACTTCCGCCCGGATTATACCCGCCTGGCCGCCTTTCGTGAAATGATGGGCCATCCCCTGACCATTGCCCTTACGGCCACCGCCACCCCGGATGTGCAACAGGATATCATCCGCCAACTGAACATCGCCGACAGGGATATCACGCTCTTCCATGAAGGTATTGAAAGACCCAACCTGTCTTTGAAAAATATTGAGCTTTGGGGCGATGAGGAAAAAAAGAAAGCCATTCTCGATATTCTGCGGGAACACAGGGGCAGCGGCATCATCTATTTTACCCTGATTAAGGATCTGGAACGTATGAGCGAGATCATGCATGCCGCCGGAGTTCGTCACGGTACCTATCATGGCAATCTGGAAATGGATCAACGCCGGAAAGTGCAAAACCGTTTTATGAGCGGCCGGGAAGAGGTTATTCTGGCCACCAATGCCTTCGGCATGGGTATCGACAAGGAGGATATCCGTTTTGTTATCCATGCCCAGGTTCCGGGATCACTGGAATCATACTATCAGGAAATAGGGCGGGCCGGCCGGGACGGCAAACCTTCCGTTTGCGCCCTGCTCTATGATCAACAGGACTTAAACATCCATCTGGAGTTTATCCGCTGGAACAATCCCGATGCCGAGTTTTATGACCGGGCTTACAACCTGCTGCGTTACGACAACGAACGGGTAAACGGCGAGGGGCTGGAGTGGTTCAAGGAACAACTTACCTATAAAAACCGCCGTGATTACCGCGCAGAAACAGTGTTGAATATTTTGGACCGCTATGGCGTTATAGAGGGCAGTATTGAAACAAAAAATCTACGTGTGGTGGCCGATCTGCCCCATAACCTTACCGACCAGGATTATCTGGACAAAAAGAAAGAGCGTGAACAAAAGAAACTCTATCATATGATGCGCTACGCTCAGATCGAAACCGGCCACAAGAAATACATACACTCCTATTTCGGCATCGGAGCGCCTTTGACGGATTTTGAGACCTAGGGATTTTATTTTTTTAAAGGAGCAGGCTTTGCTAAATTACACCCTGTCAAACAGATATATGAACGGTTTTTGTTACACATTACACCCGGAGGCCCCATGGCTGAGATCACATTAAAAGGTAACCCTATTCACACAATCGGCAATTTGCCCGCCACGGGCGACGCCGCCCCGGAATTCACCCTGACCGGAACGGATTTGAAGGATATTTCTCTAAAGGATTTTAAGGGGAAAAGAGTGGTTCTGAACATCTTCCCCAGCCTGGATACGGGCGTATGCGCCGCATCCGTGCGCCGTTTTAACGCCGAGGCCGAGAAGCTGGAAAACTGCGTGGTTTTATGTATTTCCAAAGACACGCCTTTTGCCCATAAACGCTTTTGCGTATCGGAAGGGCTGGATAATGTTATCAACCTTTCCGAACTGCGTGACGCCCATTTTGGCAAAAACTACGGTGTGCGCATTATAGACGGGCCGATGTCCGGCTTGTTGTCGCGTGCGGTCGTGATCGTGGATGAAAACGGCCGGGTAATCCATAGCGAACAGGTGCCCGAAATAGTGCAAGAGCCGGATTATGAAGCAGCCTTAAAGGTGTTACGCTAACCATCTCCGGCTTCCCACCGCTTTTCAAGCCTCTGTTTAACAGGGGCTTTTTTTATTTAGGCCTGTTTACACTTATCCGGCCAGGGGCACGCGTCCTGCCACTATACGCTGCCAGGCCAGAGTTTCGGCCAGGGCTCTCTCCAGGCCGCCGTCATATTCCATTATGGCCGCGCGTTCCTCAAAATCTTCGCGCTCTTCATCCGTCAGTTGCCTTAACTGTATCTCCGAAGGGCCGCTTATCTGCCGGCGTTCATTAATAAAATGTTGCATAATACGCCCCGCTGGTGTATTTTTGTACACCAATATACACAAAAGAAACCCTAAAGGCAAAAAGCCGTAAATAAACCGAAAAAAATGGACATGTGTCTAAAAAATATTAAAGCCCTTCCATCCCCGGCGATAATAGACACGTGACCCGGGTCAAGGGAATTATGTAACACAGATCAATGAATAACGTCTAATATAGTCGTAAGATGCATTATTGATTGCAGGGAGCAAAAAAGATGAAACTGAAAATTAAATATAAAATGAAGGCTAAATTTTTCCTTCATTGCCAAAAACCGCTTATAATAACGGTTTATGGCGAAGAATCCACTCCGTTAAAATCAACACCCGTCGTACGGCAACCACGGACAAAAGCCGCCCTGGCCGCGTAGCCATCACCAAACAGCACACATTTACCTTACATCCCCTGTAAATATCCATAACCCGCCCGGCACACAGACGGATTGATCTATTTTTTAGACCGACGTCTGCCGCGGGCTTTCTTTTCCGGGGCTTTCTCGATCATCTCCAGGGCCTGTTCATGGCTAATGCTTTCCGGTTCCGTCCCTTTGGGAATGCGGGCATTCTTTTTACCATTGGTGATATATGGGCCATAAGGGCCGCGTAATATCTGAACGCCGTCTTCAAAATCCTTGATTATACGGTTATTTTTCTTTTCCTCGTTTTCGGCAATCAACTCCAAGGCCCGTTCCAGGGTAATGGTATGGGGGTCTTCCCCCTTAATGGAGACAAAGGTTTTATTGACGCGAACATAGGGCCCGTAACGTCCGATATTAGCCGTTATCATCTCCCCGTCTTCATTGACGCCCAGTTCCCGGGGCAACTCGAATAGAACAAGCGCCTCCTCCAGGGTAATGGTGTCCAGGGTCTGATCAGGCCGCAGACTGGCAAAGCGGGGTTTCTCTTCATCTTCCGCTTCACCGATTTGAGCCATGGCCCCGTAACGGCCCATGCGCACGCTTACCGGCTTGCCGCTTTTAGGGTCGGTGCCTAAAACACGGGCTTCATTTATTTCGCTGCGTGGGATTTTTTCCGTTTCGTCCACCTTTTTCTTAAAGCTTTTCCAAAAGGATTTCATCAGCGGTTTCCACTCCTCCTCACCACGGGCGATGGCATCCAGCCTGTCTTCCAGTTGGGCGGTAAATTCATAGTCCACATAGGTAGAGAAAAAACGGGTAAGAAATTTATTAACGATTTTACCCATATCCGTCGGCTTAAAGCGCCGGTTTTCAAGAGTAACATACTCACGCTGCAACAAGGTGGATATGATGGCCGCGTAGGTAGAGGGCCGGCCGATACCATATTCTTCCAGGGTTTTGATGAGCGAGGCCTCCGTATAACGGGGCGGGGGTTTTGTAAAATGCTGTTCCCGGACAATTTCCTTCAGGGGTACGGTTTCACCCTCGCTAAAGGGCGGCAGAATTTTTTCATCTTCCTTTTCGCTGTCTTCATCGATCCCCACCTGATATACCGCCAGGTAGCCCGGCTTTTTAATCGTGGAGCCGGAGGCCCGGAATATATTGCCTTCTCCGGCGCTGAATTCCACGGAAACCGTATCCATGATGGCCGGCATCATCTGGCTGGCCAGGGCCCGGGTCCAGATCAGGCGGTAGAGTTTATACTGATCGTCGGTCAGGGACTTTTTAATCTGTTCCGGTGCGCGGCGGGCGGATGTAGGACGAATCGCCTCGTGGGCTTCCTGGGCATTCTTGGACTTTGTTTTATAAAAATTAGCTTTGGGCGGCAGGGCCTCCGGAAAGTGTTTTTCTATAAAACCGCGGATTTCGGACACCGCCTCTGCCGCCATGCTCACCGAGTCGGTACGCATATAGGTAATCAAACCCACTTCCCCGCCGCCGATATCGATACCCTCGTATAATTGCTGGGCAACGCGCATGGTTCTTTGGGCGGAAAAACCCAGCTTGCGTGAGGCGTCCTGTTGCAGGGTGCTTGTGGTAAACGGTGCAAAGGGGTGGCGCTTGCGTTCCTTTTTTGTGATGGACGAAACCCGCAGTTCCTTTTTGGCGGCCTGCTCGATATAGGCGGCCACTTCATCGGCCTTTTGGGCATTGTTTACAAAAAACTGATCCACCTTTTTAGACTGATAGCGCACCAGTTTGGCCGAAACCGTTTTGGATGCTTTTTCGGTAAGCGCTTCCATGGACCAGTATTCCCGGGGCTGAAAGGCTTCGATTTCCGTTTCACGCTCCACAATAAGGCGCAGGGCCGGGCTTTGAACCCGTCCGGCCGAGAGGCCCCGCTTAATTTTTTTCCATAAAAGCGGCGATATATTAAAACCCACCAGATAGTCCAGGGCGCGACGGGCCTGTTGCGCGTTAATCAGTTCATCGGACAAATCCCGGGGATGCTCCAGCGCTTTTTGAATGGCATTTTTTGTTATTTCATGAAAAGCGATCCGTTTTATTTTTTTATCCCCGGCCAGCTTTTTATCTTTTAACAGATTGTAAATATGCCAGGAAATAGCCTCGCCTTCGCGGTCGGGGTCTGTGGCCAACAAAATAGCGTCGCTCTCCCTGGCCTCTTTATAAATGGCATCTATATGCTTTTTGCTGGATTTGATCGGTTCATACTTCATTTCAAAGCTCTCCGTATCCACGGCGCCCTCCCTGGGGATCAGATCCCGCACATGACCGTAGGAAGCAATGACGCTGTAATCCTTGCCCAGGTATTTATTTATGGTTTTGGCCTTGGCCGGAGATTCTACTATTACCAGATTCTTACTCATATTATTCCGTTTTCATAAGGGATGTATTGGGTTATAAAATGGCTTGCATTTTAAGATTAAAGGGACAATGGTGCAAATTATTTAATACATTTTAGACTTTTTAATTTTAAAACCGGGAAACCGTCCCCTTAATAAAAAAACACAGCAGATTTTTTTAACAGGAATGGAATATAAACAAATTACGTTGTAAAAAATATCAGATTTTATCTTGCAATTTAACTTTTCTGTTTCGATAATAAAAATAGAAGCATTGCCACAACAGGTGCCCGGTATTTATGGATAGAACCACTCAGAAATTTTTCCGATATTTAGAGCTTGAGAAAAGATATTCCATCCATACGATTGAAAACTACCGCATTGATCTTAACCAATTTAACCGTTTCCTTACACATTTGAATGACGGTTACGATATTTCCTGGGAGCGGGTTACGCACAGGGATATACGGGCCTTCCTGATGGAGCTGCACGAAAAGGGCCTGGGCAGGCGCAGCATTGCCCGCAAGGTGGCCACGCTTAAATCCTTTTTCCGTTATCTTGAGATTATCGGCGAGACGGAACAAAGTATCGCCTCGGCCATAAAGATGCCCAAATTTGAGAAAAAACTGCCCGAATTCTTAACCGCGGACGAGGTCTCAGAGATTATTCTCAGCGTAAAGGGCCAGGGTTTTGAAGCGGTGCGGGACCGGGCGGTGCTGGAGCTCTTTTATGCCTGCGGTCTGCGGTTGAGCGAACTTATAAACCTGAAAATGGAGCATCTGATCCTGAGAGAAAAAGCCCTGCGCATACACGGAAAAGGCAACAAACAGCGTATCGTTCCTCTTGGAGACATGGCCCTAAAAGCTTTGGAGGCGTATCTCAACCTGCGTCCCTCGGTGGCCTTGCCCTCTACAAACGAGGTATTTGTTCTGGCCTCGGGTAAAAAGATGTACCCCATGGCCGTGCAACGGCTGGTAAAAAAATACATCCAACAGGTTGTAAGAAACACAAAGGCGCACCCGCATATTCTGAGGCACAGTTATGCGACACATTTATTGAACAATGGCGCCAACATTCGCGTTGTTAAAGATTTACTGGGGCATGAAAATTTATCGACAACACAGGTTTATACCCATTTATCAATAGAGCACTTACAAAATGTCTACAAAAACGCGCATAAACGCGCATCACAGAAAAAATCCTAAATCTAAGGAGGAAAGCTATGAACTTAGCCATCACAACCCGTGGTTATAAAGCGCCGGAAAGGATCAAAACTTATCTTTTGGATAAGATGAAGCGTCTCGACCGGTTTTCAGAACTGATTATGGATGGCAGCGCGGTTCTCTCCTACGAGAAACAAGATCAGATTGTGGAGTTTAAGATAAAACTCAAGCACAAAATGGTTGTAGTGAAAGAACGCTCGGAGGATGTTTTTAAATCCATCGATCTGGGCATAGACAATCTGGAACGGCAAATCGCCCGCGCCAAGGAAAGGCTGAAAGAACATGACAATCAAAAAATTGTTGAAAGCCTGCAAGGTTAGATAAAATTTTTACCGGGAAGGCCCTTAGGGCCTTCTTTTTTTTTATCCTTTTTATGTTTGTTGCTATATTGTTTTATGAATGATCATTTTATATATGTCCGTGATCTCTATAAGGCCAACAAAAGCCGGCTTAAGCTGGAAATTTTATGTTCCGAAAACGGCCTGAACCGTAAAATAAGCAATGATGAATTGCACCGGCCCGGCCTGGCCCTTTCCGGCTATGTGGAGCTCTTTACCTGGGATCGCCTGCAAATTCTGGGCAACACGGAAATCTCCTATCTTAACAAAATCGGTGACGAGGAGCTAAAATCTTCCATCAACCGCTTTATAGAATTTGAAATTCCCGCGGTAATTATCACCAATGGCAATCAGGCGCCGGAATATCTGCTTAAGGCGGCCGCCCTGCGTAATATTTCCGTTTTTAAAACATCCCTGAACACCACCCAGTTCGTACACCTTTTGGGCGACTATCTTTCCAATGTGTTCGCCCCCAGGCAATCCGTACACGGAACCCTGGTGGACGTTTACGGGGTCGGCATTTTATTTACGGGAAAAAGCGGTATCGGTAAAAGCGAAATCGCTCTTGACCTCATCGAGCGCGGGCATCGGCTGGTGGCCGACGATTTGGTAATTTTACGGAAAAAAGCGGAAGACGTGCTTATTGGCTATGGGGTTGAGCAATCCGAACATATGATGGAAATCCGCGGCATCGGCCTGGTGGATATAAAATCCATTTTCGGTATCCGCGGCATTCGCATGCGCAAACGGGTGGAGGTGGAAGTTTATCTGGAAGAGTGGGATGAACAGAAAGCCTATGAACGAGTCGGCTTGAATGAAGCCTATGCCACCTGGCTGGATATAGAAATACCTAAAATTATTTTGCCCATCAACCCCGGGAAGAATATCACGGTAATCTCGGAAACCATCGCCCTTAATCACCTTTCCAAGATGTACGGATTTCACCCGGCCCGGGAGTTTAACGCCCGCAGCCGCAAACGAATGCTTGAAAAAAAGGCCAGCCCCCTGGCCGATGACCGTTCCTATCTGGACAAGGACTTGGAATAATGGCTGCAATAGGCATAGTGATAACCCACGGCAACCTGGCCCGGGAGATGATTGAAACAACACAAAAATTTGTGGACGCTAAAAAAGATATGTACGTTTTCTCTAACCAGAAGGAGGCGTTGGCAACCATAACCCACGAAGTGGTTTGTTTGTGCGAAGAGCATCGGAAATCGACGGTGTTTATCTTTACAGATTTGGTTGGCGGCAGCTGCTGGCAGGCTGCTTTTCGGGTAAAAAAAGAGCATCATGACGTTAAAATTCTCGGCGGGGTCAACCTGCCCATGCTCATCTCCTTTGCCATGAACCGGGAGCGGTTAAAAGGAGATGAATTGCTGCATAAGGTTTTGGAAGATGGCCAAAAAGCGATACGGGTGATCGAATGAAGATACAACTGTACAGAATTGACGACCGGCTGATTCACGGACAGGTCGTCATCGGTTGGGTTAGCGTTTTACACAGCGATAAAATTATTTTGTGTGATGACGAGGTGGAGGCCAATGACTGGGAAAAGGAGCTGTACCTTTCCTGCGTGCCCGACGGCCTTAAAACCCTGATCCTGGATGAAAAGCATGCGGCTGAGCTTTTAAACAACTCCAGCGGGGATGACTCCAAGGCGATCTTTTTGGTAAAGGGCCCCGAGGTCATAGAACATCTTTTGGATAAGGGTGTTTCCTTTCATACGGTAAACGTAGGCGGCATTCACTATAAGGAAGGCCGCAGGAATTTTTTACCCTATCTCTATCTCTCCGATGAGGAAATCGCCTCATTTCACCGATGTATGAAAAAAGGCGTGCGTTTCGAATGCCTGGATGTACCTACGGGACATAAAGTAGACATCAGGGAAGTTATTCCGACATAAATAAAATTTAAGTTAAGCCCGGCACAGGTTCGGAGCGGAACAACGGTGAATAAAGCCCTTTTATGAGCAACGAAATACAGGACGGCCGGGTTTAAACGGACACGATATCGCTAAAAAACCTTGAACCAGACCACAACAACCGGTTATTATAAAATATCTCTGCCTGTGGTACCTAAATAGGTACGTCATCATAAATCTTTTTTTGAAAAATACGCATATAGGCTTGCATCGATTATTTGAGCTACTTAAATTGCCTGTCTTTCAAAAAGGATGGCGCTTTAGCTCAGTCGGTAGAGCAACGGACTGAAAATCCGTGTGTCCCCGGTTCAAGTCCGGGAGGCGCCACTTTAACCCCTTGTTAACATTGGATTTAGCAAGGGGTTAATTTTTTTCAGAGACCCGGAATAGGACCGGTTTTTAAACGAAATCTACATTTTTTTGCGATATTACGACTCTGTCCGACTCATAAACCGGATGCTTTGTCCACCTTCCCCCTTTTTCCTGTCTCTGTGCCGCGTCATCCAACCCTTTCCAAAACTCTTATAAAAATCTTACGCCCATAAATATACTTCCGAAAAGATATGAAATTTCTCTATAAACCCGGGAGGTCCCGTGAAACGTATTTGCCTATTCTTTCTTTTTCTTTTCATTACCCATGCAACGGCCGGCGTAAAGTTTTCCAAACATCTGCTAACAGCCCCGGCCGCACGGCAGAACATACTCCTCCATTCCGCGGATCTGCCAGACGGCACATCTCAGGGGGAAATCATCGCTTTTGAGCAGATATTGCAAGGATATACCTACGCCGCGCTGGGCAGCCTTGGCGGCCTGGCGGGTGGCATCCTTATCACCGAGATTACGGGTGGGGACGGATACGACGGTCTTGCGGCCGCGGTTCTTGGCAGTATTGTAGGCTATGTGGCAGGCGGCGCCTGGGGCGTATACAGCTATGGCCGGGAAAAAAACGGTAACGGTAGTTTCTGGATCACCCTGTTGGGTTCCGCCGCCGGGGGATTGTTTTATCTGCTACCGGCGCCCATTGGGGCTTATTTTGCCTACGACTGGAGCAATGATAAGGCAACGGCGAATAGCGCCCCGTCCGCATTGCGCTATAAGCAGCCGATCAATTTAGTTTTTCATTTTTAACCGGCCTGTGTTAAACCGTCACAATATACGGGAACCATAGCTTCTTCTACCAAAAAACGGCATACAATACAACCAAAAGCAATAAAATAGCATAGGCCGCCACATTAAACACACTGTCGGTTTTAAACAGCCGGGCGGTTAAACTAAACCCTTTGGGATCATCATCATTTTCGTTACTGTCCAGGCTGATCATGCCGGCAATAACCACGGTGATGATAAAGGTATACATCATTTGATCCATAAAAGGCAGCTCCAGCGCCGGAATTTTAAGCAGCAAGGCCACGGGAATCGACAACAAGGTGCCCCAAATGGCCCCGTGCGTGGTCACCTTTTTCCAGAACAAACCCATCATAGATACGGCCAGAATGCCCGGACTGACCAGCCCCGTGTATTCCTGAATATACTGAAACACCTGTGGCAGGGTTTTTAAAAACGGGGCGATGAACAGGGCAATCAGAATGGCCAGCAAAGCAACGATCCGGCCCGTACGTACCAACTGCTTTTGGGAGGCCTCTTTATTGATATAGGGTTTATAGATGTCCATGGTAAAAATGGTAGAAACCGAATTCATCATCGAGGCCAGAGAGGAGATAATAGCTGCGGTAAGGGCGGCAACCACAACCCCTTTAAGACCGGTTGGTACAAAGGTGCTGATCAGCCAGGGGTAGGCCTTATCGTAATTAATACCGCCATCGGGACGGCTAAAAGCGCTTTGAACCCCGTCAACCAACACCGTACCTTCGGGGTGACTATACATAACATAAGCCACAATGCCGGGAATAACCACAATAAAGGGAATGATCAGCTTTAAAAAAGCGGCAAAGGCGATTCCACGCTGTGCTTCCTTCAGGGATTTGGCAGCCAGTGTCCTTTGGATGATATATTGATTAAAGCCCCAGTAATAAAGATTGGCAATCCACATACCGCCGATCAGCACGGCTATGCCGGGGAGGTTGTTAAACTCAGGATTGTTTCTTTCCAGGATCATATGGAATTTATTTCCGGCCACGTCATACACATGGGCAAAACCGTTTAGGATGCCCCCCTCCGGGGTGACAAAATCCAAAGCGATCAGGGTGGTGATCAATCCCCCAAGTACCAGCAGAACCACCTGTATCACATCGGTCCAGGCCACGGCGGAGAGACCGCCATAAAGGGAATAGGCCGCCGCCACCAATCCCAGTCCGGCCATCGCTATCATCAACAGACTACCGTCTCCGTTACCCAAAATGGTATCCAGCGCCTTGGCGCCCAGAAACATTACGGTTGTCAGGTTGACAAAAACAAACAGAAATATCCAAAAAACGGCCAAAATGGTTTTAAGGGTTGTGTTGTAACGCTGCTCAATGAACTCGGGAATGGTATATATCTTTTTTTCGATGAATATGGGTAAAAAAAACTTACCCACAATCAGCAGGGTTAGCGCGGCCATCCACTCATAGGAGGCTATGGCCAGCCCGCCGGCAAAACCGGAACCGGACATGCCGATAATCTGCTCGGCGGAAATATTGGCGGCAATCAGGGACGCGCCGATGGCCCACCAGGTGAGTTTATTGCCCGCCAGAAAATAGTCATTGGTGTCTTTTGCATGGCCTTTCTTTTCCCGGGAAACAAAAAATCCCAAAGCTACAATACCCAGTATATAACTAAAAAAGATAATATAATCTAACATGGAGAAAGTCATTGTACCCGTACCCCCGGATTTATAAAAAAGTTGTCGTCACGCCTGTTTCTCTGCCGAGAAATAGATATTAACATAAAAAAACTTTCTTTTACTCGCCAGAACTAAAGTTTAAGCGGAATATAAAACGATACGAAAAAAAACAGCCCCGCGAACCACGGGATATGGCCCCGGGATGAGGGCAATACTCTACCGGCCTGCGGCTTATGTTGTGTTTTCCGCTCACTCCGGAGCAGGCCCTTAACATTTCCGGAGCACATGCCGAACATAGTATCAAAATAATGACCCGGAATATGTTTTGAACGTTAAAAATAAACTGAGTACTATTGTTTTTCCCGCGAAGGACTGTCCCCGCTACACCTTCCCCATCAGCACGTTCCCGCTCTTGGGCGATTCTTTCCGCGTTACCATCCTCTTCTCCGTCAAACCATTCAAGGGATGGAAACGGAAACCGCTCCTTATCCGTCATGAACATTCGGGACATAAAGCATCATGAAAATTAAAAAAGGCCTGCCCATAATCTGGAAGCTGACCCTTGCCGGCTCCATCGTAACCGTTATTGCCGTCTCCCTGGCGGGCTGGTTTTCCTATCGCTCATCACGAGAGCTTTTGATCAAATCGGCTGTCTCTTTAATGCAGGAGGCCGCTGAACGTCAAAGTGAACGCCTGATACGCAGCATAGACGCCGCCCGGAAGGATGCGATCTTTTTAAGCAGCTCCCGGGGTGTGCATGGCATTTTGCGGGCTCTGAATCATGGCAATGTCGACCCGGTCTCTAAAATGAGCTTAACAGAGTGGCGCCGGAATCTTGAACAGGCCTTCTCCCTGATGGTTCGCGCCAAGAACTATCAACAGGTACGGCTTATCCGCCTGGACACGGGCATGGAAATCGTAAGGGTAGATGCGCCCCATGGAGAAAAAAAGGAAATTCATATCCACAGAGACAAAGAACTGCAAAATAAAGGCACGGCGCCCTACGTCATAAAAGGGGCCATGCTTTTGCCCGGAGAAATTTATGTTTCGGACATAACCCTGAATCGCGAGCATGGCGTTATCGAGCATCCCCGCAGACCAACACAACGGATAGTGGTACCGGTTTTCACCGATGATGCGGTCGATAAAAGCTACACAACGTCTCCGGAACGTATCGATATCATCGGTAAAATCAGATATTATGATGAGGTTTTAACCATGTCCGCCCTGGCGGCGGTCCAATCGGGTGATGTTAAATGGATTCAGCGCTATAATGAGAATGAAAAATATCTTCAACGGGCCATCGAAAAGGGTCTCGCACTCGGGGGCTCCTTTGCCCTAAAGGCCATGCGCTCCGTTCAATCCGCCAACGATCAGCTGGTTTCCCTGGAAAAGCAGGCTCTTTCTCTTGTTTTAAAGGGGGAGAAAAATAAAGCTTTAAATATATTGGATAGCGACGCCTACCATAAGCATAAGCGGATATACAAAAAGGGTCTGGATAAGCTGATCGGCATACTTGAACAATCCGGCGCCCTAAAAAAACCGGGCGCGATTATCGTGATAAATACCAATGCTCAAATGTTGCTGGATGAGCTTGATAAAAATGATAAATATGACATTATCCTTACCAATTCCTCCGGCGGCATCATAGAACATCCGAATCCCCTGCGCAACTGGGAATTTGAGAATGGCTTGAAAAACGGCATGGTACTCGATCATCCGCAGGTCTGGAAATCCCTTAAATACGACAAAGTTAATATTGTCCGGGAAACCCAACACCAGGATTTACACGTTTCGGTAAAGGTACCGCTTAGTCAGTTTGACAACAATCGTTTTCTGGGGCTCTTTTTAATTGCCCGGGAGGAGGTTATTCTTTCCAGCATTGCCGGTTTAAAAAACAAAGTTATACTGATCTCTTTGCTGGCCGTTCTGTTTACCGGCATCATCGGTTTTTTTGTGGTACGGCGTCTTACCGCGCCCATCATTAAGCTGACACGGCAGGCCCGTCAACTGGCAAGGGGAGATAAGGATATTAAGATACGCGTTGAAGGTCATGATGAAGTTGCCCGGCTGGGCCGCACCTTTGCTCATTTAGTGGAAAAGCTTCAGGAAAAAACCGAAGAAGCCAACAACAACATGCTAAAGGTTAAGCAACTGAATGAATCCCTTGAAAGAAAAGTAGAGGAAAGAACAGCGGAGTTGGCCGAAAACGAGAAAAAATTTCAAACGCTTTTCGACAATGCCACAGACGCCATTACCATTACCAATGAAAGTGGATTTCTGGATTGCAATAACGCCGCCCTGCAGATGTTTAAGGTAGACAACGTGGAAGAGTTTAGAAAGCTGCATCCCGCTGATCTTTCACCCGAATATCAGCCGAATGGAGCCAACTCCCGTGAACTGGCTCAGGAAAAAATCCGCGCCGCCTATACAGAAGGTCCCCAGCGTTTCGAATGGCTGCACAAACGTTTGGATGGTACAGAGTTTGACTGCGAGGTTGCCTTAAGAAAAATCAAAATCGGCAGAGAAGACGTTCTTTACGCCATGGTACGGGATATCTCCGACAGGAAGCAAAAGGAGAAGATACGCAAGATCGTGGATAAGCTCTCGCAATCCGCGGGCATTTCCACCACCCTAAAGGAACTGATTATTAATATACGCCAGGGGATCAGCCCCTTTATTGACACGCAAAATTTTTATATCGCCCTTTATAACAAAAAGCAGAACCGGTATCATTTTCCCGTTGTTTTCGATCATGACGCCCCGTCCAATGAAATGCCTCCGCTGGACATGAGCCATACATGCACCCATTATATCTATCGCCAGGGTCAGGCCAGGATACTTACCTCATCGGAGTTGAAACACCTTGCGGATAAGGGAGAGATTGAACTGAGCGGGCCTCTTTCAAAATGTTGGATGGGCGTGCCGCTGAAAAACAACAACGAGGTTTTCGGCATTCTGGTCGTTCAGGACTATGATAACCCCGACGCCTATGATCAGGAGGATATGGAACTTCTGAAATATATTGCCGAAAAAATAGCAACCCTGATTATTCGGAAGATTGCCGAGGAAGAGATGCGGGAAGCCAAGGAAAAGGCCGAAGCTCTTTCGCGCATGAAAAGCGAATTCCTGGCATCCATGAGCCATGAAATACGCACACCCATGAACGGCGTTCTCGGCATGGCCCACCTGATGATGGACACGCCGCTGGATGTGGAACAGCGGGAATATATCGCCACTATTGCTTCTTCGGCCGACGCCCTGTTAACCGTTATTAACGATATTCTCGACTTCTCAAAAATTGAGGCCGGGAAACTGGAGCTGGAATATATCGACTTTGACCTTAAAAAAATGCTGGAGGAAGTATCCGATCTGCTGGTGATAAAAACCGATGAAAAAGGGCTGGACTTCAAGTGTTTTCTGGAACCCGGCACTCACGCATATGTAAACGGTGATCCGGGAAGAATACGCCAAATCCTGATCAATCTTGCCGGTAATGCCATCAAATTTACGTCGAAGGGACGCGTTAATATTTGGGTGGAAATCGAAAAAGAGAATGAGGAACAGGCCTATTACACCTTCTCCGTACTCGATACGGGTATCGGCATACCCGATGAACACAGGGATCGATTGTTTAAATCCTTTTCCCAGGTAGACGCCTCCACCACCCGTAAGTTTGGCGGAACCGGATTGGGACTGGCCATTTCCAAAAAGCTGACCACCCTTATGGGAGGTGAAATCGGTTTTGAGAGCGAACCCGACTGCGGTTCCCTATTCTGGTTCTCAATTCCGCTTAAAAAAGTTATACCGTCTGAAAAAAGCGCCCCGGCCGGGCACGATTTTTCTTCAAAACGTGCGCTAATCGTGGATGACAACAAAACAGATCGGGAAATTTTAAAGATGCAGATGAAGTCTTGCGGTTGTGAAATTTTTGAAGCGGAAAACGCCCAGGACGCACTTGATATACTTAAAATTTACAACGCCACGGATCATCCCATTGATTTTGCCCTGATCGATCTTAAAATGCCGGGGATATCAGGCGATCAGCTTTGTCAGCTTATCAAAAACAGCCCCGATATATCGTCAACAAAAATGATAATGATTACCGCGGCCAGTCAACGGGGTGACGCCAAAAGGATGTTTGAACTGGGTTTTGACGGTTTCTTAACCAAACCTTTAAAAATTTCGCTCTTATACGAAACCCTGTCCAATATTTACGGAGAAGAGAGCGACCGGGATAACTCCACGTCAAACAGCGGGAACAGGGAACAGCAGACCGCCAGGGGCCGGGTGCTGCTTGTTGAGGATAATCTTATCAACCAAAAGGTCGCCGTAAAAATGTTGCGCAAGTTCGGTTTTCATACCTCATGCGCCGGCAACGGCAAAGAGGCTCTGGAAGCCTTTGAAAAAGAAAGCTATGACATCATCCTGATGGATATGCAAATGCCGGTCATGGACGGGCTGGAAGCCACCCGCGGCATACGCGGCCGCGAAGATGACGCCCACCACATACCCATCATAGCCATGACGGCCAACGCCATGAAACATGACCGGGAGCGATGCCTGGAAGCGGGCATGGACGATTATATCAGCAAACCGATCAAACCGGGAGAGCTGGAAAAAGTTATCTTTAAATGGATAAGTTCCAATTGATCTATTTTAAGGCGCGGCTCAGCCGGAGCGCCATTTTGTTTTGTTCTGTTATGCGCTTTTTTATTTCCGGGGAAATTGTCAGTTCAGCGTCAAAATCCCTGTCGGTGGCATAAACAAATTTCGGTATGATCAGGCAACGGAAATCCAGCATTAAATTGTTTGCCAGGCTCATGATGGACATATAACTTTTTTCACCACCCGCCGCACACAAAAATCCCACTACCTTATCCCGCCAGGCGGGGCCGGTAAGTTCCATAACATTTTTCAATGTGCTGTTTCCATTGTAGTTATAAACCGGCGTGGCCACAATCAGGGCATCCGCTTTATGCAATTCTTCCCTCAGGCTTACCACCCGCGGATGGTGCATGGTTTCATTTTCCGCGTCACAAAAGGGCAGATCATAATCCTGCATATTTATAAAAGAGACTTCCACACCCATCTCGTTTAACTGCGCATAGGCAAAACGGGCCAGGGCCCGGCTTTTACTCTTTTTCTTTAATCCGCTACTCAATATTATAATTTTCACTATATTTCCTTATGATTATAAAGGAGTGAATTTATGAAAACTCTGTATATAATGCGTCATGGAAAGTCCTCCTGGACTACGGGCGCGGAAAATGATTTTGAACGTCCGCTGAATCCCAGGGGGAAAGAGGATGTCCCGCGCATGGGCGACGCCCTGCACCAACGGGCGGCCCATCCCGAGCTGATCCTTTGCAGCCCGGCCAACAGGGCGACAACCACGGCCCTCCTGTTATTTTCATCCGTAAACTTTCCGCTGTGTCGCATTCGGCAATCCGAACTGCTTTACATGGCCTCCCTGAAAATACTTACCGCCATTATAAGCGATCTGGATAACGAGCATAACGAGGTTCTGCTGGTGGGACATAATCCGGGATTGACCCGGCTAATAAACCACTTTTTGGGCCAACGGCTGGATAATTTGCCCACGGCCGGCATCATGGGCTTGCGCGCGGAGGTGGATGACTGGCACGCTTTTGTTCCCGGTATCGCCGAGGAACTGTTTTATATCTCTCCCAAAACAATATAAAACAGACTGCCCCCTGTCTTAAAAGTCTTTTTTCTCCGCCTGGCGTAACATAAGCGCCCCCGGGATAAGCACCCATACGGAAAGCATGATCAGGGAGAGGAGCAGCCCCAGTCCCGTACCGAAAAAGTTTTTAAAAACCGCCCCCGTATATCCCAGCAGGGCGGAAATATCCAGTTTAAGCAAAATCAATATCCGCGAAAGGTCTATCGGATTAAAAAGGGTTGCCCCCAGGGCCAGTTTGTCCAGGGGATAATCATCGAAGATCATCATGCTAAGCAAAAACAAACCGTCGTAAATCACCGCCATAAACAGCCACATCAAAATGGAAAAGCCAAAGCCCTTAATCCTATCCTTAAAGGCCAGAGCCAGGTTAAAGGATAAAGCGACAAAAATAAAGGTCAGAAAGGCACCTACCAGCAACAAGGTACTAAAATCCCAAATAGCCGCGGAGCCGAAGATGCCGTATATAACAAAAGGTATACCCACGCCCACAACCAGGCTCATGCTCAGGGAGAGGCTTACACCGAGGTATTGTCCTGCAAAAATCGTTTTACGTTTTAGCGGCTGAGCCAGCAAAAGCTCCGTAAATTCACGGGAGCTGTAAAAGTACATAACGCCGAAAATAGTACCGATTAACGGTGTGAGGACGATAATAACATTCATCAGCGTTATAACCGCCTTGGTGACGTCACTGTTTAAAAAGAATAAGACAAAGCCCAGCACCAGATAAAAGAAAAAATAGACATAGCTCCAACGGCTGCGCATCAGATCCATAAAGCTGTATTTTAATATTTTAAGCATAACTATCCCTTAATATGGCCGCAATAGCCTTTTCCAGATTTCCTTCTCCCGTCTTTTCCCGCAACTCGGCAACCGTCCCATGAAAATAAATGAGGCCGTCCAGTAAGAACACCACCTTGTCTGCAATCTCTTCCACCAAATTCATTATATGGGTAGTAATCAGGATGGTCTTTCCCTTAGCTTTTTCCCCGGCAATCATTTGCTTTAGCAAAATCAGAGCCACGGGGTCCAGCCCCGCCGTGGGTTCATCCAGCACAATTAGCGGCGCGTCAAACATAAAGGCCAGTACAAGGTTCACTTTTTGGCGCGTTCCGCCGGAAAGGGCAACCAGCTTTTTATCCAGAAAAGGTTGCAACTTTAACAAATCGATCAACTTTTCATGATTCATGGCACCCGGCCGGATGTCCCTAATCATCCGTATCAACTCGGCCACCTTCAAATTGCCGGGAAAATTGGCTATCTGCGGTACATAGGATATTTTATCCCGGTAGCGCCAACTTCCGAGGACATTCTGTTCGTCAAGTAAAATCTCGCCACTATTGGGAATAACCATGCCCAGTATGCTTTTAATCAACGTAGTTTTACCGGAACCGTTTGGCCCTAAAATGGCCGTTATTTCTCCCCGGTCAAAAGTGATGTCAATACCTTTTAGAACGTCAACGGGGCCATAGCTTTTATTCAGTTTCCTAACTTCTATCATCAATCTCTACCGGTTTCATAAGTGGGCGGTTGTCTTTCAGGTTATCGGGCGTCATGATCGGTGACACTTTTTCCGAAAAGTTTATAATATCTACAAACAGGCTGCGTAACAATATAATGGTTTCCGGTGTTTTATTCACCACATAGGAGAACAATTTAACGGGCCTGTAAGGAACATCGCCCACATTATTTTTATCCAAGTCGTATCCTGCGTATTCACTCCAGTAGTTCTGGTCAAACACGTTGCCGTTGATGGGCCCCTTATACGAAATATCCAGCGCGTTATGGCGAAAATTGTTCTTTGTGATGTCATTGTCATAACAGGCGCCATGGAAACGTATGGCCCAGCCGTTGTTATCAAAATTATTATGACTGAAAGTGATTTTGCTGGCCCCGTCCGCGCTGATACCAATGGTATTTCGGTGAAATGTGTTATCCACGATTTCACCTTCCAGTATCTCTTTAAGCAGCAGTCCGTAAGAAGCGGAACCCCAATTAAGGGCGAATTCATTCTGCCGCATGTCTATTCTCTTGGAAAACATCACCGCAACGCCGGCGCCGTTATTTTCAAAGCGGTTTTGCAGATATCGATCATCATTGGAAAACATAAAATGCAGCCCGTAGCGGACATTGTTACGGCTTAGGTTGCCAACAATTTCGCTTTTATTTACAAATTCCAGATAGATACCGTCGCGCATTCCCTCCACATGGTTGTCACTGATGGTAAGCCTGTCGGAATGCCAGGCATGGATGCCGTTGCCGGAGCTCTGTTCGGTTACGGCATTACCGATAACCCTGTTTCCGCGGATAAGTCCCTCTTTGGATCGTTCTATCAATATGCCGAAAAACGAATTACGTAGCTTATTGTCTTCTATAACAAAGTTTTTACTGCCATAAACATGAATGGCGGAATAGGCCTTGGTATAGCTTTTTTGTACATTAATCAACATCAGCCCCTTTACGGTAACGCTGTCGCTGCGCACCTCCAGAATGTAACCTTTGTTCATGCCATCGATTACCGGATAATCCCTTCCGATAATCACCAGGGGCTTGTCGATGTATATGGTCTCTTCCCGATAGGTGCCGGGTTGAATAAAAATGGTATCGCCGGGCGCGGAAACTTTCATAGCCTCGCCAATGGATGTTAACGCCTCTTCCGCTCCCACGGTACGGGATGCGGCGGAAAGGGATGAGGCCAGCAACAGTCCGATTATTAAAAGCTTTTCTATCTTCATGATACATCCTATAAAAAAAGAAGTGCACACCGGTCAGGATATGCACTTCTTGCAAAGTTAAAGGTCACATGGGGTAAGCGGCGCGTTTAAAAACGCTCCCGCAGTTCACTCCAGTCCAGCAGCTCCCCCGTCTCTTCCTTCCACACTTTTTCCGCTTCATCACGCTTTTTAAACGCGGAAAGATTGGCGCCCATGGGGCTGGGAATATTTTCGCTAATCAAATACGTTGCTTTGTTGGCGTCCACCCAATTTCCGGGCCGGACAAAATCCGTAACCAAATAAAGTGCAATCTCATCCTGTTTATGGTTTTTCAGATCCCGCATCATACATTCTATGGAATCATACTTCAGCGCCTTACCTTTGGAAGTGACAATTTCCGTGGCATGCTGCTTATCCACGATGGTCATCTTGCAAAATGAACAGGCATCCGATCCATAGTCAATGGGCCTGGGTTCCACGGAGCAGGAAACAAGCACCAGGGCTACTATAAAAAACAGGATATACTTCTTCATAACCTTATCCTTCTTTTTTTCCTGTCACAAACGCCCATATGGCCATAACTATTCCAACCATCATGGTATATGCCCCGGATGCCGGATAGGAGTGTACGGTAAAGTTAAGTAATTGCTTGGTACCGAACACCGGCGGATCATAAGCCATGGGATTACCGTTTTTGTCCACGAATTTTAATATCGCATGGGGGTTCAGGTTGTGGCCATAATGATAAAGCCACGAATAAAAGTCATAGATACCGGCCACACCCAGTATGGCCATAATTATTACCCAGGTTAGATAGAGCCGGGGTTTGCCGCTCAGTCCGGCCAACACGCCCAGAATAGCCATAACCAGGACGACAATGGGAAATATTTTAAACTCCAGCATGTCTTCCGGCAGCCGATCCATTCCGATATAATGATTTAGAAGGTCAATATTCCTCACATCATTGGGATTGTTACCGTCAGCCAGTTTATCAATATGTATATCCAGGCCAAGCGGATCCGGATATTGCGGTGCTTCCAGTGTGATATTCCACAGGGGCAATGCAAACAGGGTCAACAAGAGCAGTGATCCTGTTATCATCAGTATTTTTGACTTTTTCATCATCTTATCCAATTCTTTGATAAAAAATAATAGCCCCTTGACCGGGGCTATTATTTACAATTAATCGTTTCAGGTTATTTTTACCCCCCCTGATAGATTATTCGTCGTCCAACGACCAGGAAAGTTTTACATTGGAATTACGCGGCGATACACGTACATAACCTTGCATTTCCTGATGCAACGCGGAACAGAAATCTGTACAATAGAACGGCCACACACCCACTTGCTTGGGTTCCCAAACAAAGGTCTCCGTCTGCCCCGGCATAATCAACAACTCGGATGTATTGGCACCAATCATGGAGATACCATGGGGCACGTCATAATCTTGCTCCAGGTTGGTTACATGGAAATAAACACGGTCGCCCACCTTAATGCCTTCAATATTATCGGGAGCAAAGTGGCTGCGGATGGCTGTCATATAAACATGCACATTTTTACCATCGCGTACCACGCGGACATCATCCTCGCTCTTTGTGGCATAAGGATGTTTATTTTCTTCCAGCTTAAAGAATTTTTTGGAAAATCCTTTAACAACTTCGGCCGGAGCACCGGCGGCATAATGCGGCTCGCCCACGGTCGGGAAGTCCAGCAACAGTTCCATTTTCTCACCGGAGATGTCATAAAGCTGAGCCGACTGGGTAACCTCGGGACCGGTCGGCAGGTAACGGTCTTTGGTGATTTTGTTCATGGCCACAAGGTACTTGCCAAAAGGCTTGCGGGAATTGCCACCGGGAATCATCAGGTGACCAACGGAATAGTAGGTCGGCTTACGGTCAACCACTTCCCAGGTTCCCAATTTCCACTTAACAACCTCTGAAGAAATAAAGAATGTGGTATAGGCATTGCCCTTACCATCGAACTCCGTATGCAACGGACCAAGACCCGGCTGCTCAACCGTACCGGCCAAAGTGGATTCGAATTTCAGAATAGGAATACCATAGGCTTCGCCATCAAACTCTTTATTTTCAATGGCTTTAAGCATTTTGCTGAAGGAGTGCACCGTCATGGAGGCGGACAACTTACCGCTGCCAACGATATACTCGCCGGAAGGATCAACGTCACAGCCGTGAGGAGACTTCGGCGTCGGCATCAAATATACCAGACCCGGCAGCTTGGAGGCATCCAAAACACGGACACTTTTTTTAGTTGTAGATATGGTGCTGTGGGTTTCATCACTATACACATTATGTACATATTTCGCCGGCATGGTTTTAAACTTACCCTGCTTAATATATTCCTGGGCTTTTTTCCAGTTAACAGCGGCAATAAAATCCTTGTCGTTTTGCGAAGCATTTACTTCAAGCAAAGTATGGGCTTCTTCGGTATTATAGGTGGAGAAGAAGAACCACCCGTGAGATTTACCACGTCCTGGATGGGAAAGGTCATAGTCAAAACCGGGCATCAGTACCTGAAAATCCAGGTCCATATTTCCGGATTCGGGATCAACCTTAATAAAAGAAAGGGCGGCTTTAAAGTTACCTTTGTAATCCTTGATGGAAATATCACGCTGTGGAATGGGTACACTAAAACGGGTACCGGCCACAACATACTCGGTATTTTCCGTAACAAAAGAGGAACTGTGGTTACCCGCACTGTTGGGGATTTCGATAATTTCCGCGGTTTCGTAAGTTTCCAGGCTTACCCGGGCAATACGCGGTGTGTTGTTCTCATTGATAAATACCCAACGACCATCAACAACCCCATTCGTCTGGGAAATATCAGGATGGTGGGAGTCACCCCAGGGGATATATCCATGGGAAGTTTTTAGCATATCCCTGGTTTCTTCATTAAAACCATACGCTTTTTCGGCATCAACCGAGAATACGGGGATTACTTTAAACAAACGACCGGACGGTAAACCATAAACGGAAAGCTGTCCGCTAAAACCACCTGAGATAAACGCATAATGCGAATCATACTCACCCGGTGCAACAAAAACCTTTTCCGCGGCAGAGCTTTTTAAGGCGCCCCCGTTATTCGATCCCCCCTGGTTACAGGAAACAAGAGTGAGACCGGCGAATAAAACCAACGCCATAACAGCGTTTTTGTACATTGACTTCATAACAATGCCCTTTTTGTTTATTAGTACATAATCTATTTTTCTTCAGGAACCAAAACTTTATCGATCAGATGAACAACACCATTGGAGGCGTCCACCGTGGCTAAAATCTTGGCGCCGCCAAAATATACGTCGTCGCCCTTACGGGTCACCTCGATATATTCACCCGTGGCCATGTATATTTTACGTCCGTCCTTAAGCAGGCGTCCCTTATAGGTTCCGGGCGCGGCATGATTGGTAAGAATATAAGCCAGCTTTTTCTTGTTTTCCGGCTTAAGCAACTCATCCACGGTTCCGGGTGGCAGAGCATCAAAGGCCGAGTTAACCGGCGCAAAAACGGTTAACGGACCGGCATTTACCAGAACATGCTCAATTTCAGCGGCCTGAACCGCTGCCACCAGAGTAGACAGATCCTTGGTCTGAATGGCAAGTTGTAAAATATTGGGGGAGGATTCTTCATCCACCACCGAAGCCTGACCTTTTGGTGTATTTTTGGTCAGGTCTTCCGTACTACTTTGCTGATTCCCCGTCCTTTGACAAGAGACAAACAGCACCGATAAACTAAGCAAGGCAATAATTAAACCCTTCATAGTATATTCCCTCCGGTTGTGTGTATTTTCACAATCGTGACCATCACGATTTTCTTTTTCATTGTATGCTTTTTTTAAACGTCGTAGAGGCGTATTTCATCTTCGGTGATCTGTTGCGCCAGACTACCGAAATTTTCTTCTTCCAGTTCTTTTTTCAGTTCGGCCTTGGTAACACGCCAAATTTTATGCATAGAACAGGGGTTATCGTCGGCACACCCCGGTAAACCTAAAACACATTCTTCAAAAAGCGTTTCACCATCAAGCTCGCGTATCACATCGTACAGGGAGATAGATGAGGCGGGTTGGTTTAAACCGACCCCTCCCTTAGCTCCTTTCATAGATTTTATCATTCCCGCATTAGTCAATACCTGCAAAATTTTTGTTAAGAAATGAAAAGAGATACCCATTTTATCAGAAATCTCTTTTATCGGCACATATTCCCTCTCATCATTCACAGACAGATATAAAACCGCGCGAATACCATAAACACAAGACTTTGAAAGAAGCATTCAACCTCGTCACGTTAAGTGATAAAAGACTCTTATGTCTTAATATAAGCACACAAAATTACTATATCAATATAAATATTAATTTTTTGCAAATATACAAGACAGCCCCTTACCCAAACTCCGGATAACGTTTCCCCAAAAAATCTTTGCTCTGCTTTTACTGCAACCTACTAAAACAAATCTCTAAAAAAAAAGCTCTCCCCTTGTATGGAGAGAGCCTGAAAGTCATCGATTATTTTTGATTTTTAAAAGGAGGGTCTGCCTCAATATTTTTCTCGCGACCTTCCTTATCAGCAAAGCGCAGGTATTCCAGCAAATCTTTGGCCTGATCCACGGTAAGGTTCATATTGGTCATGGGAGAAAGATACTCACCCAGCATTTTTTTGGCTTCCGGATGCTCCTTAACCATTTGATCCGGATTCAGAATCATGTTCAGGATATATTCGGGAGTGCGACGCTCGGTCACATAGCGCAGAGCCGGCCCGACAAAGCGTTTATCCAGCTTGTGGCAGGGGGCACACTTGGCTTTAAACATCTCTTCTCCAAGTTTAACCTTGGCATTGTCGATATCTCCCAGTACGATTTTCTCCGTTACCGGGCCAATACCATTCTCCATCTGAAAATCCGTTAAACCGCCCGGGTTGTTGGATTGCGTCTTTTGTGCTTCAGCCTTGGGGGCTTTATCGCCGCCACAGGCGGTGAGGGAAAGAAAGGCAACTATTGCCAATAAAGAAATAAAATACTTCATAGAAGTTCTCCAGTTTAATATAAGTCATTGTTGTCTGATTAGTCGGCTAATTTATGAAAAGTTTATTAAGAAATAAAACAAGAAACGAAAAAAAGCTTTCAATCTCCATTTTACCCCGCATATCCGGGGCATCCTTTTCATCGGGATATAACGCTAACAACGGATAATCCGCAGCCTGATAACAACGGGAATTCACGGCCTTTGAATAAAACCAGAAAAATACCTTATATTACAGCATGTAACTTAATAAAACATCCGTATTTCGTAATTTAAGCCCACAGGTAAAGGACATTTACGAGTGAGAAAAAAGATCAACGATACAACCACACGTTTACGGGCCGTCTATAAACAAAATGAACGCTATTTCCCACTCATATCATTTATCGCCGGTTTTTTATGGGACAGCATGACTCTGGACCGTATTGACCGCCTGAGTGACAATCTCATCCTCCTTAGCTATATCATACTGGCCGGTCTGTTGATAATGTTAACCAATCTCCTGGAAGAAAAGAAAATAACAACTCCCGTTATCCTGAAATATCGTCACCTGCTGCCCAATGCCCTGCAGTTCTTTTTTGGCGGCTTGTTTAGCAGCTATGTGGTTTACTATTTTAAAAGCGCGGCTTTAACAAAAAACTGGCTCTTTTTGCTATTTCTGTTTCTGTTACTGGTAACCAACGAGTTTATCCGCGACCGCATAAAAGCCTTTTATATGCAGATTATTTTTTATTACCTGGCCCTGTTTTCCTTCTTCATCTTTTTCCTGCCCGTTATTTTTAAAACAATTTCCGCCTGGCTGTTTATTAGCAGCGGTCTGATGAGCAGCGGCCTTACACTGGGTATGGTTTTTTTTCTGGGTAAAAAAATCGACGGCCAATATATCACGCGTCTCAAACCGTTGATCAAACCCCTGGTTGCCATTTTCATCTTTTTTAATGTGGTGTACTTTAGCAATATTATTCCGCCGGTGCCCCTGAGTTTAAAGTATGCCGGAGCCTTCCATTCCGTAAAAAAAACAGACCAGGGTTACCGCCTTACCTATTTAAAACCGGAGTGGTACCGTTTTTTTACCACATCGGATGATCCCTTCTATTTTAGCGGAAGCGATTCCGTTTATTGCTTTTCCGCGGTATTTGCACCCACGGATTTAAAAACCCGCATATTTCATCACTGGCAATGGTACAACCCCCAAAAAGAAGAATGGCAAACGACGGACCGCCTTTCATATTCTATTCAGGGTGGACGGGCCAGAGGTTATCGGGGCTACACATATAAAAAGAATATAATCCCGGGAGAATGGCGGATTGATATTGAAAATGACCAGGGCCAGGTGCTTGGCCGGGTTTCATTTGAAGCCATTAAAGAAGACAGTACTTCACGCCGAAAGGTAGATCAATGGCGCTGACCGGCCTTTTTCCGTCATTATTCCTTTATGAATGTAAATGGCATATAAAATTTATTGCCGGACAAATGCAGGATGTGTAAATTACCCTTTCTTACCTAGTTTAAACCAGATGGAGATTAGAAATGCGTTTTTCTCAAATTTTTAGTTCGACCATCGGTAAAAAGCTAATACTTGGTATAACAGGACTCATGTGGGCAACATTTATTGTTATCCACCTGTTAGAGAACCTCCTATTGCTTAACCCCGATCCCGATCCTTTCAACAAATGGGCCCATACCCTTATCAGTTTGGGACCCATAATTTATGTTGCGGAGCTTGTACTTGTTTTATCACTGCTGTTCCATATTTTTTATGCGGTGCGCGTCACATGGGAAAACAACCGGGCGCGATCCATAAGCTATGTAAAAACCGCGGGCAAGGGTGGCGTTAGCAAACGCGGCCTGGCCACATCCAGCATGATATATACAGGTATATTACTGTTTATTTTTATAGTCCTGCATCTTTTGCACTTTAAATACGGCTCCTATTATGAATATGAAGTCGGTGGCGTGGTCATCCGCGACCTCTACAGAACCGTGCATGAATACTTCAGCGATCCGCTCAATGTTACCTATTACATTGTGATGATGTCCCTGCTCGGCCTGCATCTGAGCCACGGCGTTTGGAGCGCCTTTCAATCCCTGGGCCTTAACGGGCCGCGTTTCACACCGCTTATGACAAAAATCGGCACAGGCATCGCCGTTTTCGTAGCCATTGGATTTATAGGGATTCCCCTATTTGTATTATTGACAGGAGGCGCAGCATGACACTCGATTCCAAAATTCCGGCGGGTCCCCTGGCACAAAAGTGGGACGCCCATAAGGCAGCGATTAAGCTGGTTAACCCCAAGAATAAAAGAAAATATACCGTTCTGATTGTCGGCACCGGTTTGGCGGGCGCCTCTGCCGCGGCCTCACTGGCCGAACTGGGCTATCATGTAAAATCTTTTTGTATTCAAGACTCTCCACGCCGGGCGCACAGTATTGCCGCCCAGGGAGGCATCAATGCCGCCAAAAATTACCCCAACGATAACGATAGTATCTGGCGTCTTTTTTATGACACCATCAAGGGAGGCGACTATCGCTCCCGCGAGGCCAATGTGTACCGTCTGGCTCAGGTTTCCAACAACATTATCGACCAGGCCACGGCACAGGGCGTGCCATTCGCCCGTGAATATGGCGGCAATCTGGCCAACCGCTCCTTTGGCGGAGCCCAGGTATCCCGAACCTTTTACGCCCGGGGTCAAACAGGGCAACAGTTGCTTCTCGGCGCCTACAGCGCATTGATGCGCCAAGTAGATGCCGGCATGGTGGAAATTTTTTCCCGGCGGGAAATGCTGGACCTGGTTGTGGAGGATGGCCATGCCCGGGGCATCGTGGTGCGGAATCTGGTAACGGGCGAGCTGGAGTCCTATGCCGGGCACGCGGTTGTTCTGGCTACCGGCGGTTACGGTAATGTTTTCTATCTTTCCACCAACGCCGTGAACTCCAACGCTACCGCCGCCTGGCGCAGCCATAAGCGGGGGGCCATGTATGCCAACCCCTGTTATACGCAAATCCACCCCACCTGTATTCCTGTTTCCGGGGATCATCAGTCCAAGCTGACCTTGATGAGCGAAAGCCTGCGTAATGACGGACGGGTATGGGTGCCGCGTAAAAAAGGCGATAAACGACCACCGGCGGAAATACCCGATGAAGAACGCTATTACTATCTGGAAGAGCGTTACCCCAGCTTTGGCAACCTGGTACCGCGGGATGTGGCTTCACGCAATGCCAAGCAGGTGTGTGATGAAGGCCTGGGCGTAGGCACCACCGGCCTGGCGGTATATCTTGACTTTGCCGATGCCATCAGGGAGTTCGGCGAGCAGACCATCCGCGAGCGTTACGGCAATCTGTTTGATATGTATGAAAAAATCACCGATGAAAACCCCTACAAGGTACCGATGCGTATTTACCCCGCCGTTCACTATACCATGGGCGGATTATGGGTCGATTACAATCTGATGAGTACCATCCCCGGCCTGTATGTGGCCGGTGAGGCTAACTTTTCCGACCATGGCGCCAATCGTCTCGGTGCTTCCGCCCTGATGCAAGGCCTGGCCGACGGCTATTTTGTACTGCCCTACACGATTAATGACTATCTGGCCGGCGTCAAGGCCGACAAGCTTCATACCGAAAGCGATGCTTTTAAGGAAGCCCGTAACGCCGTTACGGAAAGGGTAAATAAGCTTTTGGCCGTTAAAGGCAAAAAGACCGTTCGCGAGATTCACCGGGAACTGGGCCACATCATGTGGAACTATGTGGGCATGGCCCGCAATAAAGAAGGGCTGGAAAAGGCCTTGCAGGAAATCCCCAAATTACGCGAAGAGTTCTGGAGCAACATCAACGTTACCGGTAGTGATAAAAACCTGAACAAGGCCCTTGAACAGGCCGGACGCCTGGCGGACTATCTGGAACTGGGTGAACTGATGGCCCGGGACGCACTCAACCGCGAAGAGTCCTGTGGCGGACATTTCCGTGAAGAAAGCCAGACTGAAGAGGGTGAAGCCAAGCGTAACGATGAAGAATTCTCTTATGTGGCGGCATGGGAATACCTGGGCGAGGATAAGATTCAGGCCCTGCATAAGGAAGAGCTGGTTTTTGAAAATGTTAAACTCACTCAGCGTAGCTATAAATAAAGGAGCTGGGAATGGAAAAGACTATAAACTTAAAATTGAAAATTTGGCGGCAAAGCGCTCCGGATGCAAAAGGCGAGCTTGTTTCCTATGACGTAAAGGATGTTTCCACGGAGATGTCCTTTCTGGAAATGCTGGATGTGTTAAATGAGGATTTAACAAAAAAAGGCGAAGAACCCGTCGAGTTTGACAGCGACTGCCGTGAAGGTATTTGCGGTACCTGTGGCATTGTTATTAATGGCATACCCCATGGCCAGGAAAAGGCCACAACCGTATGCCAGCTGCATATGCGCCACTTTAAGGATGGCGAAACGGTACTATTGGAACCCTGGCGCGCCAAGGCCTTTCCCGTCATTAAAGACCTGGTGGTTGATCGCAGCGCCTTTGACCGTATTATTTCCGCCGGGGGCTATATCTCCACCAAAACGGGCAGCGCGCCGGACGCCAACATTATTGCCGTGCCCAAACCGGACGCGGAGCTGGCCATGGATATGGCGGCCTGTATCGGCTGCGGAGCCTGTGTAGCAGCCTGCCCCAATGCCTCCGCCTCCCTGTTTGTGGGAGCAAAGATATCACAACTGTCATTGTTGCCCCAGGGACGCATAGAGGCAGCCACACGGGTACAAAATATGGTAGCCCAAATGGATGCGGAACTCTTCGGCGCCTGCACCAATATTCAGGAATGTGAAGCGGTGTGTCCCAAGGAGATTTCCATCTCCGCCATTGCCCGCATGCGCCGGGAATATGTGAAAGCCGCTTTTAAATAAAACGGTGAACAAATACAAAAAGTGCGTTGGATACGATAGTAAAAGACAGCTTTTTACTGTTTTCTGTTATTTTGTAAATAGCTGTTATATATGCACTTATAGATATTGATCTCGCTGTTATTTTGTGCTATTTTGTCACGAACCGGCCCTATTCCGGCCCACGGAATAGGGTATTGTTATTCCGGTAGTTAAGGCAAGTAATACAAAGTAAAGTGAGTACAAATAATGAGCAGTAGCGCGTCAATCCTTCCATTATACCCACAACCAAAAAAACAAGCCGACCACAATACAAAACTTCGGGAATACCTTAAAACAGTAAACCGGCATAAAATAGTAAAACTCCGGGCAAAAAAAACTAAGTCCGGCTATACCTTCCTGCTTGAATATTTTAAAAACAACCAAAGGGTAAGAGAGTATTTAAAAATTTATTATTCCGGGCTTAAAGAAAACGCGCGTATTGATAATGACAATTTAAAACTTGCTTTGCGGATACGTGACCGGCATGAAATAAAATTTCATGAAGATAAATACAACTTTCAACTTTATGATAAAAAGCAGGACATACTACTAATAAAATATATTGAAGGCATAATTTCACAACTAACAAGAAAAGATAGCCCCTGGATGAATACACTAAAACATTTAAAAAAATATACCCCGGCGGGTTTTTCGATTGGGCGGGTAGACCGTGCCTATTGCGAGGGTTTTAAAAACTATCTTTTAAAACATCCTGATATAAAATCAAGGAATACGGCCCATGTTTATTTTTCTGTTCTCAAAGCCACTTTAAACCGGGCTATCAGGGAGCAAATTATTTATATAAATCCTGCTCAACAAATACAGATAAGCAAACAAGAAACAAGAAGGGATTTTTTAACTATTGAAGAGATAAAAAAATTAAAAGATACCCCCTGCATGAGTGAGCAAACAAAAAGGGCCTTTTTATTTTCATGTTTTACGGGGCTTCGCTTTTCTGATATAAAAAAAATAACATGGGAAAATATACAAGACGGTTATATCAATTATCAGCAACAAAAAACTAAAGGAATGGAGCGCATGAAGTTAAGCAAAAACGCGCTTGAAATTATAGAGAGCCAGAAGAGGGGCAGGAAGGTTCATGCAGGTAAGGTGTTTAATGTTGTTACAGCGAATTGCTCAAATGATCATATACGCCGATGGGCCAGGGATGCGGGAATAAATAAAAAGATTACATGGCATTGCGGGCGGCATACTTTTGCAACGCTTTGCCTTTCGGCGGGTAATGATATTTACACTGTATCTAAATTGCTGGGCCATAAAGACGTAAAAGTAACACAGATTTACGCGCGGTTAATTGACAGCAAAAAAGATGAAGCCATCGACAGACTACCAACTATTTAATGAAAGGGGGCTATAATGAGCCAGAATATTACAGGTATTAATAACGTGGAAGATGTTTTAAACCCGCGTGAATTACTTGTTTTAATTACACAAATGCAAGACGTGTTAAATGAGGAAATAGCGACGATTGAAACGGCCAATATTGCATTAAGCACCGTGGAAGAGCAAACGGTATTCACGGAAAGAGCAACGCTAACAATAAACAGGGCATTGCAAAGAATAGAAAACAGGCTTGACGAAATAAAGGAAAAGACGGAGCAGAGCAAGAAGATATTGCGCGGCAATATGAGTTTATACCCCGAAATAAGGGTATAAAGGCCATGTAGGGGGCATAAAAAACCCCGGATGCCATAGGGGAGCATACCGGGGTAAAGACCGAGAACGGCTAAATATAGGGTTTATAGCATGATTATACAATTAACAGATGACCGGGAACCGGTACACAAAGACACTTCAAACGGTCGTGATGAATATTTGTTAAATAAACAGAATGTAAAAGATGAGCTTTTTATCTTAACCGATCCCAGGGAAAAAATAGAATTTCTTAATAAATTGCTTGATGATGTAAGGCCACTTTTAAAGGCATATATGAACCATTCAAAGGAAGACGGGACAACAGCAAGCAGGGACATAAATAAAAGCCTTTCCGTTTATGCTAAATTCTTAGAAGACGAAAAAAAAGAAATAGAAATGATTGCAGATTTAAGAAATAATAGCGGCATAGAAGAACAGACCTGGATAACGGAATCAGGGATATTAAAGACGGAAATTTTAAAGCGGGAAGGTAAACCCCATAAGGTTAAATGCGAATTTAATGATAAGGTTGTTTATTTTAATGATGAACACGCGCAAATAATATACAATATCTTATTTGCTGGGGGAAATTGGGTAAAGCGTTCGGATATGCAAGGCGTAAAATTTAGAACCAATCAAAAGGTTAAAGATTCATTTCAGGGCAAAGAAAAAACAGACTTTAGAAACAATTTTCTTGAAAATGACCGGAAAAAGGGATGGCGTTTAAAGGTGATTGGAAAATCTGATGGAACCGGTTAGCCCATTATGCCTTTTTGCGTGTAAGCATAAACCGAGACATATATCAGATGAATTGACGGAAGGGCGTAAATACTATTACGGGGAGCAAAACCCCATAGGGCCTTTTATTCCTGAATCCCCTGAAGAATACTACCAGGGAAAATCTGCTTATGCGTGTGACGCTTTTCCCGATGGTATCCCTTTTGATATTTTTCGAGATATACGCAAACATTACAAGAACGTAAAAGGCGATAATGGAATAAAGTTTGAGCCACGCGAAGGAATAGACCCCAAAGACTTACCCAGGTAAATAATAATCTTCAAAGTGTAACAGGATATAAAAAACCCCGGATGCCATAGAAAGCATACCGGGGTTGCAAAGCAAGTACGGTTAAATATAGGCAATATAAGGCGATGATTCAATTCACGGTAAGGCGGCTAAATGCTTCCAAGTAGACCCGATTGTGCGGATTGTAAATTTTTTAGAGGTTTTAACCAGGCAAAGGGGTCAACCGGTAAGTGGTATTACGGGGAGCAGAATCCTATTGGGCCTTACATTCCAGAATCACCAGAAGAATATTACCAAGGAGAATCGGTTTATATATGCGACGCCTTCCCCGGCGGTATCCCCTTTGACATCATCCGGGACATCCGTAAGCATTATAAAAATATCCCCGGCGACAACGGAATAAAGTTTGAGCCACGGCAGGGGGTAAACCCGCCAGAGTAAGAAATCTTACGCTTTATGCAATTTCGGGATAGCCTATCCCCAAAATATCCCCTAATTATCCCCAACACACCAGAAAAAACGGTTTATATTATAGCAAAGTGCAATTTATAAAAAGGTGTTTTGCTATGAGCGATTTAGAGGCAATCAATGAGCGTTTAGCCCGTATAGAGGAAATGATAAGGAACCGGGAAAAGCCTTTTTTATCCCTGGAAGAGGCGGCGGAATATACCGGAATCCCTAAAGCGACATTATACGGCTATGTTCATGAAAGGAAAATTCCTTACCACAAACTAAACGGGAGGCGGTTATATTTTTCCGTTGAAGATTTAAACGATTATATCCTTAACGCTGAGAACCGGACGGAAGCGGAAGACGATTTTTTAAACTTTAAACTTCCGGGGGAATAATGGAAAAAAACTTTCATGACGGATATAGGGTAAAGGAAGAGGACGCGGATTTTATCGACGAAACTTTATATGCAATCGGATACATAGAAGGGGAATATATATTTTTCGTTGCTCCGCTGGTCGGCGTTCTTTTACATAATGCTTACACAGAAAAGACAATAAAAAGGGGCTATACTGATCCCAGGATTTACCCGCAAGCGCAAAAGATAGAGATATTAGGAACCGGCAAATTTGAGGAAATGGAAGAATCCGCAAAAAGGATAGCCGATATATCCCGTGACAAATATAGCGTAAAACACCCGGCTATATTGTGGGCTTATGAGCTTTTAGCGTATGCCTTAAATGATTCTCTTCATTTATGGTATATGTTCCCGGTTGAGGCCCGGCCACCATATCACCAGAACCCCGAAGGCTTTGAAGGATGGCCCGGATGGACAGGGTAAGCGATATTGCTAAACGCCTGGGACTACAAAGGGCGGCTAATGGC
>JALXBH010000266.1 GCA_026991535.1 Calditrichia bacterium | reverse complement strand
CCTTTTAATGCTTCCAATGCTACTTTCGATTTGAATTCTGAACTGTATCTCTTGCGTGCCATTTAACCATCCTTTAAGTTGAATAATTCACCTTAAACGGTTGTCCAGTTTTTGGGGTCCATTATAAGGCTCTGCCAGGAAAAACGCGTCTTCTCCCCTCACCTGAGCGCGGAGAGGGGCCTTCATTTTTCCCGGCTTCCCGCAATTGATTGTAAGCGCGGGGGACAATAACTTAGCCCGATCCGAAAAACCATCATCACGCACCTATGAACGATCTTTACAGTCATATTCAGGCCCTGTTGGCCGCGCACCCCCGGTTTGGCGCCGGAGGCAGACCTTTGCGCAACACCGTGCTGGAAGCAGCCAGGCGTCTGGATGAGCAGCTACTGGAATTGCTTTTGCATGACCCCCGCGCCCGTCGTTATTTTTTTAAAGATATACGGGGTCTGACGGTTTTTGACGCCACCCGCTTTATCCGCTTTGCCGGTTCCGTCCGCTTTATGCCCGGTAGTCTTACTGCATTTAAAAACAAGATTGGCATAACGGTTAACGATCGTTTTTTTTCGGAAGATAATGCCGTGGTGCTCTCATTCCCCTACAAAGACGGACTTCTTCCCGCCGGACAAAGCCGGGAGTCCGAGTCACGTAATGAGATATTCTTTAATGAAGTGATGGACGCGGCAGAAATAGACCGTCTGCTGGAGCCCAAGGCCCTCCGCGGCTGGAAGCGCTGTTACGGTCAGCACGACGAAAAACCGCAGCGGCTGCGTTTTAACGATAATTATCTGATCAAAGGCAATAACCTGATCACCTTGCACAGCCTCAGGGAAATTTACGCCGGCCGGATTAAGCTGATCTACATCGATCCGCCTTACAACACGGGCAAGGACAGCTTTGGTTACAATGACGGCTTTAATCATTCAACCTGGCTGACCTTTATGAAAAACCGCCTGGAGGTTGCCCGCGCCCTGCTGCGCGATGACGGCGTTATTTTTATCTCCATCGATATTAATGAGCAGGCCTACCTTAAGGTGTTGTGCGATGAGATTTACGGCCGCGCCAATTTTGTCGGTGAAATCATCTGGGAAACGGCCACGGATAACAATGCCCGGCAGATATCCATTGAGCATGAATATCTGCTTTGCTATGCCCGCAACAAGGCGATGCTCCCCAAGTGGCAGCGTCCGTCGGAGAAGGCGCGGCTGATCATTAATCGCTACCGCGCCCTTAGGGAAACCCATGGCCACGATACGGAGACGATCGAGAAAGAGCTGCGCGCATGGATCAACAGTGTTAAAAAGTCAAACCAATATGATCTTTCCGGTGTGGCCCATTACTGTTATGTGGATGACAAGGGCGTGTTTTATCCCGGCAACTCCGCCAACACGCGTCCCGGCGGATATGATTTTGACATCATTCATCCCACGACAAAAAAGGTGTGCCGCAAACCGGTCAACGGTTACCGCTGGCCGGAGCAAACCTTTTGGCGCGCGGCGGAAAGGGGGGATGTTTTGTGGGGCGCCGATGAGACAACCGTTCCCCGGATCAAAAAGCGCATCGAAACCGCCACCGAGCTGCTAAAAAGCTACTATTATGAAGATAACCGCAGGTCCACCCGCCAATTGGAAACCCTGATGGGCCAAAAGATGTTCGACAACCCCAAGTCCGTAAATCTGTTAAAAAAAATCATCTCCTTTGCCAGCGGGGAAAACGACATCATCCTCGATTTTTTTGCAGGCAGCGGCTCTACCGCCCAGGCCGTGCTGGAGTTGAATGAGCGGGAAGGAGTGCGGCGCTCCTTTATCCTGTGCGAACAACTGGACTACATTGAAACCGTTACCCTATCCCGCGTGCGTAAGGTGCTGGGCGGGGAAAGCCTGGTGTATGCCGAACTGGCCCGGGGCGCGCGGGCCGTGCTGGATGAGATTCTTGCCCTCAACGACCGGGAAGAACTGTTGCAAATGGCGGAAACCGTGTTGGCAAGTCCTTTTCTCTATTACGGCGCTCAGGATCAGCAACGGGAGATTTTAAAAACCCTGCGCGGGGAAAAGGATTTAACACAGCTCAAACAGATGCTGACCGCTCTTCTGGATAAAAACATGCTCTACGTCCCCCGGGCGGAAATGGACGACCGTGACTGGAAGCTGACGGATGAAGACAAAAACCTTACCCGACAATTTTACCGTTTACGGCACGATGGCATTAAGTAACTTCAGAAAAGAGACCTCGGAAAGAAGCGCGGATTTTAACTGGGCACGGCAACTGCTGACCCGGGAGACGCCCTTTCGTCTTGAATCCCTGGAAGGATACAATCAAAACACGGAAGATCGCGTTACCCATCTCCTTGAGCGGGCCCGGGTAAGCATCGACTCCGCCAAACGGGCCACGCGCGGCGCCGTACTGCGTTCCATCATCTCCCTGGAAGGGCGCGACGGTCTTTTGTGTAAAATAAATTTTGCCCGCCGTTTCGGTCTGGCCCTTTCCTATGTGCTTTACAACAACGAGCGCGAGCGCGTCTATCTGCTGGAACTACCGGCCATCAACCGCCTGAATTATATACGTACCTTTAAATCCTACCGGGCTTTTGCCGCCTGGATCCGGGAGATTAAAGGCTGGGTCTCTACCAAAAACTTTCGCGAGGCGGCGGAACTACCCGCTTTTGACAAAGCCCTGCGCAGGCACGGCACCCCCTGGCCCGCCAACATCGATTGTTTTGTCTGCAACCGCGCCTATAAGCCGCTGGCCATTATCGAGTTTCAAAACGCGCGCAAAACAGGTGTTTTAAAACACTGCAACAACGACTATTTTCAATGCCGTTTACCCCAAGGCGATGATATCCGCCGCTGGACTTCGCAGGAAATATTACGGCTACAGTCGGGCCTGCGCCTGTTCATCATCACCTGGGCGCAAAATGAAGAAACCTTTGTTTTCAAGGAACTGGACAAGGTGGTTATTCCCTTTAGCGAAAACGGCCCCCCGGCGCCGGAATATCGCCGGGATCTGAGCAGATATGTGCGCATGAAGCGGCCGCCTGAGCTGGAAAGGGCCATCGCCGGCCGTTACCGGAGCTATAGTCTGCGCTGGCAAAACGGCGGCATGAAGCGTCAGGTGCATTCCCCGCCTCTCGATACAGCCGCAAAAACCTTTCCCTCGCTTTATTACCGCTTAAAAAAAACGGGTCGCGGCGTGCAACTCGGCCGTTTTTTAATGGAGGCCCTTAATGGATAGCCATGCCGTTAACCCGAACAACCGTTTACCGGCGGAAATCACGGAGAACCTGAACCCGGCCCTGCCCTTGCGCCCCTATCAGCGGCAGGCCCTGTTGCGCTTAACAGAACGGCTGAGCACCCTCCCCGCGCAACCGGCGCAATGGCTTTTCCACATGGCCACAGGCAGCGGAAAAACACTGATCATGGCCGGCGCCATGCTGCATCTTTACCGTCTGGGTTATCGCCGTTTTCTCTTTTTTGTCAACAGCAGCAATATCATCGAAAAAACCCGTGGAAATTTTTTAAACTCTCATTCCGCCAAATATCTCTTTGCGCCGCAACTGTTTATCGGCAACCGGCGCATCCGCATTCATGCGGGCGAAACCTTCCGCGACGCGGAGGATGAGGATATTTCCATCATTTTTACCACCATTCAGGGGCTGCACAG
>JALXBH010000265.1 GCA_026991535.1 Calditrichia bacterium | reverse complement strand
AGAACTGAAAACAGAAGGCCTGCCCTATTCCCTGACTTCGGTGTGGAGCATGAATGGCCGGAAATGGTATCTCTGTGGAGACGGCTTCTATCAAAACGACCTGCGCGGTTCTTACTGGAAAAAAATAAAAAATATACCTCCCATACTAAAGGAAAGTATCCGCGGAGACCGTTTTAACAACTATTTTCTCGTGGGCCATCTTGGTCTGCTGGTTCATTGGAACGGTCTGTCATGGAAGGACGTCAGCCTTAACTCCAACACCTATCAGGCAGTGGCCACAAAGGATGATCTTGTTGTGGCCACAGGTCATACGCTTAATGGAATTGTCGTTGGCGCGGCGCATATCCTGATGGGCAGAAGAAGATAAGAAAGGAGGAAATAATAAACTGTTTTACGTAGACATATAAAACATTTAACATCAAAAAAGGAAGGAAAAATATGAAAAAGTTATTTTTAGTATTTTTTTTGATATTCGAACTTTCTACTATCTTTGTTTATGCTCAGGATAGCTATTCCACAAGTATAGTTATTGTGGATGATTGGTATTTATCACCTGAAAATTATAAGGCTACATTTAAAGCGGAAATATATTTAGGGGAAACTCTGATCCCTACTGATAATTCATACTTTTATGAATGGCATTTGTATGAATCCGTCAATGACCGCTGGGTCATTTCATCCGGATATGGAAAAGATGAATCATGGATTGAAACACAGACGGGAGATTATATAAAAGCTTATGTGGTAGTTACCGGCAGCGATTTTGGAACCTTAACATCCGCAACCGTATACCCCACGGTATTAAGTGATCAACCACATTCCGTTCAGTTTAATTCAATTTCCTCCACCGGAGAAAATTTAAATAGCTATATTACCCCGTTGCACTGGAGGAGTACTGTAAACCGATGGAGAGATTTTAATACCTTTTTGAATCTTAATGAATATGAAAAGTTAAAACTGAACCCCTCGTATGTGCAATCAAAAAATCAAAAATTTAAGCATTGGTATTCCAATGAAGCAGATCTGGCCAATTATAAGGACTTTTTCATTTCTAACGAAACAAATTTAATAGAGGCCCGATTTGGTGAATCCACGGGAAGTGCCACTCTTCGAATAAAATTGCCGGGTGGAGAAGATGCTCCCGGTTCCATGACGATTTCCATAAAAGACCCCTGGCTGATAAATGAAGGCGACCCGGCTTTTTATACGGCCCCCTATGGGTATCATAATCTGGGTTTAAATGCACCGTTTGTAACCGTTAGTTCATCAACGGATCTGGGCTATGCTTCAAAATTTCAGGGCATTTTACTTGGGCAAGGATACCAAAATGGTACATGGAATCCTCCCTACTACTCCGTTAAAGCAGACCAAACGCAGACCACCAGCGAGCACGGCGAGAGCGTTACCTGGCATTTTCAAAACTGGAGCGGCACGAGCGTCACCTTTCAAAATGCCGACACTGTTGAAACGCCGCTGGTCTTTAACGACGCGGGCGCCGCGGCCGAGGCGGTATACAAGGGCCATCTGGTGAGCAACAAAACCACGGCCACCGGTCCTAATTACAGCCGGGTGCTGGCCCGCTCGCTGGAAAAATATGACGGTTATCTTTACGGCAGCGGTAAAAAATACATCTGTTTTATGGCCTACGCCGACGGAAGCGAGGTCTGGTACAGTAAAGCCGAAACCGATGACCAAACCACAAATGGCAACTTTGACTGGCTGACCGAAACCAGGGTCAGCGACGGTCAGGGCGGAAACTATAACCCTTCCGTCGCTACCCGGGGCAATATCGCCTATTTTACCTGGGCGCAAAAAGTCGGCAACACCTGGCATATCCGCTATCGATATTACAACAATAATAACGATTCCTATTACTGGAGTCCCACGGAAACCATCGCTTCCTTTACCTCCTCAACCACGCCCACCCCGGTGATCGCCCTTACCGAAAATCCCCTGCGGGTGATGGTGGCCTCCAATATCAACGGCAATGTCAAAACCTGGCTGCGTAAGAACGGCGCCTGGCAATATGCCGGGCTCAACGTAAGCGGTTCTCAACCGGCCATCTGCGCCAATGTGGTTATGCCCGACATGGATCCCGACAATTTTTATTTTGGCGATATAGCGCTGGTTTATACCTACAATGATGATATATACCTGCGCAACTGGAATTCGGCCGGCGAGAGTTGGTCATCGTCAAAAAAAGTAAGCGTTCAGAATCTGTTCAGCCTGGGCAACAAAAACGCTTCGGTTGCTTACTCCGGTGGCACGGCCAAGATCGCCTGGGTGGCTCTGAACGATGAGACAGGCAGCCATAATATTTATGAACGTGGCTGGAATGCATCGGCTAACACTTTTTCATCTCAGTCCACGGTCATTGAAGACCCGGATGACAGTTCGAATCCTTCCGTCAGTTGGGATGCCGGTAATGCCTGGCTGGAATCGGTGGTTTATGAAAACGGGGGTACACTGTATAAGGCAAAGAAAACAAGCGGCTGGTCGCGTACCGCCCTTGGCCCGGGTCGGTATCCTTCCGCCACACCCCATAATAATGAAACTCTGGTGTATAACAAATATAACAGCCTTCCTTATCTGATCAAACACCACTATGAAGCGCCTGCCGCGGGGGAGGGCGGCGGTGGTACGTTCGTTCCCAAAACAAGCAGTCAAGCCGCCGGAACGGAGAAGATGACTTCCTCGCGGCGTCTGATATATGGTTTTGGAGAGGCCATGCTGAGCGTGGATATATCGAACATGCGTTTTGAAGGACGTCCTTTTGTTTGGGATGAGAATAATCACGGCGATACGTTCGAGGCGGTAAGCTCCGGGGAACTGACGCTGGATATTACGGTTTTACAAAAGAATGATCTTCCCGAAGGTTTGGCCGGGGAAACGTTGTTCGCTATCTATTTTGTTTCAGGACAAGAAGAAACGCTATTGCAATCTTATCGCCTGTCTGATCTGAAACCATTGGCCGCGGAACAACGGGAAGGCAGGACACATCACCTGATATTGGCTTCGGGTCAAAGCAGCAAGGGTTATTTCCGTATCGGCTTTTCCAATCATGTTCCGTTGGAATATACGGTTCTCCGCCCAACCGGAGAATTGACGCCGTTGAATAAGAGCACGGAAGCATTTACCAGTGGATTTACCCTGCCCGCAAGCTACGGATTGGAACAAAACTATCCCAACCCCTTTAACCCGCTCACGCACATCGTTTTCGATCTGCCGCAGGGGTCGAACGTGCGTCTGGCCGTTTATGACCTGACCGGTCGCAAGGTGGCCGATCTGGTGAACGGTTACAAGGAGGCGGGTCGCTACAGCGTGGCCTTCGACGCCTCGCGCCTGGCTTCGGGTATGTATGTCTATCGCCTGGAGGCCGGAAAATATTCCGCCGTGCGCCGCATGCTGTTGATGAAGTAAACAGGCCGTCAGGTCAGACTGTAACCCCGGCACTACCGCCGGGGGTTTTTTTATGCCGATGATGCCGCCCCACCCCCGTGGCTCCCCGCATCCAGTTGAAGGGCGCGTCCCCGATGTGCGGTATGCCATTGAATTGTGCCCCGATTATGGCTACACTATGCACAAGCGGCGTGTTGAGGGAATAGCCCCTTTGACGAAACCGTTAAAAACCAAAAAAGGTCGGCCATGAAAAGCATATTCGTTTTGTTATTATTTTTAATTCCCTTACGGGC
>JALXBH010000264.1 GCA_026991535.1 Calditrichia bacterium | reverse complement strand
AACGATCCGCGGGCGACCACTTCCGCGGAAAAAAGTTTCTTCGATATTCCGGCCCAGGCCTTTAATAATGTGCTGGAGCTGAATCTGACCGGCACGGTGATACCTTCCCAGGTATTCGGCGCCTACTTTGCCCAGTCCGGCCGGGGGGTGATTTTAAACATCTCGTCCATGAACGCCTTTCGTCCGCTGACGCGCATACCGGCCTATTCGGCGGCCAAGGCGGCGCTGAGCAATTTTACACAATGGCTGGCCGTGCACATGGCGCAGGAATACTCCCCCAAAATCCGGGTCAATGCCATTGCCCCCGGTTTTTTTCTTACCAGGCAGAACCGTTTTCTACTGGTGGATAAAGAAAGCGGAAAGCCCACACCACGCGGCCTGGCCATATTACAACATACCCCGGCCGGGCGTTACGGTGCCCCGGAGGATCTGGCCGGGGCCGTGATCTGGCTGATCTCGGATGCTTCATGTTTTGTAACCGGTACCGTTGTGGCCGTGGATGGCGGCTTTTCCGCCTTTAGCGGCGTTTGATAAAGGAGATCGCAAATGAAAATGACCTTTCGCTGGTATGGCGCGGACGATCCGGTGACGTTGCAAAAAATCAGACAGATTCCCGTAGTGGCGGGTATTGTCAGCGCTTTGTACGATGTTCCGGTGGGGGCAGCCTGGCCTTTGGAAAAAATTGTAGCCTTGAAGGAGAGGGTTGAGGGGGCCGGTCTCCGTCTGGAGGTGATCGAGAGTATTCCGGTGCATGAGGATATAAAGCTGGGCCGGCCGGAACGGGAGCGCTGGGTGGATCATTACATGCAAAGCATCGAAAATATGGGCCGGGCCGGCATTCCGGTTTTATGCTATAACTTTATGCCTGTTTTCGACTGGACACGCACCGATCTGTCTTTGAGAATGGCCGACGGCTCCGACACCCTGAGTTACAGGGATGCCGCCTTGCGGGAGATCGATCTGAGCCGGGGCACGGGGGAACTGCCGGGCTGGGCGGCCGCCTATACCGCCGGTGAGCTGAACAGGCTTTTGGAAGCCTACAAGGCCGTGGACGGGGAACGTTTATGGGACAATCTGGCCTGGTTTCTGGAGCGTGTGGTGCCGGTGGCGGAAAAAAGCGGCGTCAAAATGGCCATCCACCCCGATGATCCGCCCTGGTCCATTTTCGGGCTGCCGCGTATCATCACCAATGAGGAGAATATCAACCGCCTGTTGAGTCTGGTAGATAGTCCGGCCAATGGGATCACCTTTTGTACCGGCTCTCTGGGGCCCCTGCCGGAAAACGATCTGCCGGGCATGGTGCGCCGTATCGGGGGCCGTGGCCGTATTCATTTTGCCCACTGCCGCAATATCCGGCGCGTTGGCGCCCGGGACTTTTATGAAACGGCCCATCCCGGAGCGGCGGGCGATGTGGACATGGCCGCTGTTGTGGAGGCCTATAGGGAAACCGGTTTCCGCGGCCCCATGCGTCCCGATCATGGCCGCATGATCTGGGGGGAAGCGGGGCGCCCCGGTTACGGTTTATACGATCGCGCTTTGGGCGCCATGTATCTGTACGGACTTTGGGAAGGATGTTCAGGGGAAAGGAAAAAAGGATGAGTCGCAAGGAAATAACCCGCAAAATAATGGAAAGCGGGGCGGTGGCCGTGGTGCGCCTGCCCGATGCGGATAAGTTGCTTAAGGCGGCCGCGGCCCTGCGTCTGGGCGGGCTGGAAGCCATCGAGATCACCATGACCACCTCCGGCGCCTTGCAGGCCATAAGCCGCCTGGCCGGTGAAGGGTTCTTTGTGGGAGTGGGATCGGTACTGGACGGGGCAACCGCCCGCCGGGCCGTTGAGGCGGGGGCCCGTTATGTGGTTTCGCCGGTTTATAAAAAAGAGATCATCGAAGCGGCTCATGCCGGGGAGGTGCCGGCCCTGCCGGGCGCTTTTTCGCCCACGGAAATTCAACAGGCTTTTGAGGCGGGGGCGGATATCGTCAAGGTTTTTCCGGCTAATATTTCCGGTATGGCCTTTTTTAAAGCAGTGCTGGCGCCCATGCCCCACCTCAGGCTGATGCCCACCGGGGGCGTCACCGTGGAAAATGCCGGAGAGTGGATCCGGGCCGGCGCCTGTGCCGTGGGGGTTGGTTCCGCCCTGTTGAACAAGGAAATCATCGCACGTGGGGAGTGGGAACTGCTAACCCGCCGCGCCCGCGAACTGTGTGATAATATTAAGGTTGCCCGTGCAAAGGGCTGATGCAATCGGAAAGGGAGGGTAAATATGAAAGTTGTGACATTCGGCGAGATTATGCTGCGTCTTTCCACACCCGGTTTTAGCCGCTTTATGCAGGCTGATCGATTTGATGTGCATTATGGCGGCGGTGAGGCCAACGTGGCGGTTTCCCTGGCCAACTTTGGCCTGCAAAGCGCCTTTGTAACCCGCCTGCCGGAGAATGAACTGGGGCAGGCCGCCGTGAATATGCTGCGCGGGCATGGGGTGGATACAAGCCATATCCTGCGTGGCGGCGAGCGTATCGGGATATATTTTCTGGAAACCGGCGCCAGCCAGCGCCCCTCAAAGGTGATCTATGACCGGGCACATTCCGCTGTTTCCGCCATTGACGGCCGGGAGGTGGACTGGGATGCGCTCTTCCGGGATGCGGGCTGGTTTCACTGGACGGGGATCACTCCCGCCCTGGGAGAGCCCTGCCGCCAGGCCCTGGAGATGGCCTGCGCCGCCGCCCGCCGGGCCGGTGTTACCATAAGCTGCGATCTTAATTACCGCAAAAAACTATGGAGTCCGCGGGAAGCGCAACAGGTGATGCAACCGCTGATGAGCTATGTGGATGTTTGTATCGCCAATGAGGAGGATGCGCAAAAAAGTCTCGGCCTGACCATTTCCGCCGGCGATGTACACAAGGGGCAGCTGAACATGGAGGCTTATGCTGAAACGGCCCGGACATTGAAAAAGCGCTACGGATTTAAAACGGTAGCCATCACCTTAAGGGAGAGCCGTTCCGCCTCCGAAAACGGCTGGAGCGCCCTTTTGCTTGATAACAGGGATTGTAAAACCCCGGCGCTGTCCCGCAAATACACCATTCGGCTGGTGGATCGCGTGGGCGGGGGAGACGCCTTTGCCGCCGGTCTGATTTACGGCCTGTTGACCAGGGAGAAAAGCCGGGAGGCCCTGGAGTTTGCCGTGGCTGCATCCTGTCTTAAACAGACCATTCCCGGAGATGTTAACCTGGCTAGCGCGGAGGAGGTGGAAAAACTGGCGACCGGCGGTGGCGGCGGCCGCGTGGAACGGTGACGTAACCACTAAATTCTTTATTCTGCCGTTGGATAATTTCGCGTTGAATTGTTGTGTTTATAAAAGTATCTATAACCTTAAAAGTTGTTGGTGAGAGAAGCGCCGGCAACCTCAGCTTTAACCCGATTAACCGAGTATTTGAATGATTCCCCTAAGTAAAGAAAAAGCATCCCTGTTAAGCATGGGCGGTGTTTTTGTCCCCAGTCCCCTGGCCCTGACGCCGGAAAAGACGATGGACGAATCCTACCAGCGTCTGCTCACCCTGTATTACATCCGTAGCGGCGCCCGTTCCGTTGTACCGGCAGCGCATACCGGTGAGTTTGCCTTGAATGATTTGGGGCTTTATGAACGGTGGCTTAAAATCGTTATGGAAATGACCCGGCAATATGGCCGGGATATGGTCAATATTGCCGCCGTTAGCGGGAAGGAGG
>JALXBH010000263.1 GCA_026991535.1 Calditrichia bacterium | reverse complement strand
AATGAACACCCACTGCCAGGATTTGGTTTTGACGATGCACTTTAGCCGTCCGGCCAGGTTGGGAACTCATCCCCCGGCCCCTCCCCGAACCCTCGGGGAGGGGTGAGGTCATGGGCGGATAAAAGCATCTGATTTTGCCGGAAGGTTTTATATTTGCCCCGGTTCCCTGCGGATGTTGACGTCGTCTCCCCCGCCCCGGGCGGCAGTAAAGGATTTCTCGTCGCTGCACTTCCCGAAATGACGGTTGGCCTGCATTGTGTCATTTCGAACGCAGTGAGAAATCTTCGGTGAGGGGTGTAGGGGAGGGGCAATAGCGTTAACCCCCGGATTTACCCGGGTGAGTGCGGGAACAGGCTGTGACGGAAACAAAAAAGGCCGTCCGCCTTCTCCGGCGAACGGCCCCGGGGAGGGAAATATCAACGCGGTTCTATGGTCACGCGGATCACCTGGTTGACCGCCGGATAGGTAAAGCCGTCATCCACGGGTCTGACCGTGCCGTTTTCCTCCGCGCCACTGTTGGCTCCCGACTGGCGCGGCGCCTGGCTGATACCAAAGCCCGGTTTTTCATTCACCTCGGTACCGGCGTCCCACAGCATAATTTGCGCGGTTACATCGCCGCTTACAGCGCTGCCGCCTTCAAACAGGGCTATCCCCTTGCCGTCCGGAGCGTAAAACAGATCGTTGGACTGAACATACATGGTGGCAAAGGAGAGATAGTCACCCTCTTCAGCCTCGACGCTAAAGCTGTAGCTGTTACCGGGTGTAAGAGGTCCGGGCGCAGCAGCGCCCACGGGGGTGTTAAATATCCCGGAAGCTTTTACGCCGGCGGCGGTCTGCACGGCGGCAGCCAGAGCTGAGGGATCACCATCCTCGGCCAGATTCTCCAGCCCTTCTCCGCGATCGGCCGAACCGGAAGTGAACAGGGGGTCCGGGTTGGTGTGTACCACATAAACACCGGGGGCCAGCAGATCGGTTATGCCCGTGTTATCAGACAGATAGGCGGCCATCGTTGACGGATCGCCGTCCTCGGCAATGCCTTCCAGACCGTTTTGAGCCGGAGAACCGGCCGTAAACAGGGGCGATGGCGCGCTATGAACCACATAAACACCGGGGGCCATGGGTACGGCCACGCTGCCCGCGGAGGTGGACAGCGTGCTGCCATCGGAAACATTTGTGATACGCAGGGTAAAATTGGTGGTCGAGTTGGCGGTAAGCGTTGCCTTAATCACCGCGTTTACGGCAGGAAGATTGCCAAAGGTATCGGCGGCAAGGCGCACGGTATTGTCACTATCGGGAGCGCCGGTATTGGCGCCGCTTTGCCTCGGGGCCTGATCCGCACCCACTCCCGGTTCCTGATCCGCTTCCGTGCCCGCGTCCCATAACATTATCTGATCGGTGACATCGCCGCTGACGGGATTGCCGCTGTCATCAAACAGGGCTATGCCCTCTTCCGCCGGCGCGTAAAAGAAGTCATTGGATTGTACCATCATGGTGGCAAAGGAAAGCCGGGCTCCCGGCGGGGCGTCAAAAGTTACGGCATAGGATTCACCGGGAAAAATAGGCGCGGGGTCCGTTGCCCCCTCCGGCGTGTTGAACACACCGCTGGCGGGAAAGGCCCTGGCCGTGGATATGATGGAAACGGTAACATCAAATGTCGCCGATGTTGTCGCGGGTTCCATGCTCTCTTCGCTACATGCGGTTAAGGCGAAAAGCGCGCTTAACATTAATAAAAAAAATCGTTGTGCCATAAGGGTCTCCTTGGTATGAATTGATTACGGAGACACACTAAGGGCAGATATTCACATAATGTTAACGGCCGGCTAAAGTTACCACACGGGATATTCATGAAAAGTTCACCGGGCCCCCTCCTTAATCCTCCCCCACTCCGTGGAGGAGGTGCCCATTACCCGCATAGCACCTCTGTTTTTCATTTTTCCCGCCGCACAGTAAAAAAACCACGATAGCCCATACCGTTTTTCCTCCCCAAAGTTTGAGCAGGGTCAGGGTGGGGGCCACCCACTCCGTTAACTCCAAAACCCTCCGAAAATGGGCAGGAGGTTTAGATTACTTTTTCCTTCGGTTCTTCCTGTAGCTCTCCTCCAGTTCCTTCATCACTTTGCCCATCATTTCATAAAGGGAGGCCGATTGCCGGGCCATTTGTTTGGACATATCTCCGTAAAAAGGAGAAGATTCGATACGCCGGGCCTGGGCGATCTCGGAAGAAGCGTTAATATCTTCGCTTAGCTTAAACCACACAAAAGTTCTGTTTTTGGGTAAATAATAAAAAGCAACCCAGAAGTTGGAGCCCGAGGCCACCATGGCCACGGGCAGCGCGATACCCAACGCCGAAACCAGCGTGGCCATCTGCTGTTGTTTCTCCGAAATCAGCTCCGTCTCGCCGATTTCCACATTCAGGGTCTTTTCATCCCCGCCGGAGCAGCCATCCAGGTAGAAAGAGTGCCTGCCTCTGTTATATTGATCGATAAAGGTATTTACGGTGCTATCGATCCTGGCGGCAAAAACGGAATCCGTTTCTACCGTATAGACAACACATATATTCAAACGGTCAAGATCGGCCTCTTTTTTCAGGGCAAGCTTTGGCGCGCAGGATACGGATAAAAAAAGAAGACTCAAGATCAGCACATTTCGCATGTTACCTCCTAAAAAAGTGAGAAATATAACTTAACGGCGCGGGAAAAAGGGCAGGTTTATAAAGCTTCGTCTTCTTTCTTATCCAGACAGTGCAGCAGACCGTTTTCCTCACGGTAACGCCAGCCGCTTTTGGGACAAAGCCACTCCCCCGGACTTTTTTCCCGCAGGCGCGCGCCGTGCCGGCCCATCCAGCCCAGCCGACGGGCCGGCACTCCGGCCATCAGCGCGTAATCGGGCACCTGTTTGGTAACCACCGCCCCGGCGGCGATAAAGGCGTAGCGGCCGATATCATGTCCGCAAACGATGGTGGCATTGGCGCCTATGGAAGCGCCCCGGCCCACTTTGGTTTTTAAATAAAAAGTGCTGCCCCGCTGGGGAAATTCGCACCGCGGTTCCAGGATGTTGGTAAAAACCATCGAGGGGCCGCAAAAAACAAAATCCTCCAACTCCACCCCTTCATAGATGGAGACGTTGTTTTGCACCTTGCAACCGTTGCCAATAACTACATTGTTGCCCACATTTACATTCTGTCCGAAAACACAATTCTCACCAATGCGCGAACCGCTCTGAATATGGCTGAAATGCCAGACCTTTGTTCCGGCGCCAATGGTCACATTATCATCAACATAGGCCGATTCGTGGACAAAAAAATCATTTTTCATGAGATCAATCCTCGTTTAAAAAGGGATGAGCTTCTCCGCTCCCCGGTTTCTCCGTGCGGGCATGGCGTATGGCGTAAGCCGTTTCTATGGATGGCCGGGCTTCTTGCAGACCAAAGCCCCTGCCTTCCAGCACATTTTTATAGATGGTGGTATGCAGATCGGTAAAACCGCCGGAAAACTCGATTTCCCGGCCGTCACGCGTGATGGAACGGAAAGTGGGCTTGCCCTCCTGACGCGCCTTTTCCGGCAGGTCGCTTTTTTCAAGACTGAGATACCAGCGCACCCGGGCTTTTTCCAGCTCCAGATAGCCGCTGCTGCGCCGGGCTTCCGATTTAAACACCTTTACCTGCTGTACCTTGCCGAATATCCAGATCAGCATGTCAAAAAAGTGAATGCCGATATTGGTGGCGATTCCGCCGG
>JALXBH010000262.1 GCA_026991535.1 Calditrichia bacterium | reverse complement strand
GTTCTGGAGGGATAGCAATTTAGAACTAGGAAAAAAAATTAAAATTAGTATATACATTTTTCTTATAGGCGTATTGCGATTCCACCACTTATAAAAAATTGATTCCCGTTGCCTTGTATAAGTCCACCACTTAGGTCTATAACCATATTGGAATAGATAGCATATGTAAATCCTCCGTCAATAATATATATGCTGTAAGGATTTTTTGTATCATTGCTATAAGGAATATCCATATAGAATTCTATAAAAGTATCAAATTCCGAAGAGTGGGAAAAAGTCACGCCCAGAGCGGGTTGAATATAAAGATTTGTTGAACCGTTGCCTTCTTCCGCGGCAATTTGAATCATCCCCGATGCAGAAATATCCGATGAGATGCTATAATCGCCCAACAGAGCAAGAGTAGGGGCATATGAGCCCAAAATTTCATTTTTTTGAGGTACGGTCACTATTCCCATCAGGGTAAGGTTGTATTTTAACTCTTCCTTAAGTGCCACCTTTCCGGAAAAACTTAAATCGCTAAGTTCTGTGATTCTGCCTTGCGGTGATGTAGATATGGTAGAACCATCCCATAGAACACCCAATTCAATGTTTTTTGAAATTCCAAAACGTATGTTGAGGTAAGGAACGGTAAAGTTGTTAAAACGGGATCCGCTATTTTCGTAGTCAACGGAAAATCCGCTTTCTACATTTATAAAACCGGGGTCAACTGTATATGTGCCCGTGCTAAATCCAGGTCTGTCTGCATTGACATCCTGACCTGGGGTTATTGAAAATAAAAAATAAATAGTCCAGAATAGTATTAAAGATTTTTTTAAACAGTACATCGTGAAAATCTCTCCAAATACATTTATAAATGATATTGTCGGTTTTACAAGTGCATGTTTTACCAAATCTGTTAATCGGAGAAATAATTGTTCAATGGAAAGAGATTCTATTAAGGGGGATTAGACTTCTATGCTGTAAATACGCATCTTTTCGCGCAGGGTGGTGCGGGAAATATCCAACACCTCGGCGGCCTTGGATTTGTTGCCCTTGGTACGCAGCAAAACGTGGTGTATATGAATGCGTTCCAGTTCCTTAAGCGTGCAGTTGCCGATATATTCACTGCTTTGACGCATGCTCATGTCGTTTTGCAGGTTGTCGGGCAGGTCCTCCGGCAATATCTGGTTGGAGGAGGAGAGAATGACCGCCCGCTCCATGATATTTTTCAACTCGGTGATATTTCCCGGCCAGTTATACTCGCGCATCATCTGCAGGGTTACCGGGGAAACGGAACGTATCTCCTTACCCAGTTGATTGTTGTAGTATTGCAGATAATAATTGGCCAGCTGCTCAATATCATCCCGCCGCTCGCGCAGGGGGGGCAGAATAATTTCAAAGGCATTCAGCCGGTAAAAAAGACCGGAGTTAAAATTTTGATGACGGACAAACCATTCCAGATTATGGGAGGTGAGTCCTATAATCCGTGTCTGGCTTTCCACAATCCTTTTGGAGCCGGGTACCATGAAAACATGGTTTTCCAGATAGAGCAGCAGTTTGTTCTGCACCTCCAGCGAAAGCTTTTCTATATCATTGAGGATCAGAGTGCCGTTACTGTATTTTTCCAGCAAACCCTTGCGCCGCGGTCCATATATCTCGTTATCGCCTTCCACGCCAAATAGATCCCCCAGCATTTCGTTGGTGGTGATGTTTTCACAACTTTTGGTGTACAGCGTGTCCGGCGTCAGACCGTTTTTTTGATGAATCAGTTCCGCGCAGAGATGTTTTCCGGAACCAAGTTCCCCGCGGATAAGGCAGGGAGCGCTGCGGGTACGGCTGACAATATCGATGAATTTGTTAATGCCTTTAATACTGCCGTGGGAGCCGATAAGGGCATTCATGCCCTGGGTAACGGGCGAGGTGTGTTTTACCGCCGTGAAACGATGCTGATCGGCAAAGCTGGATACTTCGGCAATGATTTCCTTTAAATGTTCCCGCGCGGCGGAGCGGCTGACCACCTTGAAAATACGTACGCTTAGCAACTGATCAAGCTCTTCGGAAATGGGATGGTCGCTAATAAAAATGACCTGGAAAAAATAGTGGTGATGCGCCTGTTCGTGCACCCACGGGGGAATGGCCAGCCAGGGTTCCTTCAGGTCAACGATAAACAGATCATAGTAATTCTGATAAACATGGCGCCGGTTAGCCTCGGGATGGCTCATCATCTCCAATGATTGTCCGAATTCGGGCTCCTGCTTCAGAAATTCACTAAAGTCACTTAGATGATCAGATATAAATAGTATCTTTGTTTGCATAAAATTTCCTGCTATCCCTCAGCTGTATGCCGCGTCATCAATCTTTTTCGACCTAAAGAAGACGTACTCGAGGAACATAGCCGAAATTTTAAACGGATATTCTGTCATTAAACTCTCCTTAGTCCGTCCATGCCGTTTGGCCTGCTTTTGGGGACGGAAGATCAATTTCGTCGTTTATCCCGAACACTTTACAGCAAAGCCCCATAAATTTACGGGCCGGCGGAACCGTATCGGTTATGGCGGCTGGCAGCCTTCTATTTCGGTCAGGCACAGGTGCCCAATGCCTTGTGTTGTTCATGCCTCCGAGGGGCTTGACTATGATTATTTTATTTTTAATATTTTGCATCACTAAACTTTTCCCCTCTCTATAAGGCTTATTTCTACCTATACGCATTTTACAAAGTGAAGGACGGGCGTTATGCATGTGGAGAACCCCCTGACAATTGTTTCGCAAAACAAAAAAATTTATGAGCTGATAGAAAAGGTAGGAAAAATTGCGCCAGCGGACAGCTCGGTACTTTTGGTTGGCGAAACCGGTGTGGGCAAGGAAGTTTTCGCGGACTATATTCACCGTTACAGTGGTCGCCGGGACGGGCCGTTTGTCAAGGTGGGACTGGCAGCCATGCCGGCGGATTTATTGGAAAGCGAGCTGTTCGGGCATGAAAAGGGAGCCTTTACCTCGGCCCATGCGGTAAAAAAAGGATTGTTTGAAATAGCCGATGGCGGCAGCATTTTCCTTGATGATATTGATGATGTTCCCCTGGTCATCCAAAGCAAGCTGTTACGGGTTCTGGAATCGGGGGAATTGATGCGCGTGGGGGCTACCCGTCCCATCTGTGTGGATGTACGCGTGATTACCGCCTCTAAAATAGATCTGAAACTGCTGATCGATCGGGATAAGTTCCGTTCAGATCTCTTTTACCGCCTTAATGTGCTTCCCCTGTATATTCCTCCCCTGAGAGAGCGACGCGATGACATACCCCTGCTGATGCACTATTTTCTTGAAAATTATGGAAACGGTAAAACCCTGCCGGTTACCCCGCGGGCCATGGGTGCCCTGCAGGAATACAGCTGGCCCGGTAATGTGCGTGAGTTACGCAATGTGGCCCAACGTTTGGCCTTGTTTGCTGAAGGCGAAATAGATATTAATGATCTTCCTGCAGAAATAGCCCATAGCGGAGGATTGGATGTGGTGTTAAAAAAATGCCAGGCCTGTTTTTATAAAGATGATATGAGCTTTTCTCAGGTTATAGCCTGCCTGGAGGCCAACCTGTTAAAACAAGCCCTGACGGCCAATAGGTATAATCAGTCACAGGCGGCCCGTCATCTTAAAATGAGTCTTTCCACCTTTAGGGACAAGCTGAAAAAACATTGTATCCTTATCTCGGATTCCCCCTGATATGCGGGCTTCCGCAATCAAACTTGTGGAATTCCGTGAATATTTTTCCGCGTAACGGGGTTCCGTCCCCATAGTAGCGCTTTCCTCTTATTGGCACATATCTTGCATATATAGTAACAGTTAAATTTTATTTTTCCAAAAAAAAGAAAATATACAATGAAAACTATTTTTAGCGGCAATATTGTTGAAATCCATAAGCACCGGGAGCAAGTTTTCAGCAAAGTATTGCTTAAGCCATATTGTTTGGAGGTACCCCTGAAAGATATGCCGGATATACATCTGGGTGATCAGTTGGATATTACTTGTGAATGCACCATCTCAGGGATTCGCAAGAGCGACGAAGAAGCCAGTGCCCGGAACCGGGGGGAGAGATAGAAAAAATAAATCATTCATGTTACAGTGGGGGAGGTAGAGATGCCGGAAAAAATGCCAACCATGCGTGAAGCCATCGAAAGCAAGGGCTACTCGCGCAGAGATTTTTTAAGATATTGTTCCGCGGCGGCGGCTATAGTGGGGCTGGAAAGCCTGGGTATACCCAAAGTGGTGCGCGCTTTTGAAACCAAACCACGTCCACCGGTGATCTGGCTACACTTTCAGGAGTGTACCTGTTGTAGCGAGTCCTTTATCCGTTCCACCCATCCCATCGTGGCCGATGTCATTTTTGATTATCTCTCCCTCGACTATACAGAAACGTTGATGGCGCCATCAGGTTTTCAGGCGGAAAAAAGTTATAAGGATACCATAACAAAGTATGCCGGTCAGTACATATTGCTGATCGAGGGCTCGGTACCCGCCGGAAATGACGGTGTTTATTGCATGATAGGCGGCCGTTCGGCCGAGTCCATCCTGCAAGAAGCGGCCAAAGACGCCGCCGCAGTGATAGCCTGGGGCAGTTGCGCTTCCAATGGGTGCGTGCAAAGCGCCAAGCCTAACCCTACCAATGCCACGCCCATACATAAACTGATAGATAAACCGGTTGTAAAGGTACCCGGATGCCCGCCCATCGCCGATGTGATGACGGGCGTCATTACCCATTTGCTGGTCTTTGGCAGCACGCCGGAACTGGACAGCCAGGGGCGACCGAAAGAGTTCTATTCCCGCCGCGTGCATGATACCTGTTACCGCCGTCCCTATTATGACGCCGGTCTCTTCGTGGAGTCGTTTGATGATGAAAATGCCCGCAAGGGATATTGCCTTTACAAAGTCGGTTGCCGTGGTCCGGTGACCTACAATGCCTGCGCCGTAACCCGTTGGAACGGCGGCGTCAGCTATCCTATCCAGTCCGGACATGGTTGCCTGGGGTGTAGTGAAAACGGTTATTGGGACAACGGACCGTTTTATCAGCATCTGGCATCCTTTCCCGGGTTTGGGGTGGAATCCACCGCCGATACCATCGGCACGACAGTGGGCATTGGCGCCGCTGCCGGCGTGACGGCCCATGCCGTGGCTACTAATATCCGTAAGCGCAAGCTGATTCAAAAACTCAAGAGTGAATCGGCGGAGCTTAAAGAGGATAGTAATGAAGGAGGGAACAACTGATGGCAACCAAAAGAATCGTAGTTGATCCCATTACCCGCATCGAAGGTCATTTGAGGGTGGAGGCTGTTGTTGAAAACGGTGTGATAACAGACGCCTACAGTTCCGGTATGATGGTGCGCGGTTTGGAAATAATCCTGCGCGGACGCGATCCACGCGACGCCTGGGCCTTTGCCCAACGCGCCTGCGGGGTGTGTACCACCATTCACGCCCTTACCAGCGTGCGGACGGTGGAGGATGCCCTGGGCATAACCGTACCCAAAAACGCGGAACTGATTCGTAATATCATGGAAGCCGTGCTTTATGTGCATGACCATGTGGTGCACTTTTATCATCTGCATGCCCTCGATTGGGTGGATGTGGTATCGGCGCTGAAAGCCGATCCCGGGGAAACTTCAAAAATTGCCCAGTCCATCAGCTCGTGGCCGAAATCCTCGAAAGGATACTTCTCCGATGTGCGCAATCGTGTGCAGCACTTTGTGGACAGCGGGCAACTGGGTATTTTTGCCAACGGCTATTGGGGGCATAAGCAGATGAAACTGCCGCCGGAGGTGAACCTGCTGGCCGTGGCCCATTATCTGGAAGCTTTGGAATGGCAAAAGGAAATCGTTAAGGTCCATGCCATCTTTGGCGGGAAAAATCCGCATCCCAATTATTTGGTGGGTGGTATGCCCTGTTCCATTAACCTGAATGAAGTCAATGCCATCAATAACGAAAGGTTGAATTTTGTTGGCCGGCTTATAAAAGAGGCCAATCTGTTTGTCAACCAGGTTTATATTCCCGACTTGATAGCCATTGCCGGTTTTTATAAGGATTGGGGCGCCATCGGCGGAGGGTTGGAAAACTATCTCTCCTACGGTGATTTCCCGACCCGGGGATATAACCAGCCCGCGGCCTTTAAATATCCCCGGGGGATTGTTCTGGACCGGAACCTGAACGAAGTGCATGAAGTGGACAGCAGCGACCCGCAACAGATCAGGGAATATATCAAACACTCCTGGTATAACTACTCGGTGGGTGACGATGAGGCGCTGCATCCCTGGAGAGGAGAGACGGAACTGAACTATACGGGGCCCAAGCCTCCCTTTGAGCATCTGGATGTAACGCAAAAGTATTCCTGGATTAAAACACCCCGCTGGCGGGATAAACCCATGGAAGTGGGGCCGCTTTCCCGCATGCTGGTGGCTTACGCCTCCGGGGTGCCGGAGGTAAAAAGTCTGGTCAACGATACCCTGAAACGGCTGAACGTGCCCGTGGGGGCTTTGTTCTCCACCCTGGGCCGTACCGCCGCCCGGGGGCTGGAATCCATATTGGCCGCTCAATGGATGCAGGAATTCTACGATGACCTGATAACCAATATCAAGGCGGGTGATACGGCCACCTTTACCCGTGATAAATGGGAACCTTCCACCTGGCCGGAAAGCTGCCAGGGGGTAGGGATGTCCGAGGCCCCGCGCGGCGCGCTGGCCCATTTTATCCGGATTAACGATGGCGCTATTGAAAATTATCAGATGGTGGTGCCCACCACCTGGAATGCCTCTCCGCGCGACCCGGCCGGCCGCATGTCCGCCTTTGAAGCCTCGCTGATCGGTACGCCGGTGGCGGATATCGACCAGCCCCTGGAGATCATCCGTACCATTCACTCCTTCGATCCCTGCCTGGCCTGTTCGGTACATCTGTACGATCCCCGGGGAAAGCATATCCATAAAATACGTGTTGTGTAAGGAGGGATACGATGACAGCAGAGCAAAAGGCGCTTTACAACCGCGTTTATGTTTGGGAGTTTCCCGTAAGGCTTTATCACTGGCTCAACGGTATCACCGTTACCCTGCTTATCATCAGCGGGTTTTTGATCGGTAATCCCATCCGGTTGTTTTACGCCAACGAAGCTTACCAACAGTATTGGTTCGGCACGGTACGTTTTATTCATTTCGTTTCCGCCTATATCTTCTTTTTTAATTTTCTGGTGCGCATCTATTGGGGATTTGTTGGTAATACCTTTGCCCGCTGGAGTAATTTTATACCGCTTAAGAAGAAACAATGGCGGGAGATCGGTCAGGTACTTAAGGTGGATATTCTGCTGGCCGATCCGTCGGAACGCATGAGCGTGGGGCATAACAGTCTGGCCGGTTTTGTATATTTCCTGACTTTTCTGGCTTTTGCCTTTCAATCCCTTACCGGCTTTGCCCTTTATTCGGCCAACAGCACCTCCTTTTTTCCCCGGCTTTTTACCTGGGTCATTCCCCTCTTTGGCGGAGATATGGCCGTGCGGCAATGGCACCATGTCTTTATGTGGTTTTTTATCGTTTTTATTATCATTCATCTTTATCTTGTTTTTTACCATGATTATATCGAGGGACGCGGAACCACTTCCTCCATGGTGGGCGGGTGGAAATTTGAAAAAGATGAGGATTTGAAAAATTCAAACGACTAAAACACTGATTCTGGGTATTGGAAATGTGCTGATGGGTGATGAAGGGGTGGGCGTCCATGCCGTGCGCGCCCTGCAAAAGAAAAAACTGCCACCCCATGTGAACTGCCTGGATGGGGGTACCGGCGGAATGGTGCTGCTGGGCCCCATGCAGGAAGCGCAAAAGATTATCATCATAGACGCCACGATGGACGGCGGGCCGCCGGGCCGGGTATGCCGTTTAGTGCCTAAATTCTCCGGGGACTATCCGGTTGCGCTGACGGCCCATGATATCGGACTCAAGGATGTGCTGGATGCCTTTTATCTTATGGGCCGGGTACCGGAGGTCATCCTGTTTGCCGTTTCCATCCTTCCCCTGAGCGGCGGACTGTCTCTCGATCTTTCCCCGGAAATTAATAAAAATCTTCCCCAATTAATCAAAACAATATTAATGGAAATTCAGTAAATTGGTACTGTTTCCCAATAAAACGGAGAGCCGGCCTCCGCGGTCGGTCTCCGTGAATCACCTTTAGGGACGGGTTGAACCATGCATGAGTTGTCCATTGCCCAATCTATTTTGGAAATCGTTCTCAGGGAGGCGGAAAAACAGAAACCGGCCCGCGTAGTGGCCGTTGGTCTGAAGATCGGTGCCCTGAGCGGAATTTATGCCGATTCCCTGGAGTTCGGTTTCGACGCCATCAAAAAGGGGACACCGTTGGAAGAATGCCGGTTGGAAATTGAAGAGGTGGCCATCCGCGGGCAATGTCATCAATGCGGTCACGTCTTTGATGTCCGGGAGCTGCTTTTTGCCTGTCCGCTTTGCGCTTCCGGTTCCATTGAATTAAAACATGGACAGGAACTGGACATCGCCTATATTGAAGTGGATGACTAAGGGAGTATGCGCATGACAAGTGAACAATTTATACTTATAAGCACCGCGGCCTCCATCGGCTTTTTCCATACCCTGTTCGGGCCGGATCACTACATCCCCTTTATCATGATGGCCCGCGCCAAAAAGTGGAGCTATCTGAAAACCCTGTGGGTTACTTTTTATTGCGGCATCGGGCATGTGCTCAGCTCGGTATTGCTGGGGGCGATAGGCATCCTCTTTGCCATCTCCATTCTTAATCTGGAATCGATCGAATCCATGCGCGGTGACTTTGCCGCCTGGATGCTGGTTATCTTCGGCCTCAGCTATTTTATCTGGAGCCTGCACCGCCTGCTGCGCGGCAAGGCGGGACACACGCATCTGTTCGGCAGCCATAAACACGCCTACCACGACCATGACCATGCCGAGGAGCATGATCCCGATCATGAAAAAAAGGAAACCACCCCCTGGATATTGTTTGTCATTTTTGTGCTGGGGCCCTGTGAGGCGCTGATCCCCCTGCTCATGTATCCGGCGGCGCGCCATAATTACAGCCTGGTTTTTCTGGTGACTCTGGTTTTTGGCCTGGTGACCATTCTGACCATGATGGCTGTCGTGCTTTCGGGCGTTTGGGGGCTTTCCAAAATACGCTGGCAGGCCATGGAAAAATATATCCATCCCATATCCGGATTTGTCATCTTCCTCAGCGGCATGGCTATCCTGTTTTTGGGCTTATAACGGAAGGAGTTTGTTGTGAGCAAGACCATCGAACTGAAGAAAAAGGTATTGTCGGAAAATGACGCCCTGGCCGCGGAGTTGCGCGCCACCCTCGGGGAAAAAGGTATTTTCAGCCTGAACTTTGTCAGCTCGCCCGGCTCGGGGAAAACCAGCCTGTTGGAACGTACCCTGAGAGAGTTGAAAGATGAATTGAACATTACCCTGGTGGCCGGGGATGTGCAAACCGAAAATGACGCCAACCGGCTGATCGCCGCCGGCGGGGAACAGGTTAAACCGCTGGTGACCGGCGGCTCCTGCCATCTGGATGCGCGCATGATTCATCGCCTGTTGCCGGAGATCAATCTGGATAATACCGATCTGTTTATCGTGGAAAACGTGGGCAATCTGGTCTGCCCCTCCGGATACGACCTGGGTGAAGATATGAAGGTGGTGCTAATCAGTGTGACCGAAGGGGATGACAAGCCGCTGAAATACCCCTCCATGTTTCGCCGCTCCTCGGTGATGGTCATTAACAAAATCGATATGCTGGAACTGTGTGATTTCAGCATGGAAAGGGTGCGGGAAAATGCCTTGCGCATCAACGGTGATCTGAAAATTTTTGAAACCTCCTGCCGCACGGGCGAAGGTCTGGAGGAGTGGTACGCCTGGCTTAAGGAGCAGGTGAAACAAAAGAAGGCCTGAGTCCGCTCCCGCGCATGTTAAGCCGGGCTCGGGATATTTAAGGATAGATGGAACATATGAACGGAAATCGGCATGTCCGGAAAATAATCCGTATAAACGGCATTGTTCAGGGGGTGGGCTTCCGTCCCCACGTTTACCGCCTGGCCGGTGAGCGGCGGCTGACCGGCTTTGTGCGCAACGGAGGGCAGGGCGTTTATATCGAGGCGCAGGGGCCGCCGGGGGAGGTGGCGGCTTTCACGGAAAAACTGCGCCGGGAACCGCCGCCTCTGGCCGTTATCGAAAACTTTTCCGTGGAACCCGCCCCCCCGGGTGAAGAGGAGGATTTCAGGATCATCACCACCGACCGGGACGGGCAGGCCAGCACCTTTATTTCACCGGATATGGCCACCTGCGACGATTGCCGGCGTGAACTGTTCGATCCCCAAAACCGCCGTTACCGCTATCCCTTTATCAATTGCACCAATTGCGGCCCGCGCTATACCATTGTGCGCCGCATTCCCTATGACCGTCCCTATACATCGATGAGCAGCTTTGAGCTGTGCCCGCTATGTCGCGCCGAGTATGAAAATCCCGGCGATCGCCGTTTTCATGCCCAGCCCAACGCCTGTCCGCGCTGTGGTCCGCGGCTATGGTTGTGCGGCGCCGGGGGCGAAAAGTTGCCGGCGGAAGATGTGATCAGGGAGAGCGCCGCCCTGTTAAGGGAGGGGGCAATCATGGCCATACGCGGTCTGGGAGGATTTCATCTGGTGGTGGATGCCGCCAACGCCGAAGCGGTGGCCCTGTTGCGCCGGCGTAAGAAACGCGGCGCCAAGCCCTTTGCCCTGATGGCCGCCACTTTGGACAGCGTGCAATCTTATTGCCGGATTTCATCCCGGGAACGGCAGCTGCTGAGCTCCTCCCGCCGACCGATCGTTTTGCTGGAAAAAAAGGAAAATGGGGGGCTGGCCGCCAATGTGGCCCCCGGACAGAACTATCTGGGCTTTATGCTGCCCTACACCCCTTTGCATCACCTGCTGTTACACGATTTTGGCGGGGTGCTGGTAATGACCAGCGCCAATCTCAGCGAGGAACCCATCGTTACCGGCAATGCGGAAGCTCTGGAAAAACTGAACGGTATTGCCGACTATTTTTTGTTGCATGACCGGGAAATCCTGCAACGTTGCGATGACAGCATTGTATGCGTGGATGAAGAACAGACCCGGATTTTGCGGCGTTCACGGGGCTATGTACCGGCGCCGGTCACCATCGGGGATAACGACGTCCCCGCCATGCTGGCCGTGGGCGGCACCCTGAAAAATACCATTGCCCTCAGCCGCGGCGGGCAGGTGTTCCTCAGTCAGCATATCGGCGATCTGGATAATGAACGCGCCTACGCCTTTTTCCGGGACAGCATGGATCATCTGCAACGGATTTTGCAGATAACGCCGCAATATGTGGTCTGCGATAAGCATCCGGAGTATCTTTCCACAAAATGGGCCCGCGCCCAAAACCTGCCGGTGATAGAGGTTCAGCATCATCATGCCCACATGGCCGCGGTGATGGCCGAACATCAATTGCGGGAAAAAGTGTTGGGTCTGATCCTGGACGGCACCGGTTTTGGCGAGGACGGTACCATCTGGGGCGGGGAACTTTTTGCCGGTGACCGGCGCGGCTTCAGCCGCCGGGCCTGGCTGCGGCCCATACCCCTGCCGGGGGGGGAGGCGGCCATACGCAACCCCTGGCGTATCGCCTGGGCCATTCTTTACAGCCTGGAGGGTACGGCGAAGTCCGGAAAGGATTTACCGTTTCCCGGGGATCGTGACCCCCGGGAACTGGAAAATCTGGCCGTGATGGTGCGCCGGGGTATCAATACGCCGCTTTCCTCGGGGTGCGGCCGGTTGTTTGACGGGGCCGCCGCCCTGCTGGGACTCTGTTCGCGGATCGATTATGAAGCCGAAGCGGCCATTCGACTGGAGATGGTCGCCGACAGGACGGTGGTGGACGGATTTGGCGCCACGGCCCGGCCCGGCCGTTTTGACGGGGAACTGGACTGGGCGCCGCTGATGGCTGCCCTGGTGGGGGAGATACGTCGCCGGAAGGAGCCGCGGGAACTGGCGGCTCGTTTTCAGAATGAACTGGCGGAGCTGTGGCTGCGGGCGCTGCTCCGGGCGCGTGAGGAATTGGGGCTGAACAAGGTGGTGTTGAGCGGCGGTGTTTTTCAGAATCGGTTTTTCAGCGCCCGTTTGCGCTTGCGTTTAAAACAAAAAGGTTTTACCGTATATGAACACCGGCTTGTGCCGCCCAATGACGGCGGTTTGGCCCTGGGGCAGATTGTGGTGGCCCGGGAGCATCTGAAAGCCAAAACACAAAGCG
>JALXBH010000261.1 GCA_026991535.1 Calditrichia bacterium | reverse complement strand
CGGATAAGCCGCGCATAAAGATGGGTGACAGCCATTTGCGCCTGGAGATGCAATACAGCGTAATCGAGGGCATACATTTTGAAGGGTCTATTGTTCAAAAAAATCAACTGAATGTGGTTAGCGGAGAACACATTCTGATGCGGCATAATATTATAGACGGTATGCACAAGGGCACCTCCGGAGCCAGCCTGGCGCTTAACCAGGGTGATGTAAAAATACTTTACGATATGCATATACGAAACGCGGGACGCACCGAGCCCGATTTGTCCGATGAAAATGATGTGCATGGCCTGCAGATTTCCAATGTGGAGAATTACTGGATACTGGACGGGGTGATACATGACAACGCGGGTGACGCCATCCAGATAAACGGTGAGTCCGCGCGATATCTCTATATCGCCCGCAACAAGCTTCATTCGGACAATGAAAACGCCCTGGATTTTAAACGCCGGGAAGATTTGTTTTTTGTCGAAAACGATGTCTGGGATTACCGGGCGATCTCTTACGCCTCCTCGGGCTCGGACGGCACGCCGGTTATCATCAATCAGGATACCAATGGACAGACACCGACCCGCTCGATTATCGCGCGCAACCGTATCTGGGATACCAACAACGGCGTTCGGCACCAGGGGCAATATATCTGGACCATCGACAATCTGTTCTGGCACATACATCATAACAGCAACAGCGATAACCCTTCCTTTGCCATCATGGTGGGCAATAATGCCGAGAGCGATTATATCGACCGGATTGCCAATAACACCATGCACCGGGTTGACGGTGGTATCTGGATTTGGGCCGGGGCAAACAGCGGCCTTCTGGATCATCAGTATACCGGTAATATTTTTGGAGGGCTAAATCCGGATTCCCGCGACCCAAGACATCTTCGTATCTCCTCCAACCATATTGCCGGCGTGCGCACCTCGCACAATCTGTACATGGAGCCCGCGAATATCCTGTGGGGTAACACGGAGCATACTTTGGAAAGCTACAGGGCGGCCACATCCAATGGCGCGGGAAGTATGGAAGACAGGGACCCTCTGTTTAAGGATGGCACGGGTTTTGATCTGCGTCCCGGGGAAAACTCGCCCGTCGTGGGCGCCAACAAGGAGCCCGCGGCCTATGCCGAAATTGAGGAATACTATGGCGTATCCCCGCGTCTGGATATCGACGGCCGTCCCCGGCCGACGGACGGAAACTGGAGCATGGGTGCCCATGAGGGACAACAGACCCTGGCCGTTTCTTCCGGTAAGACCCGGCGGCCCTTTTCCAGCCTTGTGCTTTATCCCAATCCTGCCCGCGGTAAAATCTTTTTTGACATGGAGGAAGCTTTGCAAAGCTACAGGATTTATGATATAAACGGACGAAGAATCCTTTTCGGAAATTCGAAAAATAACGAGCGCATAGATATCGGCATGCTGGCGCCGGGCGTCTATTTTTTGGAAATAAAGGTCCGGGACGGTTTGAGAAGAGCCCGTTTTATAAAACAGTAAAAATTGCGCCGGATACAATTTTTATTGCCATGGGCACGACCGCCGGGCCTTTCCCCGGCGTGTTTTATTTTACGGGAGCAGCGGTAACCATTTGACACGCAATGAGACCGCTTAATCCAATGTGATTGATTTATGGGATAGCCGTTTTAAATTATATCCCCTGGATGTTTGTCCGCGGGGATAGCACGGGCTGCCGCTTAGAAAAATGGCGCCTTTTGCGGGGATTATATGCAGACCGCGCCCGCGTATTTGAATCCGGCACCCCCACTTTTTTCCCGGGGAATTCAGCGGCCGGCGACATTTTTCAGTTTCAGACACAGTGGGAGGTTCGAAATGTCATTGTCCGTTTATAACAGGCTGGTTATGTTGGTTTTATATATGGCCGGCGGTATGCTTTACGCCCAGCAAAAATTATATGATACGCAAAATATGCCTATTGTTGACATGCATACGCATTTAAACGGAAAAGAAGAGTATAAGCAGTGTGTAAAAACAATGGATGCCTGGGGCGGGGCCGTTAGCATTACCTTAAACCCCAATGATCCCTCTTTGGTTAAGTTTTCCCGGGATTCACTGCGCGGACGCATCCTTTTGGCCGGACGGGGGCGCAGCTTTACCCCGGAGCAAATTCAGGTAATGAAAGACCGGGGGCTGGTAGGGCTTAAATCCCACATGCGTTACCACACCCCCGTCTCGGATATTCCCGGGGAACAAATTGAAAAAATGGGCACCTTAAACTTTCCCTTTATAGCCTTGCATGTGGCCGATCCGCCCGAGGATACCTATTATGAACCGGATAAATTTATGAAAGCCCAGCAAAATGCGGAGCGTGTGATACACCGTTATCCGGAAACCAATTTTATTATGGCGCACGGATTTTATCTGACCAACCGTGACAGTGATATCGACAGTCTGCGCGCCTTTTTGGAACGCAACCCCAACCTTTATGTGGATATTGTTTGCAGCAAGTGGTGGGACGCCCCGCAGCCTTCCTATGTGAAATTGCGAAAACTGCTGATTGACTTTAAAGACCGTTTTATGTTCGGAACAGATTTTAAGGTAACGCGGCATGCGCCCGCCTTCCGCTTTTTACGCGAAAAGCTGGAAACGGCCAAACCGCTGACCTTTGGCATGAACGGCGGCCCCGGCCCCGGTCTGGCTCTGCCTCTGGATGTCTTAAACCGTATTTATTACTGGAATGCCGCCAGGGTCATCCCCGGCGTTAAAGAAGCCCTGGAAGGTTTGGGATATGAAATAAGCAATGTCCCTCCCCGGGCGGTTCCGGTTGAACCCGGTTTGTCCTATAATCCTCCGGCTATAAAAGTGCTGCGTCATAATTCAACCATGGGAGTTCATGAAGAAAACTTTGCAATAACCATCGATCTGAGCGCTTATGATCGTGCTTTGGAGGGACGCCTGGATGTAATGGATAAAAAGAAAAATAAGGTCAAAACGCTATACCGGGGCGTGATGAAAGGAGTCCGCCATGTGGCCTGGGACGGCAGCGATGAAAAAGGACGCAGAATGGGAAAAGGCATGTACCGCCTTTGGCTGATTCTGGAAGATAATAAGTCCGTGGAAAGTAATTTTAATATGGAAGAGTAATATGAGTTTATTGTTGTGTGGTTCTGAAAGGGGGAAAAAGATATTCTTCCTCTTTGCAATTCTTATATTCTTCACCGGCGTTGTAAATATCCGGGCGGGTGAGCTGACGACGGACAAGGCTTTTGTAGCTAAAGTGATCGACTATGTCCGGGAAATTGAGAACGAGACCATAGAGGAACAGATAAAAATCAGCGAGATACCCGCTCCGCCGTTCGGGGAGGAGGCGCGGGCCGCTTATATCCGGCAGCGTTTTGTTATGTTGGGTCTGAAAAATGTTCGTACCGATGCCGAGGGCAACGTTATTGGAGAATATGAAGGTAAAGGGGAGAAGCCCCATCTGGTATTGTCCGCTCATCTGGATACGGTGTTCCCCAAGGGCACGGATGTAACGGTAAGCCGGGAGGGCAATGTCCTTAAAGGTCCCGGGATCAGCGACGACAGCCGGGGACTGGCCGTTATTCTGGCCGTGGCCCGTGTGTTGCAAAAGTTTAGTGTGCAAACCTCGGGAAGCATCAGCTTTGTGGCCACGGTAGGCGAGGAAGGGCTGGGCAACCTACGGGGAGTGCGGGAACTTTTTAGTCAAACGCTTAAGAATGTGGACTATTTTATCTCGGTGGATGATGTGGGTTTAAAAACCATTGCCACTGCCGTGGGCAGCCATCGTTACAAGGTGACTTACCGGGGAACCGGCGGACATAGTTACAGTGATTTCGGCCTCGCCAACCCCATGCACGCCCTGGGCCGGGCCATGGCAAAAATAGCAGACTTTCAGGTGCCTGAGAAACCAAAAACCACCTTTAGCATCGGGAGGGTATCGGGCGGTACCTCGGTTAACTCCATTGCCCACACGGTGTGGATGGAAGTGGACATGCGCTCACAGGATGTGCTTGAACTGAAAAAGCTGGACGCCGCTTTTCAAAAAGCCGTCAGGGAAGCTTTAAAGGAAGAAAATGAGCGGCGTACCACGGGCGATTCTCTGAGGTTGGAGATCGTTTCCATCGGCCTGCGCCCCACGGGAACCCTGGCGGCCGATGCCCCCCTGTTGCAGGCGGTACGGCGGGCGGATCGGTTTTTGGGCATCGAGGCGGAAGCCCTTGCCGGCAGCACGGACGCCAATATTCCCATCAGTATGGGGATAGAGGCGCTGACCATGGGCGGTGGCGGCGACGGCCAGAACAAACATTCGCTTGAAGAAACTTTTATTACAGACAATAGCCATCAGGGTACGCAAAGGGTATTGCTGACCGTTTTGGAGCTGGTCGGTTTTTTGGGACATAAGCCCGGCAGATAGGGGAAGAACAGGCCGCCCGGTCGCGGGATTACCCGCAGATATCAGGCCTGGTGGCGCCGGCATAAAATATCCGGAACAGGCCGTTAAAAATTGAACAGGCATTGTAAAATGAGACAGGGTGTATTAATATAGGTCTGAGTGTAAAAAGGGATGTGCTTATGACTCCGCTACGAACGATTATCATTGATGACGTTAAATTGATTCGCGATGAATTAAAAACCTTGCTGCTTGAATATCCCGAAATAGAGGTGATTGGGGAGGCCGGTACCCTGGACCAGGCCATCGAGCTTATCACAACCTATAAGCCCGATGTGATTTTTCTTGATGTGCAACTGAAGGAAGAAACGGGTTTCACGCTTCTTGAAAAAATAAATGTGGATTTAAAAATAATATTTATCACTGCCTACGATCAGTATGCCATCCGCGCTTTTGAGGTAAACGCGCTGGATTACCTGTTGAAACCGATAGATAAGGAGCGGCTGGATAAGGCCATAGCCCGCCTGAAATCCGGAGGGCAGGATGCCGTGGTCAGAAAAGGTGGGCGGCTGGATTACGACGATGTTATCTATTTAATGATAAACGGCTCTTTTAAGTTTATAAAAATTAAGGCCATACGTTGTCTTATCGCCGCCGGGAAATATTCATATCTTTACTACGGGGAACGGAAGAACAAAGACCTGGTTTCCAAAACCCTGCTGGAGTGGGAAAAAATATTACCGGAACAATATCTGGTACGTATTCATCGTTCGACCATTGTTAATTTTGAGCATGTGGAGCGGGTAAAAAAGCAAAAGAACAACTGCCACGAAGTTTATATCCGCGGAATAGAGACCCCTTTTATCATCAGCCGGCGTTATGCATCCAGGCTGAAAAAATTCCTTGTGCGCTAATAGCGGCAGCCCCGGCCGCGCCATTGGCGGCGGAAGCTCCGGTATCCGGCAGTCCGCGGCTTAAGCTGGAAGATTTTCCCGCTGAATTTTCCGGCAACCGTTCAATACTATATAGGGCCGTTAAGCGCTAAGCCTTTGATTTGGCCCTGAAAAAGGATTTTATTTGCCTTTATACTTTGATTACTTTCGTCTGTATTATTACATCTACTGGTTTGGGAATTGTGATGAAGCAATTAAAAGCGCTGTTAATAGATGATGTTAAATTGATTCGTTCGGAACTGAAGCTGATACTCGCAGACTTTAAGCGTATCAAAGTAGTTGGGGAAGCGGGGAATGTCAGCCAGGCATTACGGATGATCAGGGAAAAAAAACCGGATATACTTTTTCTGGATATTCACCTGCCCGACTCTTCCGGTTTTGACCTGCTGGATATGATAACGGACTCTCCCGATGTCATATTTATCTCCTCATATTTTTATAAGTATTCTTCAAAGATTAAAAATTATAATCCCGTGGGTTTGTTAAGCAAGCCCATACGCCGGGAAAGTCTTTACAGCACTTTGGAGAATCTTTTGGAAAAGCATGGGACAAAGGAAAAAAACAATGGATCGTCCGGGTGAGGGTCGGGGACGCCGCTTTGGGAGAGGTTTTGGGTTCTCCTTCGTAAACAGGTTAGGGAACAAAAGCGGAAATAGGCGAAACCCGGAACGATCCATCTTTAACACGGCAAATACACCGCAATTAACCCGGCGGAAGTACGGGAAAGTTGTTGAAATACGGAGTATCATGCGCGGAATGGCGATGAACGTTAAAAAAATAAGGTACCGTTTTCTTTTTATAGCCCTGGCAGCCGTTCTTTTTTCCTGTGGGGAAAAAAGCGATATGGAAATTCTGGCCCGGGTAGATGATAAAGTGATTACGGTGGAGGAATTTTTAAACCGGGCGGAACTGACCCCGCGTCCGGCTTATTGCAAAACCGGGAGTGACAAGGATAAGAATATCATCCTGAATACACTGATCGTGGAAAAGCTGCTGGCCAGGGAGGGGCTCTCGCAAAGCGCCCTGCGCGATCAAAAACTGTTCCGGGCCTTTATCAAGGGCCGCAAGGAACAATACATGCGCGAGGAGCTGTTCCGGCAAATGTCCGTAAGTGAAAAGGATATAGACTCTCTGGAGCTGCGACGGGCCTATGAAAGATCGGCGTTTGTTTATGAGGTGAATTTTATTATCCAGAACGAGGAGCAGGCGGAGCGTTTAAGCAGCGCGCTGAAAAAACAGGCGCCGGCGCGGGGGAAAGTGATGGAACGCTTTTACATGGATTTTAAGCCCGGCAAACATAGCGTGCGCTATAAAGACCCGGAATACCCCGCTCTGCACCATGCCCTGTATGATTCTATTTGGAAAAAAGGAGATATTGTCGGCCCTGTGCGCATGCGTGAAGGCAAATACATGACGATGGAGATAACCCGCGTCCTGTTTGAGCCGCCCATGTCGGAAACCGAGCGCCTTGACAGAAAAAGACGGGTATTGGAAAGGCTGGCGGAAAGCCGCACCAATGCCAACTGGAACGCCTATACCGCGGATTTGATGAAAGGCATTACCGTTACTTTTAACCCGGAAGTAACGGTAAAGGTAGCCGGGCTTTGGTCGCGCAATTTTAAAACGTCCGTAATGAAGGAAAAAGGCGGGGAACGGACCAAAAACATCGGCCGTTTTGTGCGGGAAATCGAAGCCCTTGGGCAGATGCCGATGATGACGGTGGCCGGAAAGGTCTGGAAGGTGGCGGATTTCAGTGAAAGCCTGCTTTCGCATCCCCTGGTCTTTCGCAAGGGCGATTTATCTCCCGATGAGTTCCTGCATCAGTTTAAACTGGCGGTTATCGATCTGATCAGGGATGACTACATCACACGCGACGCCTACCGGAAGGGACTCGAGAAGCTGGCCCGCGTCCGGCAACGCACCGCCATGTGGGAAGACGCCTATCTGTCGCTGGAGTACCGATCCCGTCTGTTTAGGGAAATTAAAGACAAAGCCTTGGATGGCGGCCGGGATTTTCATGCGGGGATGGACAGGATCATCAAAAAGCTTTTGGAAAAATACAGGAGCCGCATTGAGGTGAATCGCGACCTGCTGCGCGGTTTAAGCATAACAAACACGGATGTTATTACCGGACAGCAATTTGTGCCTTATACCCAGATTGTGCCTCCTTTTCCGATTCTGACGCGGGAAGGCAGCCTGTTGTACGGAAAGGATATGTAAGTTTGAAACCCGGGAAATCGGATAGTATAAAAAGTATGTCGTTGCACAAGCCCGGCAGGGGTAGTAAAAGATTTAAATTGGAGTTATAGTGATGACCACAAAGCCGCGATCTTATTATCTTTTGGTTTTGCTCTTTTCCTTATTGTGTTTTAATGGGGCCATGGCCGGTACAACCGGAAAACTGGCCGGAAGGGTAATCGACGCCGATACGGGAGACCCGCTTCCCGGTGTGAATATCCTGATTGAAGGGACAAGCATGGGGGCCTCGGCGGATGTGAACGGTGAGTACTATATCATTAACATCCCGCCCGGCAGCTATGAGATACAGGCTGTGTACATTGGCTATACCACCCGGATCGTTAAAAACGTGCAAATCAACATAGACCGTACCACCCAGGTGGATTTTGAGCTGTCGCAAACTGTTCTGGAAGAGTCCGAGGCCATTGTGGTGGAGGCACAGAGTGAAGTGATTCAGAAAGATATGACCGGTTCGCTTTCCACGGTAAGCTCTTCGGATATTGATGATATGCCGGTTCAAACCATCAATGAGGTTATTAATCTTCAGGCCGGAGTTATCGAGGGCGATGGCGGCATCCATGTAAGGGGCGGCCGCGCCGGGGAAACCCGTTTTATGGTGGACGGTGTTTCCGTAACCAACCTTAACGGCGCCCAGGGTATTGAAGTGGAGACAGATGCCGTGCAGGAGATGCAATTGATCAGCGGAACCTTTAACGCGGAATACGGCAAGGCTATGTCCGGTATAGTAAACATCATCACCAAAGAAGGGGGGGACGAGTATTCGGCGCAGGTGCAGGGCATTGTGGGCTCCTACTACAGTCAAAGCGATATTTTCAGCGTGATGAAAAGCTATGGGCCGGGAATCAGTGCCGTTACCGGAAAAACGGCAATGATAGACCAGTCGGATAAACCCCTGTCCGAAATCCGCCCCAATTATGATATCCGGGGAATTGTTTCCGGCCCGGTTCCTTTTTTGGGCAGGGACTTTAACTTCTTTGTCAGCGGACGCTTTACGCAAAATGACGGCTATCTGTACGGTCGCAGATGGTTCACCCCGCAGGGACTTCCCGGAGACAGTGCCCTGGCGCCGCTCAGGCCGCAAAACTCAAGTTCCGTTCAGGGTAAAATTACCTGGCGCCCCTTTCCCGGTTTTAAAATGAGCTATTCCGCTTTTTATAACTACTCCAGGCGGGATCATAACACCAGCATCGTTAATCGTTATGTGCCGGATTCCGGTCCGATGAGCCTGAACCGGGGCCTTTCCCAAACCCTGGCCATTAACCATGCTTTTTCTGCCAGTACCTTTATGGACTTTAAGCTCAGCCGCTATGACACGGAGCGGGAAAGCTATCTTTATAAAGACCCCAACACCATGCCGGGATACTTTATCCGTATCTATAAAGAGGTGGACGGCGAAACGGTACAGGAAGATGTCTATTATTCAACCAACGCCGAAAAGGATGCCATCGTCTCCAATGCCAAGGAAAACGGCTGGTCGTATGAGTTTATCATCGATCCCAAAAGATCCGAAGGCTATATCGATCCCGTGTTGAATTCCAATCCACTCTCCTATTCCTTCCGTAACCGTTATGTACCACCCGATTTCAGTTTCAGCAAGGATCAATTCTGGTTGGCCAAGCTGGACCTGACCAGCCAGGTGTCCAGGCATCACCTGGTTAAAGGCGGGGTTGAGGTAATTTACAATACGGTGCAACGCAAGGGCTTTACCCTGCGCCCCAAAACAGATAGTGACGGCAATCAAATTGAACCGTATGAACCCTATGTGGAAGACGAAAGCAGTATCTGGACCAACTCCTATAAACGCAATCCTTTGGAGATATCGGCCTATGTACAGGACAAGATGGAGTTCGACCAGCTTATCGTCAACCTGGGTCTGCGCATGGATTACTTTGATCCCGATTATATAAAGCCGGTTGACCCGCGAGACCCGGATATTTACAATCCGGCCAATCCCGAATGGAAAGGCCCCAACTGGGATGAAGACTACTACTTTAGCCTTAAGACCGCCGAGGAAAAACGGGCCTATGAAGAGGCCAACAGCTACACGCCCGAGGAGCGCCGCAAACTGATGCAGACCCGGGTAAAGCCTAAGCTACAGGTGAGTCCGCGTATCGGTCTGGCCTATCCCATCAGCGAAAAGGGGGTTATCCATCTCTCATACGGGCACTTCTTCCAGATGCCCGATGCCCGCTATCTTTATGGCAATGCCGGCAGTATCCGGCCGGATTATAAACTCTCCGTGGGTTCCCAGCAACAATTGTTCGGCAATGCCGATTTGAATGCCGAACGCACGGTACAGTACGAAATAGGTCTGCAATCGGAGGTTATGCCCGGTTTCGGACTGGATGTGACCCTCTTTTATAAGGATATCCGGGACTGGATAGGTATCTCGCCGCCGGTGGATACCAAACACAGCCAGGTTACCCGCTATGTGCAGTATGAGAACAAGGACTATGCCAATATCCGGGGCGTCACCTTATCCTTCGAGGCCCGGCCCACGCGTAACTTTACCGCCATGCTGGACTATACCTTTCAGGTGGCCGAGGGAACCTATTCCTCGCCCAATGACGCCTATGCCGCTCTGCTCAGCAATCAGGAGCCGGCGCAAAAACTGATTTACATGGATTATGACCGGCGCCACAGTGTGAACAGCATACTGACCTATCGCTGGGAGGGCTGGGTAACTTCCCTGATAGGAAAGTTTAATACAGGTTTTCCCTATACGCCGGAAAAAGTGGCCGGTTCGCCTCAGGCGAACTATCGCGGATGGCGGGAGAACATCGCCCGCAGACCCAATAACAGCCAGGTGGATTTGCGGGTGGACAAAACCCTGCTTACGCTTGCGGGCATGACCCATAAGGTCTATTTAAGGATATTTAACCTGTTCGATCAAAAAAGCGAGTTGCAGGTTTTTGCCGATACGGGAACGGCCGCCTACACCAGCTATGGCACCCATAACTGGGTCAGTTACAATCCCAACCGCGTCGGTTCCCTCGAGCATTATCTGTTAAATCCCACCTGGTATCAACCGCCCCGGGAAATACAGCTTGGCTATATTATAAACTTTTAAATAATGGATTTAAAAATGAACAGATTACATTTCATCCTTTTTATGATATTTGCCGGAGTCTTACTGCTTCAAGCGCAGGAGTCCATCGATAAGCTTAACGGCGATATGTTTTATCACAGACGGGGCCTGCACAACGGCAATCAGATACGTACCTCCTTTGGCAACGACGGGCAAATCGGCCTGCGCGGCGCCAGGGGCAGCAGCAGGGATATCCCCGGGGAGTGGCCGGTGAATTCGGGTCATGTTTATCTGACAAAGATCGTGCTGTTACCCATGGCCGAAGTACGCGACGCTTCCGGTAATATTCAGCATATTGTTTCGGAATCACACGGTACAAATACAACCTGGGAGTTCCTGACATCCATAGGCGATTTGGATGTGGACGGCCGTTGGAGAACGATAACGCCCCTGCCCGGATTTATAAACCAGACGTTGATGACCCTGCCTGCCGATTCGGCCTCGCCGGCCATGAGCGACCTTAGGCAAACATGGCCCATGTTCTGGCCCGATAAAATGAAAGACCCCGTTGATCCCGGCTGGCCGGGAGAATGGAACGGCTATTTCGGCAAGGGACAAATTAAGGCCGATCAGGAAAGCTACTGGGTGGCCGATGACTATCAGAATGATGAGTTTAATTATTTTCCCGATGAAAACAACCTGAGCCGCCGGGGCATGGGCATTCGCATTTTTTACCGCGGCCTGCAGTGGGCCAACCCTATGGTTGAGGATGTCATGTTTATAATCTATGATATCGAAAACGTGGGCACCAAAAGCCTGGATAAGGTCAATTTTGCCATGTTGCCCGATATCGACGCCGGACCGGTTATCGGTGAGTGGGATTTTAATCCGGATAAAAATTCCTTTGAGAAGGAAGAGGACTGGTTTTATATCTATGACGAAAACTGGGTTAACGCCGGCGTCGGCGCCTTTTTTACGCCCATAGCCTATTGCGCCTATGCCTTATATGAAACGCCGGGCAATGAGTTTGACGGTATCGATAACGATCAGGACGGCGACGCGGGTAAAACCGCCGGATCGACGGGAGAAGGTATTTATATTACCGACGCCCTTTTCCAAAGAGGGCCCCTTGGCGTAACCGATACCATTATTATTGTGGACTATAACACCTATAAAAGAAGTAAGAATACCCTGGAAGGGCTTAAGGCCGGCAACCCCGAACTCTTTTCCGGCGATACACTGGTGATAGACTTTATCGGACGTCCGCAAAAATTTTGGCCGGGCAAGGAACTCGATGAGATTCCTTTTAACAATATCGATGACAACCTGAATGGCCTGATCGATGAAAACAACGGTACCGAGGTTGAAGACGGTTCGTTTAGTTATATTTATGAGGGTAACCTGGCCATAGACTACTTTAGCGGCGCGGGCCAAAACAATCCCATGATCGATGAAAGCCGCAAGGATGGCATTGATAACGACAAGGATTGGACGTTTCTTGACGACTCCGGTGTGGACGGTAAAAAAGAAACCGGAGATTTCGGCGAGGATGACGGCCTGCCCACAAGTAAATATCAGTGGCTGGGCGACAGTCTGATTGTGCATGACGGACCGGGGGAACCCAATATCGACGCCACGGATATCACCGAAAGCGACATGATCGGTATGACCTCCTATTTCA
>JALXBH010000260.1 GCA_026991535.1 Calditrichia bacterium | reverse complement strand
GGATCATAGATAGCCTTAAGCGAGCGGGGATACTCCTTATCCCAATAGGTAATTATGCGGGCCGGGGTTTGTCTTAAATGGGCAAGTTGGTTTTTAACAAACGTTTCATTTACGCCGTTTTTAATCTGATGGGCCCGTTTTTTATCTATGCCGGCGGTGTGCATCAATTGGCGGGGAGAGCTGTCCAACACCGCCTCGGCGCTGCCCAGGCTGCCAATGAGCGCGCGCATTCTGGCCGGCCCGATACCGGGAACCGAAAACAGGGCTAACAGGGCTTCAAGGGAAGAGGCGCTCATCAGGGTTCATCCGTTTTTTCCTGTTCATCCGCTAAAAGTATCAGCTCATGCAATTTGTCCAGCAGGGTATCCAGGTTCTTCCCGGTAACCGATGATATGGCTACCTGAGGCACATCCAGCGGCAAGGACGGCGGTTCCCCGTCACCCAGAACATCCGTTTTGGTCAGGGCGATCATAAAGGGCTTCAGGGCCAGCACGGGGCTGTAACTTTCCACCTCGTTTTGCAAAATTTTCAACCGCGACAACGGCTCTTGCTCATCGCTGATATCAATCATATACAGCAGAACCCGGGTACGCTCCACATGCCTTAAAAACTGGTGTCCCAGCCCTTTTCCGGTATGCGCGCCCTCAATCAAACCGGGAATATCGGCCATGACAAAGCTGGAGAATTCACGATAATTGACTATACCCAGATTAGGTTGCAGGGTGGTAAAGGGATAGGCCGCTATTTTGGGCCTGGCCCTGGATATGCGTGATAACAGCGTGGATTTTCCGGCATTGGGAAAGCCCACCAGTCCCACATCGGCAATACTTTTCAGTTCCAGTTCCAGCTCGCGCATTTCTCCGGGTTTGCCCACTTCCCATTCCCGAGGGCTTTGATGGGTGGCCGTGGCGTAGCGGGCATTGCCCTTGCCGCCGCGTCCTCCCTTTGCAACCACAAAGGTTTGTCCATCCTCGGTAAAGTCCACCAATATGCGGTCTTCCTCCACATCGCGCACAATGGTGCCCACCGGCACCTCCAGCAGAATATCCGCTCCCTTGCGGCCATGCTTGTTGGAGCCCATGCCATGCTGCCCGCGCCGGGCTTTATATTCACGACGATAGGTAAAGTCACGCAGGGTATGCAGATTTTTACTGGCCTTCAATATAATGGAGCCTCCCCGGCCGCCGTCGCCGCCATCGGGGCCGCCCTTATCAATAAATTTTTCACGGTGAAAGCTCATACAACCGCTGCCGCCCTGTCCGGCGATAACACGGGTTTTTACAAAATCTATAAACATATTTTCTTCTATTTTAAAAGTGATATTCCGCGCACAACAGGGCTATGTGCCCTCGCGCTCAGGGAAAATATAAAGGTAATTAAAGTAATGCAATAAAGGACTTCTTCTTCTTCAAAGCGGCCCGGTCACCGGATCATGCCGCCACCTTAATCCAGGGTGCCGGTAAGGCTAAGCCTGTGGGTTCCTCCCAGCAGATCATAGTCGGAGTAGGCATAGTCAAAACGAAAGTTTTTATAGTATAGCCCCAAACCACCCGAAACCCCGCCAAAACGGGTACCCTGCAGTTCATCGTTTAAATCCCTGTTCAGGGCATGATCGTACCCCAAACGAAAACGGAGACTTTCGCTTAGCGTAAACTCACCGCCAACGGCAAAACGTTTAAAATACCCGCTAAAACTGTCCACGGGATCGGCCAGGTGTATAAGGCTTAGGGCAATGGTCAACGGCAGGTGGGCCAACTTTTTGGAAAACCCCAAACGCATATCCAGGGGCAACCGTTCCTGAACGGAACCATAATACTCAAAATTACTGCCCAGATTGGTAACGGCAAAACCCAGGCGGATGCCTTCATCGTAGGGCACCTGCCACAACAGACCGAAATCAAGCGCAACCGAGGACGCATTATAAGATTCGATCTGGGAAAAGATATATTTCAAAGTCACCCCATAACTCAATCCTTCTCCCAGCATATCGGAAAGGCTCACATTAAAACTTACATCATTGGCCGAAAAGGTATTCCCCGTCTCCCGGGCAAAGGTATTGGTCTCTTTAAATTCACCATAATTCATATAACTGACCAGGGCGCTGACCACCCCCAGCCCTTCGATACGCCGCGTGTAAGCCGCCAGACCGCCATTGATATCCAGCAAATACTTATTCAGGGCAAAGGCATAGTGCTGTTTTGTGCTCAAAGCCATCCCGGCGGGATTAAACAGCAACGTGCCCACATCCCCGGAAAAAGTAACGAACGCCCCTCCGGTAGCCACCGTGCGTGGATAAAAATCCGTACGCAGGAACTCAAAAGAACGGGTTATCGGCGTGCCCGCCAAAAGCGGCGCGCCTAACATAAGGAGTAAGGGCAAAAATAATTTTTTCATTCTTCTACCTTCGGTCTTAATAATTCCTCAATCCGGCTGTTGTGCTCAACCAGAAAGTTTTCAAAGTCGACACGTTTAAGGTGAGCTAAAGATTCTCCCAAAAAGCGCGCCCCGATATCGGCAAATTTTTGCGGAATATCGCTCACATAGAACTGATCCCCGGCCCCGCGCCGGCCTGTATTCCGTAAATTAAGACGTTCCAGCGTCTCGCGCACATAATACGCCGTTTCAAAGCCCGAGTCAATCAGTTGTACCGAATCGCCGGTCACTTTTTGAATACTCTCCGCCAGCAGGGGATAATGGGTACAACCCAGTATAAGGCTGTCGATGTCCGGACTTAGAACCGGATCGAGGTATTTATGCAGGGTCATCATGGTAACAGGATCATCCAGCCAGCCTTCCTCCACCAGGGGAACCAACAGGGGACAATCTCTGCCCACCACATTAAAATCCGGATCATGGGCATGGATAGCTTCCGAATAGGCCCCGCTGCGCACGGTGGCGCTGGTGCCCATAATCAGGGTCTGCTTCGTTTTGGACTGCCGTACCGCAGCCAGGGCCCCCGGTTGAATAACACCGGTTACGGGCACGGGCAGTTGCCGCTTTAACACATCCATGGCCAGGGCCGATGCTGTGTTACAGGCCACCACAATCATTTTGACGTCAAACTGCAATAAAAAAGCGGCGTCTTCCATGGCATAACGCTGTATAAGCGTTTTAGACTTTGTACCGTAGGGGATGCGCGCCGTATCGCCAAAATAGATCAGTTGCTCATCGGGCAACAACTTGCGTAATTGTCTTAATACGGTTAAACCACCGATTCCCGAATCGAATATACCTATGGGACGATCGTTTTTCATATGGCGGCTTCTATATCCTTTTTATATTTACGTATGCCTTCAAAAATGGCCTGAGCAATTTTTTGTTGTGTGGAACGCTTGCTAAGCAGGCTGGCTTCATAACGGTTGGAAACAAAGCCCATCTCCACCAGAATATTGGGCATGGTAGCACCCACCATCACCCAAAAGCGGCCCTGGCGTACCCCGCGGGAATGTAAACCCAGAGGCTTCATCTTTTTTGAAAGTGAATTTTGCACCACCGAAGCCAGATATTGGCTTTGACGAATAAACGCGCTTTGGGCCATAGTTGCAAGGATAAAATTGACCCCCTTATAACGCTGTTGGTCATGGGCTTCCTCAAACTGAATAGAGGCATTTTCCTTAAGCACCACTTTTTGAGCTTCCTTGTTTTTATCCTGATCGGCGCTGAGGAAATAGGTTTCAAAGCCCTTGGCCCGGCTGTTGGGATTGCTGTTGCAATGCAGACTGATAAATATTTTGCCCTTCTTCTCATTAGCAAATTGCGT
>JALXBH010000259.1 GCA_026991535.1 Calditrichia bacterium | reverse complement strand
TGGCGGTTCTGACCTTTGAGATTGCCTCCGCCACCAGTCCGCGAGACAGCGGCTCCGTGGAGTTCGACGGCTACGCCTATGGTACCGACGTGATCTCCGATCAGCCCGATTCCGTATTTTCCGCCGTAAAAAAAGACACCGCCTACATGGATACGCCCGCCGCGCCCACGGTTATTGCCATATCCAATCCGGTCAGCGTTACCGAAGGCGAGCAGAACATTCCCGTCACCATGACCGTGCGTAACCGCGGCAGCGCCCGGGTACGGGTGGAAAGCGTCGATCTTAACTTTTATAACAGCGGCGGGCAAAGCGCCAATGCAGATTATACCCGCCAGTACAGCACACCGCCATTGCCTTTTACCATGAACGGCTGGCAGGATACCACCGTCAGCTATGTGGTGGGCGTGGTGGACAGCGCCGCCAATCTGGGTACGGTAAGCCACCGCGGCGTGGCCCGGGGCACGGAATTGAACCGCGCCGTTTCCCTGAGCGACAGCTCGGCCGATCTATCCAGTTGGACGGTATTCGGCACCGGAGCGCTGGAAGTGGTTTCCGTTACCGCCAGCCGGGATTCCGTCAGCACCGGTGATCAGAATGTCCCTGTTCAGGTAAATATTAAAAACGGTGGCGCCAATCCGGTGCAGGTGGATACGGTACGCCTGAATATCAGCGGCGGCAGCTATGCCGATACTTCGCTGGTCATCTATCCCAACGATCTGCTGCAACCCTCAACCTCCAAAGTTTATACACTTAATGTGGATGTGTTGAGCAGCTCTTCTTCCGGCGTGGCCACCCTTAACGCCCGCGTGGAAGGGGTGGATCAGAATACGGCCCAGGCCGTTTCCGACCCGGCGGCAACAACCACGGATAGTTGGCTGGTGCAACAGGCCTTTAATGCCACCATAACAGACAACACACCCACGCAGGTTTCCACCAATCAGAGCATAACTTCTCTGGTGACCCTGGTCAACAGCGGCGAAGCGCGTCTGCAAATCGATACCAGTCTGACAACGCTCTATCCCAAAAACAGTCCGGGTAATTTTGTCAAGCTGGCGTCTTCCAGTCCGCGTGTTGTGGAAGGTAAGGAGACCGTACAACTGATTTTCAGGCCGACCATCTCCACGGTGGCTTTTACCGATAGTCTGATACTTAACCTGCAGGGCACGGAAAACAGTGACAGCTACGGCCAAACCCATACGGCGCCCAATATATTAACCGTACAGGATCAGGCTGTTATGGTTATTGACTCCACCGTCGCGGCCAGGGACAGTGTCAGCCAGGGGGAAACGGAAAATGTTTCCATTTACGTGAGCAATACGGGAACCGCCGATCTGATTGTCGATTCTCTGGTTTTTGCCAACTACGGCCTGCCCGCATCGCTTACTCCCGCTTTGCCCTATACCGTCAGCGGCGGGGCGCGGCAAAAGTTTGACGCCGGCGTGGATGTCTCCACCTCGGGCAGTACGGGTAATGTTTCCCTGGATGTGCGCGGCGTGGGCCATGACGGCAACAGCGCCGCCGCGGCCAATGACGCCTCGGCCGGTGTGGCGGATCAGTGGTTTGTGACCACGCCCGCCGATGTGTTTGTTTCCGCCGTGGTATCGCAGGATACGCTGGTCAGTCAGGGACAGACGGGGCTTAATGTGGATGTAAAGATCAAAAACAATGGTCAGACGCCGGTTACGATCAGCGATGTCCGGCTTTCACCGAGGATCGGTCTCTATAAGGTAAGCTGGCCCGCATTCAATGTCCGTTTGAACGGAAATGACAGTCTGAGTTTTACGGCCACGGTGGATGTGAAGGATAACTCCGCCACCGGCAGGGATTCCCTCTATGCCCGCGCCAGCTATACCAATATCTATACCTCGGCCACCGGCGATACGCTGAGTACCGTTTTTCACTCCTGGCGCATCCGGGGTGTGCCCAAGGTTAATATTTTATCGGTATCCACGGACCCGGTTACCGTTTCGCGGGGGCAGGGCAGTATCCCCGTTCAGGTACGGGTGGAAAACAGCGGAACTTCGGATGCCACCATCAATTCCGTGGCCCTCAACTTTACCCTGGGAAATGCAAATTACAGTACCGGCGCCGTATCTCCGGCCACGCCGCTTACCCTGCGCAGCGGTCTGGAACAGATATTTACCATACCCGTTTCGGTTAACGGCACTGCCGCCACCGGAACGGACAGCATCTCCGCTCAGCTTAATATAACGGAGGCCCTGTCCGGCAATACCTATGATGTGATCGATTCCACCATTATTGATACCTGGACGGTACAAAGCCGCGCGGTGGTGGCGATCGACAGTGTGGTGATCACCCCGGCCGCGGCTTCCACGGGGCAGGGCGGCTTAAGCGGCGCGGTTTATATCTCCAGTGCCGCCAACAGCGCTTCCGCCGATGTGTTGATCGATTCGGTGGCCCTGAACTTCTCCCTGGGCGGAACCACACAAAACAGCAGCTTTACCATTGCCCGCCGGGATGTACCCACCCTGCCGGCCCGTCTGCAACAGGGCAACAGCCTGCGTTTTGATTTTGACGTGGATGTGGATGCCGCCGCCGGCAGTGGCGCTTATGTGGTGGATGGATATACCGTTTACCGTGACGCCAATGATGACAGCACCATAACCCTGAACACGGCAACGCAAACCGATACCCTGACCGTGCAGCAAAAAGCGGCCCTGGTTGTGGAGGCCCTGCGCGTGGTGCCCGATACGGTCAGTCAGGGACAAACCCACGGCCGTATTTATATCGATATCCGCAACAGCGGCGAAGCCACGGCGGAGATAGACGGTTCATCGCTCACCTTTAATCCGGTTGTTGATTTTCAGGAAATCTATCTGACGCCGGCCACGCCTTTTCAGCTTGCCGGCGGCGTCCGGGATACCATGGTCTATTCCTTTGTGGCTCCGTCCACTATTACCGGTCAGGCCGGTGTGGACGCCAGCGTCAGCGGTAAAGATATCAACACGGATGCCGCGCTGAGCGCCGCCAGCTCTTCCACCACTTATTTTGAGGTGCAAACGGCGGCCTCGCCAACCGTTACGCAAACCACGCCCAATTCCACGCCGGGTGAGCAGAATGAGCAGTTCCGGGTGCGGATTTACAACGACGGTCAGGCGACCATTGTTTTAGACCCGGCAACGACTACCCTGAATATCGTCGGCACGGCCTATAAAATACCGCTGGACGTTACCAGTCCGACCATCATTGCCGCCACGCCCGACACCACCGAGCTTGTTTTCCGCGATACCCTGCTGACCGGATTGGCCACGGATGAATATCCCTTAACGGTCACGCTGAACGGAACCACCAATAAGGCGGCCTACAATAATGAACTCGACGCCGGCTCTTTGGCCTACGGACAGGGGCTGGTCGTCATCAACACCATCGGTATCGTCGGCAGCGACCGCGTATTGCAGGGCGAAACGGGCATGGTGGTGAATATGGTGGTTTCCAATACCAGTATTCCCCTGAGTATCGATTCCAGCAATACGATTTTGATTTTCAGAGATCATATCTCCTCGGCGCAATATTTTATGGATAACCTGCACCGTCTCGATACGCTGACCATCCTGCCGGTGGGTACTTCCACCCTGCAATTCGGTTTTGATGTCCCGCTCACCTATCCGGTGGGGCAAACGGATATCTACGGTCAGATCAGTCTGGATAACGGGTCGATTGTCAATGAGTCCAGCGTTTATGACGAATTGTTTGTGCAGTCCGGGGCCAATGCCCACTTTGTCGCCGGAACGGTACAGCCCGATTCCGTGGTTAAAAACGAAACGGTCTCCTTCGCCCTCAGCTATGTCAACACGGGTACGTCGGATCTTTCGCTGAATGCCGATTCCAGTTATATCGATTTTCCGGGAACAACAATACCCCGGGCCGCTCTGTCGGCCAAATTCACCCTCGGCGGGGGAGATACCACGCGCCTTGTTTTTAATGAGGTGACCATTCCCTCTTCCGAGACGACCGGGCTTAAGGATATTCAGTGGCGTCTGTATGGCACGCTGATCAACGGTAATGTTTATACCAATGACTCCCTGGAAACCGGCGTCTTTGAAATTATTCCGTCGGCACAGCTTGTTTTTGCCCGCATCATTATCGATTCGGCGCAGGTGCCGCGCGGTCAGCGCGATGTTCCGGTGACCTACCGTCTGCAAAACAGCGGCGCTTCCAATGCCGTGGTCAGCAATATTAACTTTAATTTCAACCAAAACGGGCAGTCTGTGACCTCTGACTGGTTGCTGGCCAGCAGTGGCCTGTTCCCCGATACGGTTTTGGCCGGCAGCAGCAAGGATCTGAGGGTTCTTTTTAATGTGGCCGAAGACGCCCGCCTGGGTGATGACGTTCCCGCCCCGGCCGTAACCTACAGCGATATCCGCGCTTCGGGTGTCTCCAACACCACCGGCACGGTTTTGGTCAACGATACGGTACGCGTCATATCGCCGGGGTTGGTGCGCATGGACAGCCTGACTTTTGCCGCCGCTTCGCCCACGCCCAACGCGCCCAATGTCAATATCGATCAGCCGTTTAATCTGGCCATGCATCTGAGTAATAACGGGGGGATCGATCTGGATAGCGTCTGGATCAGCGTGACCCGCAATAACAACAGCGTGGGTCGTGTTACCGTGGCCGGTCTCCCGGCCGGCGCCGTGAAAACGGTGGATCTGGCAAGCGATTCGCTTAGCCTGTCCGGAAACTTTACCTATACCGCCGTAATCGATTCCGCGCGGGACAGCGGCGGTCGCCGGGTAACCATTGATCAGCCTCTGGATAACAGCGAGATTGTCATCGTTCAGCAGGCCAGCCGTTTGTCCATCAACAGTCTGTCCATTACGGCACCGGCCAGCGCCACCGATTCCAGCGTGGCGGTTGGGCAAAGCTTTACCGTAAAAGCCACCGTGGATCATACCGGAGACTCCGATTTTGGCAACGGGCGTTTGCAGTTAAACCTTCCGGCGAATTTTTCCTTTGACGGTTCCGCCGCCGAGCAGACCATTTCGCCCGCTCAACTTACGGCAAGCTGGCAGGTGAAAGCCGATCAGGCTACGCCGGCCGACTGGGATACGCTGCGGGTTGTCTTTAGCGCCGTTCCCCTGGATGCCAATACCGCCGCCGCCGCGGATACGGGTAACAGCAGGCAGCAGACCCTGGTGCGGGCCCAGGCCGCCGCGCAGATTGCCATTAATACCTTTGAAAAAACAACACCCCAGGCCTCGCGGGATACCCTGTCCACCGCGCAAACTTTTACCCTGCGTTCGGTTATGCAGTTTAACGCCAGCAGCTCGGATCGCAAGGCGACTATTCTCTTGCCGGAGGGGTATGCCGTACAGGGCGCCTCCGAACAGAGCGTGACGACGGATACCCTGTTGTGGACCTTGCGGGCGCCCAACGAACGTTCCGCTCAGTTGAGCGGCCGTGACACGGTTTTTATTTTATTTAGCGCCACCGATGTTAACAGCGGTTTGGATTTATTAAAACGGGACACGCTCACCTTTCTGTTGCAGGAACGTTCACGCCTGCGCGTGTTAAGCGCCATCAGCGCGCCACAGGGCGCGACGGACGGCTTTGTTTCCACCGGTCAAAAATTCGTACTGAAAACGGAAGTGCGCAACGAAGGTGAAGCCGCCATTGACGGCAGCGGCACCCTGCGACTGGAAGCTTCCGGCGGATTACTGTTTGCCGCCACGGGTACGGCCCGGCTTGAGCATAACAGCATACGCGCCGCCGTATATCTTGATACGGTCATTGCGCCTGTCTCCGGAACAACCGGATGGCTGAGGGCGCGCATTGCCGCCGGTGAAACCCCGTTGGATATTAACAGTCTGGATACGGCCCTGGTTGTCGGTGCCACGGACAGCAACAGTGTTATCCTGCAAAAGCGGGCCGATCTGTCGTTGCGTTTTATCATGCCCGACGCGGTGAATGACAGTCTGATCCGGGCTACCGACCAGTCCTTTGAGCTGCACGCCCTGGTCAGCAACAGCGGCGAAGCGGCCGTGGATACCAGTGGTGGCCGTCATCAGGTTAGGCTGGATATTTCCGGAACGGGCATGACCTTTGTCAATGGCGACCGGGCGGATAAATTTTTCAGCCTGAACGATACCATCCGCTGGCAGGTGCAAACCTCCTCTTCGGAGTTGAACGCCCCCTTTAGCGTAGCGGTGATTTCCGCGCCGCTGGACGTCAATGAGGAGGTCAATGCCTTCCGTACGGTTGCTTCCGGGGTGGATTCGCTTATCTTAAGCGCGCGGCAGATCAATGATATTAACCTGACCACCTCCTTTGAAAACAACGTGCCCCTGGAAGGGGATACATTGATCGTCTCCACCGATCAGGATTCCATTCTGGTACAGGCGAATGTGATTTTTGACCGGCAGTTGGATAAAAATAAAAAGGTGGTGCTGACCCTCCCGGCCGGATACACATCCCAGGATGGTAACCTGACCCGCTTTGTCTCCGATGATTCCAGTCAGGTACAGCTGAAATGGTATATCAAGTCCAAGAGCCTGGCCGGAAACGCTCCGGATACGTTGCACATCCTGGCCAGCGGCGTCAGCACGGAAAACGGCAATCTGCTGTTGCAGGTGGCGGAGGAAAGATATATCCGCACCGTGCCCAAGGCTACCCTTTCCCTGAGCGTGCGTGTGGACGCCCCCCTGGGCGCTCTGGACAGCACCGTCTCCCTGGGGCAGGCCTTCCGCCTGCGTGGGGTGGTGCAGAACCTGGAGGGTGCTTCGCCTGTTTCCGGAACCGGCGTGGCCGAGCTGAATTTTGACAACACCTATTTCAGTCTGATCGATTCATCGGAAATCGGCCTGGATAACAGTCCTCAACGTACCTTTACCGTGGGGCAGCCTTTCTTCTGGTGGATACGTGCCGAGCAGACCACGCCGGGCGTTAACAGCATTGTGGAGCTGACCGCGCTGGTTCAAAAGGCCTTGCGTCAACAACGCCGGCGGGAGGTGCGCGATGTGGAGATGGTTGACGCCAAAGGCAATCCTGTTTCGTCCACAACTGCCGGGAACAAGGAGCAGCCGCCCGGAACGGTCGCGGAAAAACCAACCGCCGCGGCGGTGGGCAGCGATCTGGTTGTGCTGCTGACAGAAGTACCCCTGGATGCCAACAGCGGTCAGGAAGCGGCCGTATCCAATACCAGCGATCTGCAAACCATGCGTGTGGAAAATCCGGCCACCATCGCCATTGGCGATATTGAAAGCCCGGCCACGGTCAGCACGGGGCAGACCTTTAGCGTAACGGTGCATGCCGGGGCCATGAGCGCCAATCTGGAAAACCCGCAGGCCATTGTGTTGCTGCCGGAAAGTTTTGAGCCATCCAGCTTTGTGCTGCCGGTGAACGCCACCACGCAAACGGCGGTGTTTGCCATCAATGTGCCGGCGAATTATAACGGCCCGGAAACCGACAGTCTGCGTTTTGTGCTGGTGGGCATCGATAACAACACCAATGAGGTAACGGCGCGCAGCGAGGAGAAAAAGGTAGGGCTCACCTTCCAGCGTCGCCCCAATCTGGTTATTAAATCCAGTATTGTCGCTCCACAATCGGCGGCCCAGGGTATTTTATCCTTCGGCCAAAAAATCGAGTTGCGGGTCTGGGTGGAAAACAGCGCAAACGAGGGCGCCCTTTCCTACGCGGATATTACCGGAGAAGGTGTGATTGCCGTGGATTCCGCGTTGATAGCCGCGGATGGCTTTACGCTTGCGGAGGGCAGCGCCGCCGAACAGACCTTCAGCGGATTGGGTGAGGCCGAAGCCTTGCGCTGGGTGTTGCGCGCCCCGCAGGTTGAAAAAACCTATAATATTCAGTTTGCCATTAAAAGCCGTCCCAATGATGTGAACAGTCTGACGCCGGTCGACGTGAATGTCTCACAGACATCGCATCCGGTGCGGGTGAAGCAGAAGGAGATCACCGTCACCATGATCGACAGTCTGGTCGGTGGCGGCGGACTGATCCGGGGACAAACCAATCTGCCCATGCTGGCCTTTAATGTTTCCAACGAGGGTTATGGCGACAGCTTGTTCGTCAACGGGCTGACCATGGGTATATACGGTTCCAACGGTGCCATTGCAGAGGAAAATCTGTTAAGTTCGGAAAGTATGGTTAAACTGTTTAACCGTTTTCGTATCGTAAACTATAAACGCTTCCTTGAACTGCAAAAAACAATGGGTGGCGAGCCGCAAACCCTGGCTGAGATAACGGTGGACGCTTCCATGGGCAATCCGCTGGAGCTGCTTTTTAATCAGGTGGAAAAACTCAGCATAGACCCCGACACCTCCGAAACGCTGGTGGTGCTGGCCGATCTGCAAAGCGACGCGCGCAGCCTCAGCTTCCGTGCCGTGCTCAACCAGCTCAACGCCTACGATGTGTCCGATACCATCGCCCTGGCCCTGCTGGATAAAAACGGCAATGACTTTGATCCCGGCAACCAGGAAGAGGCGGCGGTATTGACGGTAATCCCGGATAATCCGGAAGAGGCCTTCAGCACCTATCCCAATCCCTTTGGACGCCGGCAGGCCTATGCCCGGATAAATTTTTACCTGACGGAAAACGCCGATGTGGACATACGCATCTTTACCCTGTTGGGCGAACTGGTCTGGCACCGTCAGGAAAGCAACCTGCCGGGCAACCGCAACTACAATCATATTACATGGAACGGTAAAAACGACAAGGGACAAACCGTGCTGAACGGCGTATATATCTGTACGATCCAAATTTCGCCGACCGGCGGCGGTTCGGCCAAGCGTTATATAACCAAAGTGGCCTATATAAAGTAGGATATGAAGATGAAAAGACTGTTGAAAAATATACAACTTATTTTACTGGCGGCCGGATTGTTTGGGGCCGCCCTGGGCCAGGAGGGTGAAGGCGGCACCGAAAGCGTATTCCGCCTGGGTTTTGGGGCCCGGGCCCTGGGGCTGGGTCAGGCCTATACGGCCATGGCCAACGATCCCACGGCTGTTTTCTGGAATCCGGCCGGTCTGGAAAATATTTATCAGCAAAGCGCCACTTTTTTTCATACCACCCTGTTCACATCCACGCAGTATGATTTTTTGGGCTATGCCTATCCCACGCTGGATTTGGGCACATTCGGCTTTGGCATTGCCCGCCTCGGCGTTTCGGATATCCAGGAACGGGATATCAACAATGTGCCGCTGGGAAATTTTTCCCACGATCAGTACCGGGTCTATTTTTCCTACGCCAAAACCCTGTTCTGGAACCTGACGCCGGGTATCTCCGTGCGCTGGATACGCAGCGGCTGGAACAACCTGGAAGAGGGCGATTTGACGGCCACCGGCATTGCCGCCGACTTTGGCCTGATGTACCGGCCGGATTGGATCGGCAACGCCTTTATACAGGACTGGTCCTTTGGCCTGAACGTGAAAAATGTGTTTGCCCCACAACTGCGCGCGGGCAATCTGCTGGATGAATACCCCTTAAACGCCCGCCTGGGCATAATGAAAAAAGTACGCTTTAGCGGCGGAACGGCCATCAACCTGTTGCTGGATGTTGACTACTCTCAAAAAAGATCACTCTTGTTTCACGCGGGTACGGAGTATAACTTCCAAAATCTGGGCAAGGTGCGCGTGGGCTTTGACGGCCAGGCTCTTTCATTTGGCGCCGGCGTGGAATACAGCATGTTTCAGATTGACTACGGATACAGCGGCAGTGCCTACCGCGACGTGTTTGCGCCAACCCACCGTTTGTCGGTTTCCGTCAATTTCGGCATCACCCGGGACGATATGTTCCGCCTGGCCGAGCAGAAGCGTATAGAAGAAGAAAATCGCATCAAAAAAGAAATCCGTGAGGCGGATAAGCGGGATTTTGTGGCCAGGCATTTGAAGCAGGCCGATGAATATTTTGGCGAAGGTAAATATCTGGACGCCATCGTGGAGTATCAACAGGTGATCAGCATGGACCCCTTTCATCAGCGGGCCGGCGTGATGCTGGACTCCTCCAATGCCCTGCTGGCGCGTGATTTTAAAAAACGGCAATCTCTGGCGGTTAAAGAGGCCCTCGATAAGGATCGTGCCGCCAACGACAGCATGTTTGTTCAGGAACATTTTGAAAAAGGGCGTCTGTTGCTGGATAAAAAACAGTTTGTGGAAGCGATGATCGAGTTTAATATCGCATTGGAACGCGATCCTGAAAATCAAATCCTTAAAAACTCGATTGCCACGACGAAACGCCGAATAAGTGAAGAGGTTGGCAGCCTTGTGGCCAAAAGCCGGGAGCAGTTTAAAAACCAGAACTATGCCGAAGCTCTGCGTTTGCTGGGCGATGCCCGTCTTCTTGGCGCGGATAATCAACAATTACAAAATGAAATTGAGACCCTGGCCACGCGCATACGCGTGCAGGAAAACATTCAAAAGGGTCTGATGCTGTATGACGCCGGGGAGTATCAGCAATCGCTCGATATCCTTTCCAAGGCGCTTGAATTGGATCCGCAAAATGAACTGATCCGGCAATACTATGAAAAATCCAAGTTGGAAACGGTTTCCGGTCAGGATGAGATGGACCCGGAAACGGAGAAAAAGTATCTGCGCGGTGTGGAAAGTTTTCTGAACGGAAACTATCGTGAGGCAATCACCATTTGGGAAGAGATACTAAAGGATCATCCCTATAATAAAAGAGTGCTTAAAGGCATCAGCAACGCGCGTGAGCGCATGAAAAATGCCAAGGCGTCAAAATAAACGGATTTTGCCATGTTTAAGAATGTCAAAAAAGAAGAGATCACCATACCGGCTCAGATGAGCTATCTGATACAGATACGTGAGTTTATCGAGCATATCGGCAAGCGTTACCGTTTTTCCGATAAGGTGATCAACTCCTTTAAGCTGGTGGTGGATGAAGCCTGTACCAATGTGATCCGTCATGGTTACCGCGATATAAAAAACGGTGAAATCCAGCTCAAGGCCATTATCCGGCGCATGAGCCTGACCATTGTCATTATCGATCAGGGCATCAGCTACGATCCGCGCCAGGCCAATACGCCCGATCTGGCCAAATACGTCGATATCGGTAAAAAGGGCGGTCTGGGTATTTTGATGATGCGCAAGCTGATGGATGATATCCATTATGCTGTTACCGAACGGGGCAACGAATTCCGGCTGACAAAGTACCGCGAGCAATCTTCCGGGAATAAGATCAGCGAATACTGGCACGGGCTGACCATGAGGGCGAAATACTCTCTTGTATCGGCCTTGTTGATCACCGGGGTCATCCTTTCCATTTTCGGTTTTTTCCTTATCAACCTTTCCGACGACGTACGCGATGAGGCCCTGATCACGGCGGCCGGCAATGCCAAAACCCTGGCCGACAATTCCATTGATGATTTTATCAGCGATCAGTATATCCCCCTTTTTGAAAAAACGCGCTCTTTAAAGAAAAATCATCCCGATCTGATAGACGAGGCTTTTATTGTGGATGTCAACGGCCGGGTGATTGCCCGCAGTACTCTTTTAAAGGATACGCCCCTGAAACGCATCTACATCCCGCCCGACAGCGGAGTTACGGTGGATACGGTGAATAACAGCGTGGTGATGCATTACGCCCTGAATGACACGATGAAAATCTATGATGTCTATAGTGAAATCCGTGAAAGCATATCCGGCCGGGGTGCTTTGCTGGGCGTGGCGCATATATGGGTGCGCGATACCACCATTGATAAAATCATCGCCCAAAGGCGCATGGTGTTGCTCATCGTGCTGCTGGTGCTGCTGGTTATCGGTTATGTGGGCTCCTTTTTGCTGATCACCCAGGTGCTCAAGTCTTTTCACAGCCTGGCGGACTGGGTGCGTCAGGTGGTGCGCGGAAAGGTGGATCAGGATGAGATCGACATAGACGCTTCGGACGAGATAGGCGAAATTGCCCAGGCCTTTAATGAAATGACCCAAAAGTTCCACGCGGCGCAGGTAAACCTTATGGAGCAGCAGAAGCTGCAAAAGGAACTCCAGGTGGCGCAGGAAATTCAGCAAATGTTGCTGCCCAGTGACTTTCCCAGCGTGGAAGGTTTTGATATCGGTTCCTACTATGAAGCGGCCAAGGAGGTGGGCGGAGACCTGTTCGACTTTGTTGAGGTGGATGAGGAGTCCGTGGGCATCATCGTGGCCGACGTGTCAGGTAAGGGGGTACCGGGTTCGCTGATCATGACCATGATCCGCACAGCCCTGCGGCTGGAATCCCGGGGCAATAAAAATCCCGCCGATGTGCTGGCCAAGGTAAACCGTTTTGTAACCGACGACATGAAACGGGGCATGTTTGTGACCATGTTTTATGTGATTCTGGATTCACGCAACCGGGTAATCCATT
>JALXBH010000258.1 GCA_026991535.1 Calditrichia bacterium | reverse complement strand
CAGTAATCTGGAGTATGGCCACTTTCAAAGCTACCCTTCCGACAGCACCTTTATATTGGTTTATTCGGTCATCTTTCACGGCGATCTTACGGCGGAGATTTTTAAAACCATCATCAATGAGGTTGCCAGGATGGCCGACTATTACGAAAGCAGATTCAGCAAGGAAGACACTTATTAAAACGGCGGGTGGAAAGCATCCGCTTATGACCGTCTCGCGTCGGCCCTTTTGAAAAGACTGGCGATAAGGGAGAACAACAGGGCAGGTATTCCAATCCAAAGGATTTCACTCAACAAAACCCGCACTCCTTTTTCTCCAAAAAAAGCGCCTATCCCCAGGGGGGAAACCTGTATGGGCCGCCAGGGGAAAAAGTAGCGGCTGTTATCAAAAGGGGCAAAAAAGGCCACGCCCAAACCACCGTTGGTCATGGCGTCCAAAACGGCATGGGAAGCGGTGCATATAAAAAAATAGCCCGCAAGAAACAGACGGTCTCTTTTGGAGGTATTTTTTCCGTAAAAAAGAAAACTAAAGAGTATTCCGACAATCAGGGCAAACAACAGCGAGTGGCTAAAGCCGCGGTGCCCCCACATGCTTTCATAGGCGATGCCAAGGCGAAAGGTAAGCACATCGGCGTCGGGCAAAACCGAGCACACCGCGCCTAATATCCAAAATCGTCCCCGGGTAAGCTGCCCGGGAAAACCCCGCCCCAATGCCAGAGCGGAAACTACATGACCAAAGGCCGAGGCCATAAATTATACCTTTCTTTTTAAGAAGTTTTTTGCAGGCCCGGCCATTTGGCAACCCGGGTGCCCGCTCATATCGGTACCTTTATCCGGTTGGGCGGCATGCTTTCTACTTCCTGCTCCAAAACTCCTCGATTTCTTCTTTATAATTTGTACTGACAACAACATCACCGGGGCGCTCAAACCAGTAGTCCGGCAAAAGCGCATTATACTCCTCCTCTTTAAAACGATCGCCAATCAAAATGATGACGCCCCGGTCGGTATGGGTTCTTATCAGACGACCGGCCGCCTGGATAATTTTTTGTCCCGCCGGATAACGATAGGCATACGCCTCGCCTTCCCCATACAGGTTATCATAGTATTCGCGCATCAGCTCCCGCTCATGATTAAAGGGCGGCAGGCCCGGCCCGACGATGATGACGCCAATGGCCATGTCCCCGCTAAAATCAATCCCCTCGGCAAAACCACCGCCCAACACGGCCAGCAATATCCGCGCCGAACCCTTTTCCCGCAGGAGTTCCATTATCTCCTCGCGCTCATTCTGCTCCATCCCGGGCCGTTGCATTAAAATGTCCTGTGTCGTGTTGCCCATAAAAAGATATACATTGCGCATATAGTCAAAGCTGGGGAAAAAGACCAGATAATTGCCGCGACGCAGGGCCGCGGTCTCTTTAATAACGGCGGCCACCCTGGGCCACGAGGCGCCGCGATCCTTGTAACGGGTGGACACTCCGGGAACAATAATCACCTTTTTATGGTGCGGTGGAAAGGCCGAGGGAATAAAAACCCGCTCGGTCTCCCCCGGAGGAAAACCGAGCATCTTTTCAAAATAGTCCAGCGGATCCAGCGTGGCGGACATGGCCAGCACATTGGCAAAGCGCTCCATGCGGTTGGCCAGATAATGCGAGGCGTCCAGGCAAATGATGCGAAAAAGCCCCCCTTTTCGTGTTTCATACAAGGCCTTTAAGGGCACATCTTCCTGCCGCAGAATAAAAGCCAGACGACGCAGACGATAATAGAGGTTTTCCAGCGGATCGTCCGGAAGTATTATATTCTTCCGTACCTTGTGCATCACATAGGCGATATAGGCAGCTTCATATACGCGGAAGGTTTCCAGCAAAGTCAAGACGTCCACGTCAAAAGCGTAGTCGCTTTGTCCCTCATGATGCAGGCGCCCCTCCTGCTCCCATCCGTCAAACAGCTTTTGCCACAGCTCCAGGGCGGCGGCCAGTTTTCCGTAAACCCGGCCTTCCTTCAGCGATACATTCAACTGTAAGGCGTCTATCTCCCCGCGCCCCACTTCCACGGAAAGATAGGCGCGGCCACGCTCCAGCAGTCCGTGTGCCTCATCGATAATCAACAACCATTCATCAAAACCTTCCCGTCCGAAAAGGTTTTTACGGGAAGCCATGGGATCAAACACATAATTGACGTCCCCCACCAGCACATCAAAATGTTTTAACAGTTTGTTGTTAACCTCCAGCGGGCACAGCTTTTTTTCCACCCCGGCATTGTAAACATCTTCCCTGTTCAGGGATTTTTGGGCATTCAGCTTTTCCAGCAAAGCGCTTTGTTCCAGCCGTTTAGTAAAGTTTTCTATAAAAGGACAAAAAGACTCGTGGCAAAAATAGATGGGATTGGCACACATACGCGCGGCCGAACTGACAATATAGGAACGGAAAACCTTTTCATCGGGATCAATGCGGCGCAGGGTTTCCAGCACCTGGTTCTGCTGATCGGTGCGCGAGGTGGCAAAGAAAATTTTTTGTCCCGTTTTAAGGGCCTTTTTTAAAAAGGGAATCAACGCCCCCGCGGTTTTTCCCGTACCCGTCGGCGCGGAAACCATCATGCGTCTGCCCTTTTCCAGAGCTTCACCCACACGGCGCATCATCTCTTCCTGAGGCGCTCTTTTATCCGGCAAGTCAAAGTTTAAGGTTTGCGCAAGGCGGGAACGGCGAAGGTTGCTTTTTTGGCGTTCGGCGGAAAGGGCGTATATCTGCTCAAAGCGCTTTAAAAGCGCGCGCTCTACCTCCTGCCGCTTATAGTCCAGCTTAAAAACCTTTTCCCGGTCATCTATCAGGTTAAAAAGCCTCAAATAGGGAACCACCTCGCAACCGTTGTTCATATCCTGCAACAGGTAGGCATAAAACAATAACTGGTTGTTAAACCGGGGATAGCTTCCGGCGTGGAGCTTGTTAAATTCCGCCGGCTGTAAAACAACGGACTTTATCTCTTCCAGTTCCAGACGTTCTTTCAGCTTATACAGTCCGTCAACGCGTCCGCTGATGTGAAAGCGCGCATCACGAAAGGAATAGGAACGGTTTACAATACTTTCGCTGACAAAAAGACTTTTCTGCAGACGGTGGCTGTGTTGCAGGTAGGTTTGTGCCTGACGGCCCATTTTTCCCCGCTGCGGCAGGGGTATACTGGCCACCAGGCGTTCGTCATTGTCCGCCGGGCCCATGAGGTCGCGTACCGTCAGGTATATGTCCTTGCCGTCCCTTTTAACAGCCATTCTAATCCGCTAAAACGATGGTAAGCTCATTCAGGCCCCGGCTCACTTCCTTGTAAAAATTGAGCATGGTTTTATCCGACAACTCCCGGCTGAAGGCATCCAGCACATCCACAAACAGCTTTCGCGGTTCTTCTTCCACCAGGCTGTCGGCGTCATAGGCAAAATAGCCGATAAAATTGAGTATCGACTCCGGCGCCTCGTCAAAGGAGACCTGCAGATCGCTTTCGTATATGCGATCCAAAAACGCCTCCGTGCGGCGTGTTTCGGCATAGGCGGTAAAGTTGATGTCCAACATGGGCGGCGTGGTTTCACGTATGGAAAAAAGCCGTCCGTATTCCGCCTGAAGGGCGCTCATATCTTCCCCCTGATAAAAGTTGATCACTTCCAGGGTGCGGCCGGCCAGTTGCACTTCGATGTCGCCGCCGCCATGCTTTTCCATTTCACGAAAAATATATTGCAGTTCCTGACCCATCTCATCATAGGGAAAGGTCAGGCAGCGGGCATAAAAACGAAACAGATGGTGATAAAAGTTTTCTTC
>JALXBH010000257.1 GCA_026991535.1 Calditrichia bacterium | reverse complement strand
CTGTTGACGATGCGCATGCCGCGACCGCCGCCACCGGCCACGGCCTTAAGGATAACGGGATAACCCATCTTGTCGGCCAGAGCCTTGCCCTCTTCCATACTTTTCAACACGCCGTCGCTCCCGGGCACCACCGGTACGCCGGCCTTAATCATCGTCTCCTTGGCTTTGGCCTTATCGCCCATGGTGCGGATAACCTCCGAACCGGGACCGATAAACTTAAAACCGTGCGAGGCGCACATATCGGCAAAATCGGCATTCTCGGCCAAAAAACCGTAACCGGGGTGAATGGCATCCACTCCGGTAATTTCCGCCGCCGCTATAATCCGATCCGGCTTTAAATAGCTGTCCATACCCCGGGCGGGGCCAATACAGACAGCCTCGTCGGCAAAACGGACGTGCAGGGAATCTTCATCCGCCTCCGAATGCACGGCCACTGTACTCACACCCAGTTCCTGACAGGCGCGAATGATACGCAGGGCGATTTCTCCCCTGTTGGCAATTAAAACTTTTTTAAACAAAACTTATCTCCTGTATCCATACGTTTATTCTGCAGGCGCTAAGCCTTTTCCACCAGAAACAGAACCTGATTAAACTCCACGGGTTGGGCGTTTTCCACCAGAATTTCCACAACCTTGCCGGATACTTCGCTCTCAATTTCATTCATCAGTTTCATGGCTTCCACAATGCACAGCACATCGCCGGGGGCTACGGTTTTACCCACTTCGGTGTAGGGGTCCGCGTCGGGCGAGGGAGCGCGGTAAAAGGTACCCACCATCGGCGAGCGCACTTCCACAAGATTTTCATTTTTTTTGACCTCGGCCGGAGCGGGAGCGGATGCCTCCGCCGCGGGCAGGGCCGCCGGAGCCGCCTGCGGCGCGGCCATGGCCACCGGTTGGCTGCTAACGGCTATGTTTTGGGCCGATACCTTGGTGATCTTTATCTTTTTATTTTCTTCTTCTATTTCAATCTCATTGATATTCGCGGACTCCACGATCTTTATCAGTTGCTTTATTTCCTTTAAGTCCATGTAATTCTCCCTCCGGGTTACCATTCAAACCAAACGTTCAATTTAGTTTTTTTAAAATTTTAGAGCAATAATATTTATCTCAATCATATTCTTTATTTTTTTGATGCAGGCGCGTATACTCCTCGATAAGCACCGGCAGCCGTTCATCGCTAAGCAAGGTGGTGTGGGTACGCACATGTCTTAGCTTGAACATATCCATTTCCGCGTATATCAACTCCTCTTCAAAATAGTCCGCGCGAACCACTTCCATGCCGTCAGGCCCGATCAGGCCGCTGCCGCCCCAAAAGATAAGCCCGTCTTCCACCCCGACGCGGTTAACAAAAGCCACATAGGAGGTGGTGGTAACCGCCAGGGCGCGCACCAGTGTTTCCCAGGCCTGAATGTTAACCGGTTTTCCCGACGGCCCCATGCCGCGCGTAAGACCGTTGGCGCTGACCACAAGCAGCGAGGCGCCGTCCAGGGCCAAAATTTGGCCCGAGGCGGGATGCCAGACATCTTCACAGATCAGCAACCCCAGGTTTACATTTTTTGCCGGAAAGGCGCGGAAATGCGATCCCGGAGAGAAATAACGTTCTTCCTCAAACACACCATAGGTAGGCAGATACACCTTGCGGTGCCGGTGAGCCAGGCGCCCCTCTTCAAAATAGAACAGGGTGTTATAAAGAACCGAGCCCTTGCCCATTTCCACACCGCCACAAACAATCCCGATACGGGAACTGAGACCGGCCAGCCCGGCAAGCCGTTCATCATCCCGCGTCAGCGCCACGTCATAGGTGGCGTCCTTCAGGCTGTATCCCGTCAGGGACAGCTCGGGAAAGATGATAATATCCGCTCCGGCAGAGATGGCCTGTTCCACCTTTTTGCGGTGATGTTCGATATTTTGCTCCAGACCGGCCAGCACGTTGGATGTTTGGGCCAGGGCAATTTTCAATATACGTTTTTCGTTTTTCATGATCAGTTATTGATACCCTTAACCGGCGCCGGAATGCGTCCACCGCGGTGGATAAAGTGACTGTTGTCTATTTTAGAAAGAGGCATGATGGGGGCGATGCCCAGCAGGCCGCCATAATCCGCTTCCTCACCCACCGTTTTTCCCGGAACGGGAATAACACGCACGGCGGTTGTTTTGCTGTTGGATACACCTATGGCACATTCATCGGCAATCAGCCCGGCAATGCTCTCGGCGCTGGTGTCTCCGGGAACGGCCACCATGTCGATCCCCACGCTGCACACGCTGGTCATGGCTTCCATCTTTTCCAGGGTGATATGCCCCGCGCGCGCGGCGGAGATCATACCCTGATCCTCGGAAACGGGAATAAACGCTCCGCTCATACCGCCCACATGGGATGAGGCCATCAGTCCGCCCCTTTTTACGGCGTCGTTCAAAAGAGCCAGCGCCGCCGTGGTTCCCGGAGCGCCAACATCCTGCAGCCCCATGGCCTTAAGAATGTCGGCAATACTGTCGCCGGGCATGGGCGTGGGCGCCAGCGATATATCCACGATGCCGTAGGGAATGTTTTGCAACTCGGCCACCTTGCGACCCACAAACTCGCCGGCCCGGGTAATCTTAAAGGCCATGCGCCGGATATGATCCGCCAGAGTGGGGAAATCGGCATTCCGGGCCTCCTTTACCGCCCGCAGAATAACGCCCGGCCCGCTGATGCCCACATTGACCACAACGTCGGGTTCGCTTACGCCGTGAAAGGCGCCGGCAATAAAAGGGTTATCCTCAGGCGCATTGGCAAATACAACCAGCTTGGCGCAGCCAATGCCGTCATTATCTGCGGATTTTTCCGCCGTTTGTTTAATAATTTTGCCCATAAGGTACACGGCATCCATATTGATGCCGGCCTTGGTGGTAGCCACGTTAACCGAAGCACAGACATGCCTGGTGGAAGTCAGGGCCTCGGGGATGGCGCGAATCAGGCTAAGATCACCCTTGGAAAAGCCCTTTTGCACCAGGGCGGAAAAGCCGCCCAGATAGTCCACGCCCAGGTTGTCCGCGGCTTTGTCCAGCACTTCCGCTATTTCAACAAAATCTTCCGCGTAGTAGCCGTCGCCCACCAGGGCCACCGGCGTTACGCTGATCCGTTTATTGGCAATGGAAATACCATATTGCGCTTCTACCTTTTCAGCGGTGGCCACATGCTCGGCAGCCGTGCGCATCAGCTTTTCATAAATGTTGTTTTTCAGCCTGGGCAGCGAATCACTGATGCAATCCTTTAAATTTATTCCCATGGTGACCGTGCGGATGTCAAAATGCTCCACCTCGGTCATGCGTATGGTTTCCAGTATTTCAGGTAATTCTATGCGCATGGCTATACCCGGTGCATGGTTTTAAAGATATCTTCATGCTGAACGATGACCTTTAGGTTGAAGGATTCGCCCACGCGGGCCATGCGCTCGCGAATCTGCTCGTAAGCCACATCGCTGTTGCCGGCATCCACCAAAATCATAATGGTAAAGAAGTCCTGCATGATTTTTTGAGAAAGATCGACAATATCGCATTTAAGCGCCGCCAGCTCGGAAGTAAGCCCGGCCAGAATGCCGATGGAGTTGGCGCCAAAGGCGGTTAGGATAATACGCTGCCCTTTTGCCTGATTGTGCGGGGGCACATTTTTCATGCGCTCATGCCTGGCGGCGGTGGCGGCGCCTTCTCCGGACATGCGCTGCACCGCTTCGTGCACCACTTTTTCCACATTGGCGGCCGTGGCCTGCCCTTCCAGTTGTTTAACGGCAAGTTCCGCGATTCTGCGTATTTCCGCTTCATTCAATCGGGACATTAAGCCTCCCTATTCCATCTTTTTAAGTTGAGATTCATCCACGTCCAGCTTATCCACGATAGCCACAACCGCCGCTTCGATACTTAGGCCGGCGGGATGATCGGGCTGAATGGCCTTGCGGGCGGCATGCCCATAGGCGCAAATTACCGTCTCTCCCATGCCCGCGCCCAGCACATCGGCTACAATCACCACATCGGTTTGCGGTTCCTTTTTTAAATTGACGGGATGAACGATTAAAAATTTAAGGTTGTTAAGGTTGTCGGTCTTTTTTGTAGCCCAGACCGAACCAACCACTTTAGCCAAAAACAAGTTGTATCCTATCCTTTATGATGTATACAAATGATGATTGGTAATATACTCGAACACGCGTTGAGGAACAAGGCTGCGGTATGGAAGATTTTTCCGGATACGATGCCGGATATGACTGGATGAGATATCGATAACCGGGCGGTCTATCAATAAAATTTTGGGGTGATTTTCCAATTCGGGAACCGGCCGGTTATGGTTCGGACGCGAATATACGGCCAGATAGGCCATATCGAGAATTTTAAAAGGCTCTTTCCACTTCAAAAAGCTTTCCAGATTGTCACGTCCCATAAAAAGATAGAGGTCGCTGCCGGGAAATTTTTCCTTGAAATGGCTTAGTGTATCAATGGTAAAGGAGACCGTGGGCCGGTTGAGTTCGTACTCGGATATCTGAAAGCCGGGAAAGGGAGCAATAGCGCGCGAAAGCATGGCCAGACGGTGCCGGGCCGGAGTGATATTTTCCCTTTTATCAAAAGGATGATGATGGGTGGGAATAAAAAAGGTCTGATCAATATTAAAAACGGCGGACAGCCATTCGGCCACAATCAGGTGCCCGTGATGAACGGGATCAAACGTACCGCCCATCAGCCCTATACGTTGCCTACTCTCCGGCGCTGTCATCGTGAGAGGCTATTCCCGATTGAACGTCTTTTTCCAGGGAGCGGATATCCTCCATGAGCGGACTCTCCGGAAACTGCTCTTTGAATTTTTCAATTTCCTTAAGGGCGTCATCAAACTGTTCACCCTCATAATAGGTCAGTGCCTTACCATATTGGGCGTCATCCCGCCACTCGGAATCATAATATTTTTCCAGCACCTCATCGTAATAAATTACAGCCGCGCGGTAGCGTTTCATTTTACGGTAAATTTCGGCGTTGTCATAGGCCTTTTCCGCCAATTTATCGCGCAGTTCCAATATACGTCTTTCGGCTTTTTCCTTTAAATCGCTTGTGGGGTAGTCCTCTATAAAGCTTTGGTAGGCGCGTATGGCCATCATGGTATATTTCTGATCCAATCCCGGACGCGGAGAGAGGTGATAGTAACTTTCCGCCAGTTGGAACTGTGCCCGCGGCACCAGCGGACTTTTGGACATGTTGTTTATCAGCTTTACATATTCCGCCGAAGCGACAATGTATTCTTCCATTTTAAAATGGGATTCGGCCAACAGAAACTGCGCGCTGTCGGCGATACTGCTGCCGGGGAAGCGCAACATGATGATCTGCAACTCCTGCGAGGCCAGCAGATAATCTTCATCATTATAAAGATCACGGGCGTATTTATAGTACTCCTCGGCCTTCCAACCCGACTTGGGCCTGTTTCCGGCGCAAGCCATCACCAACAGTATCAATGCAACAACAACAAGAACTCTTTTCAAAATATCTCCTTCGAAAACTCTTAGCTTCTAATGGTAAAAAACAGATAGACGACCGCGCTCAGGGAAAGGGTTACCAATGCCGGCTCAATCCATTGTTCCCAAACGTTATACGAGGCGCGCCGGCCTTTTAAAAAAGAATAGGCTCCGGCCTCGACCGCGGGCAAATCACCTTGTTTCAGTGTATCCTGTAAAAAACAGACCGTATCAAAAGGTACAACACGTCCGGCCTGTCCGCCACAAGCCAGGCTGCCTTTAAGGCGTACCTCGATACGCCGGAACAGTTCGCTGTTCCAGCCTCCCCAGAAGGAACCCTCCGCATATACGATATGAACATCGAATAGTTCAACACGCATTTCACGCGGGGAACCGCTTTGTATCGTTCCGTGTCTGGAGGCGACAAAGCTGTAAAAGGCGGAGCGCAGCAATTGGTTTTTCTCCCCCGCCATCTCTGTTGAAAACGTCCAGCCATCGCCTTCATGCGGGCAAGGAAATACAGCCGCGGAATCGAAACCGGCCGCTATCATGGAATCGATCACCTCTAAATTGGATCGGGGCGCGCCCCCCTCCGCCGCATACAAAAACGTAGCAAGCAGAAGCATAATAGATATATTTTTCACAGAAGGGAAAATTAGCAAGCGCTTATATGGTATGCAATTCTTTTTATTTTAGGCCATTAGGATTTTATATAGAAACAATCATCATCCTCGCACACTTCGCAATCATCGGAACAGGTGTGCTTGTATTTTTTAAACTTATCGCGAAATTCCGCGCTAAAGGTTTCATCTCCATTAAAAAAACTGATGAATTTAAATAATTGTGCGCTGGTTTTCAGATGTAACAGATGTTCAATCTTACAGGCGTCTTCCTCGGCAATATCTTCCGGCAGCCCCAGAACTTCCGTAAAAAACTTTTTTACGATACGCCGCGTACTGAGGACATCCCTCGTTAATTCCTTGCCCTCTTCCGTCAGGTGATAGAACTTATTCTCATCTTCCTGGATATATCCCTTGGCCTGCAGCTTATGCAGGGTTACCGACACAGAACTGCGGCTGATATCCAGATGCTTGGCCACATCGATACCCCGGGCATATCCGTTCTTTTTAAGAAGAAGATTTATGGCCATAAGATGATGCACACTACTATGCGTCAGACCATTGTCCTCAAATTTTTTCCAGACATCTTTCATGGGAATGTATCGGTTTGTTGTTTAAGCCAATATAGTCGAGATGTCCGCCATTGTCAACAGACGCTAAGCGCTCATAACAACTGTTTCTAAAAAAAAAGGGGGCCAGGCCCCCAAAAATTAAAAGGTTACTTTCATATGAAGATGTTTTCCGTCGCGCACGACTTCCACATCCACTTCCTGTCCGGCCTTAAAGTCGGCCAGACGGTTCATATAATCATATATATTATTAATCGGTTTGTTATCCATCCCGACAATGATATCGCCTTTTTTGATACCTCCCTTAAAAGCAACGCCGCCCTCACGCACACCGTCAAGCTTTAGCCCCCTGGCATCCGAGGCATAATCGGGAATAACCCCCAGGGTTACTTTAAAGCGGGCCACTTTCTGCTCTTCCTTGGGGCCGGCCTCCGTAAACATTATCGGCTCATCCGAATTGGCCTCAAGCGCTATAATGTCCGCGGCAAAATCATTGATGGCTTTCATGCCCTTAAAATTTATCTTATCCACATCATCCGTGGGCGTGTGATAATCCTCGTGTGAGCCGGTAAACAGAAACAGTACCGGAATATCCTTAACATAAAAGGAGGCATGATCGGAAGGGCCGAAACCTTCCGGCGAAGCCTTAAAATTAAAGTCCCGGCCCCGGGCCATTTTCGTTATCGTCTCTTCCAGCCCCCTGGCCGTTCCCGTGCCGCCGACCGTTAATCCTTTGGATTGGGGATTCAGACGTCCCACCATATCCATATTGATCATGATACGGATATTTTTCAGGTCGATCAGAGGATGGGAGGTAAAAAACTTGGAGCCCAGCAGACCCATCTCCTCGGCGCCAAAGGCCATAAAGAGGATGGAGCGCTTCGGTTTGTGCGGGCTGGTTCCAAAATATTCCGCCAGTTCAATAAGGGAGGCTGTACCCGAGGCGTTGTCATCGGCGCCGTTATGAATTTCATGCAGATCGGGCTTGCGGGAACCGCTGCCCCAGCCGCCGAATCCCAGGTGATCGTAGTGGGCGCCGAGAACCACATATTCATCGGGATAAACGGTTCCCTTAAGCACGGCAACCACATTTTGTGTTTTCACCTTTACCTGTTCCAGGGCCACGCGGGACTTAATCACCGTGCCCACCTCATAGGATGCGGGAGCCATCTTTTCAACAAGCTCTTTTTCCAACTGTTTTACGGTTTTGCCTTTTAAAAGGGTATTGGCCACCCCGCGTTTAACCTGCAATACCGGTATGGTACTGCCCGAGCTGCTTTGATCGTAATGCAAAGCCATAAGCTTATCGGTTTCGTCAAAATCCGGCCCGGCAACAAACAGTACACCGGCGGCGCCGGCATCCGCGGCCAGCAAGGCCTTGCGCCGGAGTTTTCCATCCTTAAAAAAGCGACCGCCATGGGGATCATTTTCCGGGTCGCCCATCAGGACAAGAACCCACTTGTCCTTTACATCTACCGCGCTGTAGTCATCCCACTTTAGCGTGTCGGTATCGATATGAAATCCAAATCCGGCAAACACCAGCGGGGCTTCCACCTCGCCGTTGGCGGAAAAGCTCAACGGTGTGTACTCTTCCTTAAGTGTAAAAGTGTTCTCCCCGGAAGACAAAAAGTTGCCCCCGGCCAGCCGAACGGACGTGATTACATCAAAGTATTGATAGCCGTTCTCACCCAGGGGGTGCAGCCCCGCCTTTTTGAAGGCCTCCGCAATATAAGCCGCCGCCGCCCTTGTCTCCGGTGTGCCCGGCATGCGTCCTTTCATTGAATCCGATGCGAGGAAAGTAATATGTTGCCTTAATTCGGGAATGGTCACGGCGTCCTGGGCCGCCAGAGATGAGATTACGATAAAAATCAAAGAGAATACTCTATACATGATAAACCTTCGGGTTAGTGTTGGTTATTGATAGAGTAAACTTAATATGTCAGAGGAGACAGTACAATAAAAAAGCGTACATTCTTCGCAAAAAGGTTTCTCATCCAAGGGCGGGCTGGGGCTGAAGATCACGTTCCACCCGGTTGCGTCCTTTTTCCTTGGCCCGGTACAGCGCCATATCCGCCAAATGGATAAAATCCCGGGATGTGACAATACCGGGATAAAACTGAGCCACACCCGCGCTAATCCTTACACTAAATTCTTGCGGATCAAAGCGTAATTTTTCTATACCCACACGGATACGTTCCACAACCGTATAGGCATTATCCAGCGTTGTTTCCGGCATAACAACCAAAAACTCCTCGCCACCGTATCGCCCCACAAAGTCGGTGCCTCTGAGTTCGGCCCCAATCGCGTCGGCCACCTTGATCAGCACATAATCGCCAAATACATGGCCGTAGTTGTCATTGCAGCGCTTAAAATGATCAATATCCATCATGGCTATGGACAGATTGCCGCCATACCGACTGACCCGGGCAAATTCATTTTCCAGGGTTTCGCTGATGGTTTTACGGTTGAGGGTTGAGGTTAATCCGTCAAAACGTACCAGGTCCTGATAGAGTTCATGGCGCTTGAGCACGGCGTTGACCCTGGCCAAAAGTTCACGCGGTTCAAAGGGTTTTACAATATAATCATCCACATAAAGCTTATAACCGGCCAGACGATCATCAAGAGCGCTTTTGGCCGTTACAAATATAAAGGGGATCATGCGGTGTTTTTTATCCTTCAACAGTTTGTTGCGCAGGGTAAGCCCATCCATGTTGGGCATCATTATATCGGAAATAATCAAATCCGGAGTATCAAAACTAAGGAAACGTATGGCCTCGGAACCATTGCCGGCCACATGGACATCAATGCCGTTTTTCTTCAGGTAAACTTCTAAAAGCCTTACCATGGTTATATCATCTTCAACAAGTAATACCGAATAAGTCATTTTCACCTCAATAGTAAACTATACCTTTTTTCGGGATGGAAACCTTTCTCTTGACTATTTTTATCCATACGGTAAAAAGAGTTCCAGAAATAGTGTTTATACCCTTCCGTCAAGAATATTTTGCAGAGCCTTTAATCTATATCTATATTAAACAGCTCTTATGACCAAGCTCTGCTCTTAGACCAACTGACATACTCACTTATAAGGAGATACATATGTACCTCTCGGTGTCCCAATATTTAAAAAGAATGATGCTTCTGCTCATTCCGGTACTGATATCATTTTCCTGCCAGCAGGGACAAATTACCAATACGGAACAAAGTCCTGACTATGGCGTCGACCTCACCGTTGCCGGAGATGAGGTTACCATCATTGAGGGCGTTCAAAACAGCGGCGCCGTTTATAAAATCTGGATTCCCGCCGAATGGAACCGGGAGCTGGTTCTTTTTGCACACGGATATGTGGAAGAAAGTCAGCCGGTCGCCATTCCCGAAAGTCAAATGGAGGTGGATGATTCCACCACCCTGGCGGATGCCTTTCTGGATATGGGCTATGCCTTTGCCACCACCAGCTACAGCAAAAACGGCCTGGCGGTAAAGGAAGGCGTGGCCGACATTGCCGATTTAACAAACATCTTTAAAAACGAAGTGGGCCGGGCCAGGCAAACCTACCTGATCGGCGCCTCGGAAGGCGGTCTTATCACCAATCTCAGTATGGAAAAAAACTTTTTTCTGTACAGCGGCGCCCTTTCCCTATGCGGCCCCACGGGCGACTTTGTAAAGCAACTCAACTACTTTGGTGACTTCCGTGTCCTCTTTGACTATTTTTTCCCGGGTATTTTGCCGGGAAGCGCCATCGACATTCCTCAGGAGTTGATGGACAATTGGGATATGTACCAGAAAAAAATTATCGACGCCATCAGCGCAGACCCCTTAAGCGCCCTGCAGGTGTTACGGTTCAGCAAAGCTCCGATAGACCCGCAGGACCCCAACAGCGCGGCCTATACGTTTGTAAGCCTGCTTTGGTATAATGCCTTTGCCACCAATAATGCGCGCCAGGTACTGGGAGGCAATCCCTTTGACAACTCTACCCGCGTATACAAAGGCGGTTTTGGCGCCCGGGCCGTCAACAAGGGTATCGCACGCTATAGCGCGGATGCGGCAGCCCTGGCCGCCATAGAACAGGACTACACTACTTCGGGATTAATTTTTAAACCATTGGTTATGATGCACACCATCGGCGATCAGATTGTCCCCAAAAATCAGATGGATATGTATAAAGCAAAAGCCACGGAAGCCGGCAGTTCCGCTATGCTGACTACCCAGGCCATTCCCCGTTACGGTCATTGCAATTTTACGGCCGATGAGCTTATGGCGGCCTTTAGCCTGCTGGTCTACAAGGTTACCGGCGAACTCCCCGGAACCGACACCCAAAAAGAGGCGCCCGTATTGTCTTCCAAATAGAGTGCCCATTCAAGATTTTCAGAGCCGCTTTCCTAACCGATGGCGGCTTTTTTTTTGACCGGAGTTTTGCATTGTCTAAACGAATAACCGTCTGTCCTGAAAAATTAAAAACGACAAATCCAGGTCATGGTGGCGTCCTGCCCCACAAAACTCCCGGGTATCTTTTCCTTATTTTCTTTTCCGGCTATAATACACAAAGCAGCCGGCTCACTTGAATCCGAAAAATAGTCTTTGCCACTACCCTTTCCCCGCTCAGCCTCTTTGGCACCATGTTTTCACGAATGCCGGGCACCGGAGTGGTTCTTCGGTAAAAGCGCCTCTTTGCGGATAGCAAACCCCGGCGTCTCCCGGATTTCATTCCAACGATGGTCAACTTATCCATAAAAAAAAAGCCTCTCTCCCATGGGGAAAGAGGCTTCGGGCTTTAGTTGCAATATAGTATTGCCTTATTTTACAAGCAGCATCTTAATTGTTTGAACATAGCGGTTGCCAACGGAAGCGCGCAGGATATAGACCCCGCTGGCCTGTTGCTCGCCAAAACGGTTGGTGCCGTTCCATTCAAAACGATGACTGCCCGGATTTAATGTTCCCCGATAGAGCACGCGGATACGCTCGCCCAGACTGTTAAAGACGGTTAAGTCTACCCGGGCATCTCCCGCGTTTACGGGAACATCAAAAGTGATGGTTGTACTTGGGTTAAAAGGGTTCGGATAATTAGGCCGCAGACGGAAGTCCGAAATAGTGACCATGGGTTTTGCCTCGCGCACCGCCAATTGCGTGCGCACACCCGCAATGCTTTCGTCCGACAAACGGTAGCGGTAGGTACGTCCGTTTTCCACACCGCGATCGGTATAGGCATATTCAGTCAGCGAATTACTGCTGATACGACCGCGTAAACCATTATCGGTTTTATAGGAAGCTATCTCCATAAAGAGATCGCTGCCCTCTTCCGCTCTTTCTATAATAAAACCGGCATTCTCCAGTTCGGAGGCGGTACTCCATTTAAGCTCAACCATCCGGTCACCCGCGCCCGCGGTAAAAGAAGCCAGTTCCACCGGCAAAGAGTTATCCGCGGTATTGGAACCGATGCCAAATTCTCCCAGGGAACTTACGGTACCCGTGGTATAAAGAGTGTTGCCGATCCTGGAAGTATTTAAAGGCGTCCAGGCGCTGCCGGAGTTGGCCCTTTGCACAATCACCAGGCGATCCGGGTTGGAAACGCCGGCAATGCCGCTGATATCGATATAGACCCGGGCGCCATATGCGGTCAGGCCGGATTCAGACATGGTCCAGTACTTATCCGGGCTAACGGTATTGGGCGTAACGGTGGAAGCGTCCGGCGCGGTGGCGCTGCCGCTAAAGCCGGAACTACCGGGGTCGCTATCGCTGCGGGTAATGGTTAAAGTACCGGCGG
>JALXBH010000256.1 GCA_026991535.1 Calditrichia bacterium | reverse complement strand
CTAACCCCCGACGGTGTTCATCCAGGCGTCGATCCAAATTACTCGTGCTGCCAATATAGCGACGATGATCTCGGTCGCTCAAAAGAACATAAACTGTGTAACACATTCGAGGCGACGGCCGGATTCGCCCGCCACAGGCGGGTTGCAGACCTCTAGGCCTTTATCACTTCTTTCAAATAGGCACGACCCTGACCTGTCTTAAAAAAACGCTCGCGCTTTTGCGCTTCCGCCTTGTCTTCGTAGCTCTCCGAATAGACCAGGCGCAACGGACGACGATGACGGGTTGACTTGACTAACCCCCGACGGTGTTCATCCAGGCGTCGATCCAAATTACTCGTGCTGCCAATATAGCGACGATGATCTCGGTCGCTCAAAAGAACATAAACTGTGTAACACATTCGAGGCGACGGCCGGATTCGAACCGGCGCATAAAGGTTTTGCAGACCTCTCCCTTAACCACTTGGGTACGTCGCCTAATTTTTCTATTGCGAGGCCGGATTCGCCCGCCTCAGGCGGGTTGCAGATCTCTCCCCTTAACCAGATTTGTCTACTTGAATACACAAAATGACCTATCTGCCAAAGGACGATTTTACTACGTACACGTCCATGGGGCCTATCTTTTCCTACCCCTACCTACATAAAACTAGTGAAAATAAAACTAAATGGATTTTGTGGCGGAATTACGTATGGGGGAGGAAGATGTACCCTCTTTTCAAAGAAAAACCTTGAAATAAAAAAGAGCGAGAGACGGGATTCGAACCCGCGACCCCAACCTTGGCAAGGTTGTGCTCTAGCCAGCTGAGCTACTCTCGCTTAAATGAAAATCATTCATCAATTGTGAGCCTTGAATATACGTACTCTTCAATTTGCTGTCAACTCAAAATTCATCCAAATGACGGTTTTTTATACGCTCAATCATACGTTTTCTTTTTATGGCGCCTTTTCGCGCCTCATTGTAGGAATAGTAGAGAAACAACAAAAAAACCAAAACCAGTATGACCAAAAGAAGGGAACCGTTCATATTCAGCTTATCTCCTTTTTTATTGATGTTCTCAGACCATGTCCTGCTTAAAAAATACTAAAAACCCGCTTTGTAGTTAATACAAAGCGGGAAATGGTGGAGACGCCGGGAGTTGAACCCGGGTCCGGACAGGGACCAATGTAAACATCTACGATTATAGTGACCGCTTAAATCTTATCAGCTTGCAGGCGCGACCACACTCCTCACATGCTGACCAGCCTGTAAATGTTAAACAGAGAACCACAGGCATGAACCCTGTTTAATCCACCCAATTTGGCGTTTCATCCAACCCCGGTGGATTGGAGAAGGAGAAACGTGACAGTCAATTAAGCTGCCAGTGCGTAATTATTATCGGCACTTATGTGCTTTTCCGGTTAATCACGGGGTAACCGGAATCCCGAACCGCAGTTTACACCCTTCACCTGCCCGTCGAATCCAGAATCGTCCCCGGACATTTAAAGAGTGCCACAATCTAAGGATTTTCCTTGCACTTAGCTAATGATTTTCTCAAAAAAATGTTTCACCCCATTTGAACGATTTTTTTGTACAAGCCAATATATTCCCGAACCTGCTTTTCCCATGAAAAATCTTCCGATATTGCCTGTTTTTGGATGTTTCTCCAGGCCTCCTGATGATTATAAGTGCTCAGGGCGTGCTCCAACGCCCACTTTAGTCCCGCACCGTCATAGTGTTCAAAAACAAAGCCCGTACCCTGTTGCGTTTGCCAATCATAGGCTTTTACCGTATCGGCCAGACCTCCGGTTCTACGAACCACGGGGATGGTGCCATACTTTAAACTGTAAATCTGATTCAGACCGCATGGTTCATAGCGGCTGGGCATTAAAAAAATGTCCGAACCCGCCTCAATTTTGTGGGCCAGACTGTTGTTATATCCTGAGTAAAAGAAGACCTTTTCCGGATTGCGCGCCTGCAAACCGTACATATAACGCTCATAGTGCTCTTCACCGCTACCCAAAACAATCAACTGAAAAGTATTCTCTTCCAGTACTTTTTCCATTACCTCCATGACCAAATCTATGCCTTTTTGCTCTACCAGACGTCCTACCATACCCACCACGGGCTGATGAAAATGATAAGGCATTTTCAGTTCATTGAGCAGACAGGCCTTGTTCTCCGCCTTTAAATGCAGGGTATCCGGCCCATAATTTTTACAAATCTCACGATCGGTTTCCGGATTCCATTCACTATAGTCCACACCATTTACAATACCTACCAGCCGTTGATTCCGGTAAGACAACATGGCCTCCAAACCATGACCATATTCCGCAGTCTGTATTTCCCGGGCATAGGTTTTACTCACGGTACTCAGCATATCGGCGTAGATAACCCCGGTTTTCAAAAAATTAAAACGCCCCTGACGTGTATCATAATCATCAAGCAAGGGCATGAAGTCGGTAAACCCCAATTCATGAACCACCTGTAAGGGAAAATTACCATGATATCCTACATTATGCAGCGTCAGCAAAGTACGTGTATTTTTAAACAATTTATCCCATTTATACAACGTTTTCAGATAAAGAGGAATAAGAGCGCTTTGCCAATCATTACAGTGAATTATATGTGGTGACCAATTCATATATTGGAAAATTTCGATCGCGGCCCTGTTTAATAGCCCAAAACGGATATATTCATCCTGGTGATTGGTATAAATGCTCTCCCGATGATACAATTCCGGGCAATCGATAAAATAGACAAAGGTCGACGACCCCGGAAGTGTGGAGGTATAGACGGAGTAATAGAGCGTTCTATGATTAAAGGTCATACTTAACCCTTGCAAAAAATCGACCGGATGAAAGTCTTTGGTACGCACTATACTTTGGGCATACAATGGGGTTATGATCCTGATATCAAAACCATTCTCTCCCAGATATTTACCCAGGGCGCCGCTGACATCGGCTAACCCGCCCGTCTTGGTAAAGGGATACACTTCCGATGAAACAAAGCCAATTTTCACAATAACATCCAAACACACATAAGGTTACATAATTCAACTATCGAAACTTTCGGGGAAATTTATAGAACGGCATGGGATGTGACCGCTATTCCTTCATAAACACAGACTATCAGTTATACGATTTCCGGACATAGGCAAGTACCGCATCATGCACTTGCCGAAGGCTGTTCCGGCGCATATCAAACGTCATCTCGGTGTTTTCACAATGCTCATACGGCCGGTCCACACCGGGAACATCTTTGATCTCACCTTTATCTATGCGTTCAAAAAAACCATCTTTATCAAACTGCCGGGCATATTCCGCGGTTGACTGCAGATGTACCTCAACAAAATTGTTACACAAACCACGTACAAATTCCCTACTCTCCGCATAGGGTGAAACAAAGGAGGCAATGGCAATGATGCCATTCTTCTCCAGAATAGAAGCCAGGTGTCCCACACGTTTAATATGCCGGTTCACCTCTTCCCGGCTAAATCCCGTCTCCGGAAACAGAGCACGTACCGTGTGGCTGTCCAGGCGCTGAATTTTACGTTGATCCTTTTCAAGGCTTTCGGCCAGCATGTTTCCCAGGGTGGTTTTCCCCGAATAGGGCATGCCCGTAATCCAAATAACATAGGCGGGTATTTCCACCCGGCCAAACTTTAACCGCGCCCAGCCCTTTTCATGCACATAGTAGATGATCATCTTGGCCACCAGTTCCAGCAGCCCCACTTCTATGGCGGTGCGAATCTGACCGGTAAAAAGATAAACGAGGGTAACGGTGGTAGCCGTGGCCGTAAAACGCCAGGAAATTGTTTTTAAGATGGTGCGTAAATTACTATCCCTGTACATAAAACCTTCTAATTTTTACTAAATATATCATCGGAAGGCTCCGTATCCGAGGCATCGGGTTTAACTATATAGCGACCAAACCAGTTATAAAGCGGCCGTATCAGCCCGGGCAACCACAAACTGCCCAACAACAGATACATGGTTAGTAAAAACCACAACGGCGTGCTGGGCCATTCGTTAACAATCCCCACGTTTGCCAAAAACATAAAAGCCAGGGAAAGAAGATAACCAAAACGCTTAACCGCCAGGTCTTTATCATCCGAGGGAGGTAACAGCATTTATACCGCCTCCCCTGCTTTACAAACTTCCACACTATCGCTGTCTATCTCCACCGAAAGCGTTTGCAGGATACCATCTATGGTTATTAACAGCCGTGTTTCGCCCCGACGGTTTACAACCGTACCGCGCATGCCCTTAAAAGGACCATGTATGACCTCTACAAGGTCCCCCTGCCGGAAATAATTTTCTATCCGCAGACTTTCCGGATTTTCAAGCATCAGTTTTAATGATTCAATCTGCCACTCCGGCACCACGCCAGGTTGGCCCTTAAAGTTTACCAGCTTGATTACGCCATGTGTTTCCAGAACGGAAAAGCGGTCTTTATAGTCAAAACGACTGAATATATAACTGGAAAAAAGCGGCACCTCACTCTTTTTTTTACGGTTCTTATATACCGCTGTTTTTGTGACCAGCGGTAGAAAAACCTCAATATTTTTCTCTTCCAACCCGTCACGTACCTTTTTTTCGTGCCGCGGCCGGGTGTAAAGCACATACCATTTTTTCATATCACCTCGCAAAATCTATGTTGAAAATCTACGGGAATAAGCAAATGTTTCAAAACCAATTTTTCACCGGGTGTCATATGGAAAGTCGCTATAACAGCATCTATGCAAACAGAGCCGCCACTTCCCTACCCACATCCGTGATGGAAGTGGAACGCTCAGCCAATGATTTGTCATTGCTTATCAAAAAGGCGTCATCAAAACTGTGCATACCCGTATACACGGTTTTGGCCGAGAGTTCCCGGTACCACAAAACACCCTTCAAATCATAACCATTATAGGGCAGGGCCAGCAAATCCGGATAGGAGACATAATGCGGGTTATGCGCCTTGGCCGGGATATGCGGCGCATAGACATCCTCCCCGCGCAGAACCCGTTTTATTACCGGCGCTCCGTCGATGGGGTCACGCAGGGCCAGCAGGCGCTCCGTCAGTTCGCGGCGCAAAGAGTCGTACGCCTCCAACGTTACCCGTCCGTTTTTCTCCCGGCCGCGTAGATTGATAAAGATACGTCCCGGATAAAGAGAGTAGGCGCGGCTGTCAGGGTGGATATGATGCAGATTGGCCGGACTTGGATGCGTAAAACGCAGATAGCCCTGTTGCCACAGCCAGTGATTAAGATATATTTCCCTCTTTAAAACCGTAAAGCCATGATCGGAAAGCAATACAAAGCGGCTGTCCGGCGGATGATGATCTATCATCCACCCGACAAAACGATCTATCTTCCCATAAAGGGCGTCATAGAAATGCAGCATATCCGGATCACCCCTATGAAAGGATTCAAAAGTGAAATGATGCAGCCTGTCCGTTTCCATAATATGTACCATAAACAAATCCCAACGCTCCCTGAGGGCATAATAACGGGCTGTATCCACCCTCCTGTCCAGCACCACATGCAGATCCTCCAAAAAGGCCGCCATATCCGTTTTTGCCAGATTTACGTCACTATCAATGCGGTAAGCTTTGTTTTTCAAAAAAGAAATTTCAGAGGTCGGATATACACCCCGCTCCAAATCCGGGCCTAAAAAACCACAAATGGAAATACCATTTATCTCAACAGGGGGATAGGTAACCGGTATGTTCATGCTAAAAACCCGCCGGCCTTTGTCGGAGAGCTTTTGTAGAAGCGTGGGCTGCCGTAAATGAGCGGCATTCGGCGTATACCAGTTCAGGCTCCGCGCATCCCGCTCGGTAAAGCTGAGTATGCCATGTTCATGGGGAGCAACGCCCGTTAAAAACGAGGCCCAGGCCGGCGCCGATAACGGTGGCTGTACCGAAACAATCTCCTTAAAAGCTCCCCGGTCGGCCAGTTGTTTTATGCAGGACATCTTCCCCCGTTCAAAGTAGTACCGTAGCAACGAAAAGGGAACCCCATCCAGGGCAATCACAATTACAGGCGTCAGGCTCATGTTCCCAGTACCCGTCCTTTCATCCCTTCATCCGCCGCCTGCCCCAGACGCGCCAGAATAGTTGGCGCCACGTCATATATGGTGCCGCCTCTCAATTTTCCCGGGGCTATTCCCTGCCCTTTCAGTATGCATACTCCTTCAAAATCGTGATTGGCACCATCGGGTCCGGTATCGTTTTCCAAGGTAAAAATATTTTCCTTCCCTCCCACGGAAGCACTCGCGCGGTAAGACAACTCACCCACATAGAGCATGAGGTCGGGCGCTATGCCCTTTTGCTCCCTGTAGCTTTCCCCGGGGTCTATTACGCGACCATTGGCGCCATTATCCCCGTTCAGGGCAAGGAGGGCGAGTTTTTCCCTAAGCTCTGCCTTTAGGGCGGTAACAGAGGAGGATGGCACAATGCCCTCGGGTTCTCTCCCCCACACATTAAAGTAAATCCGGGCATAGTAGCCGCCATCCGCCCAGACCTTTGTTTTGGTCCAGTCGACCATGGAGGCCGTCAGCCTTTGCGGGCTATCCGGCACGGTCTTTAATACCAGATAGCCCTCGTTTATCAACCATTGGTTAATCCGCATAAGTCCCTTCATGGTTTTCGCGCCATGATCGGAAACAACCATCACATCGCAATGTTCTGGGAGATTTTGCAAAAGCCGTCCCAGTCCTTTATCCAGGAAAAGATAATACTTACGGATAGCATGCTTATAGGGGCTCTCCTTTTGATGATAAGGGCTCTCTTCAGCCATATAATGCCAAAAAGCATGATGTATTCGGTCCAGACCTATCTCCACCAGCATAAAAAAGTCCCAGGGATAATACTTCATCATCCGCTCCGCCCATTTAAAACGGGCCGCCGTCATCGTATAGAGCGCGCGCAGCAGCCTATCCGGCGACAGATGACGGAAATCTTCAATATCAGCGCGATAGTCCGGGACATACTTCAACAAAGTTTGTTTTAGTCCGGCAGGCCAGGTAAAATTATCGCCGCCGCGGGCCAAAAGACCGGCCACCAGGTAGCCGCGCAGGGCTTTAACGGGAAAGGTCTGCGGCACACCGATGACGATACTTTGTTTGCCGGCTTCGGAAAGGATATCCCAGATACGCGGCGCCCGTATATGGCTGCCGTTGGCGACAAAAAGATCAAAATAATTGTGGGAAGCACGGTTATGAAAACCGTAAACACCCAGTTCTCCCGGATCAAGACCGGTGGTCATCACACTCCAGGCCGGCACGGTTATGGGAGGATCGCAGCTACGCATCGGACCATACAGCCCCCCATCCATCAGTGAGGCAAAATGGGGCAGTTCCTCTTTCCATTGTTCAAACAAAAGCTGTGGCGCGGCACAATCCAGCCCCAATACAAACATTTTACGGTCAATGGCCATACTTTTCTTTCCTGTACTGTAGCAGCTTTTCAATCAGCGCATCGGGAACATACAGACTGCCCCGTCCCTTGCCCAACTGTATATCCGGCTTTACCGAACCGTGGAAATCCGAACCGCCGGAAACGCACAAGCCCAGCTTATGGGCCGCCTCCAGTAAAAAACGGGTCATGCTCCAGGCATGGTTGGAATAGTACGCCTCCAGTCCGTCCAGTCCACCGGCACGCAGTTCGCGGAAAATTTTTGTATAGCTTTTATAGTTTTTTTGATTCAGACTTACGGGATGGGCTAAAATAACCAAACCTCCCGCGGCATGCACCATATCCGCGGCATCGGGAAATTTCAACTTCTTTTTGGAAACATACCCCACCTTGCCCTTGGCCAGATACTTATCAAAAGCTTCCCATACCGAAGAAACATAGCCGTGTTTTTTCATCAGGGTGGCAATATGCGGCCGGCCGATGCTTCCGCCGCCGGCTATTTCCTTAAGCTCATCCGCAGACAGGGCCATGCCGTTTTTATTCAGCTGCCGGATGATGCGTTCCGCCCTTTCCTCGCGGGCCCGGCTCAACTCCGCCAAACCGTTTAACATCCGTTCATTCTCCGGATCGATAAACAGTCCCAGCACATGCATATGCGCCTTACCCGGCAAGGGATAGTCGATACTCAGCTCCACCCCCGGAATAAGACGCAGGCCGCTGTTTTCAGCCGCTTTCATGGCCGGAAGGCAGCCGCCTGTCTCATCATGATCGGTGATGGCCAAAGCCGTGAGCTTTTTGTTCAGCGCTTCTTCAACCAACCCGCGCGGACTCAGGGTGCCGTCGGAAAAAGTGGTATGACAATGCAAATCTATGGCCATTACATATATCCCAGGTCGCGCAGACGTTTATCCAGTTCATCGTCTCCATCTTCCGCGGAACTTTCAGCCTTCTGTGCCAGCAGATAATCCCGTATAATAAAGTCGACCAATTCATGAATATCCCGGAACGGAGTTTCCTTGCGATGCTCCTCCAGGGAAGCCAACAACGATTCGTCTATCTTTACATTCATTTCCAATTCCTCGTTAAAAAAACAATTTACACATAAACGGCCAAAAACGCCTCTCCAATCCTTCGGATGGAAATTTATTTCGATTTATCACACGAAATAAAGTGACATAAAACCTCTATTGATTAACAAACGTAATAAAAGCGGATTTTTCTTTTTATTTTGAGAACGGTAAACTTATATTGTTCCAAAACCCTGCATCTGAAAAACATTCCATACTACAGGAGTTCTCCATGAAAAGAAGAACCTTTATACAAGCATCCGGGATGATAACGGCGGGAGCCTTGTTGCCCGGAACGTTGCTCGGCGCTCCCTTTAAGGCCGCCAACAAGCAAAAATATCCCTATGTTCTGGAGCCCACCCTGGATGGAGATGTCAAGGAGTTTCACCTCTTTATCGACATCCACCAACAGGAAATAGTTCCCGGTTTCAAAATCCATACTCTGGCTTTTAACAACCAGGTTCCCGGCCCGGAAATCCGTGTTAACAAGGGAGATAAGGTACGTGTTATCTTTAAAAATAAAACAGAACTCAACCACACTATTCACTGGCACGGCCTGCATGTGCCCTGGCGCATGGACGGCGTGCCCTATGTGACCCAGATGCCGGTAATGCCCGGACAGGAGTTTATTTACGAGTTTACCGCCGAACCCGCGGGCACCCATTTTTATCATTGCCATTGGGGAACATTGCTGCATATGCAGGCGGGTATGTATGGCAGCTTTATTATAGAGGACCCCGATGACCCCGTACGCTCCCGTTTTCCGTATGAGCGTGAATATACCCTGCTATACTCAGCCCATGACGTTAATTTTTTACGTGAAGAGATGAACAGTATGCTGGAGCGCATGAAAGAACGTATGTACATGATGAAAACCGGTCGTTTTAATAAGGAGCGTTTTGCCGTTTTCGATAGTAAGAAAGAATTTGAGGATGCCGTAAAGAACGGGTATCAACCGCCGTATGTAGTCAACCGGCGCGCGCCCGATGAGTTACCTGTCCCTAATTGGTTTACAGTTAACGGTAAATCCTATCCTTCCACTCCGGCGCTCTTTATCACCGAGGATGAGAATATCCGTGTGCGACTGATTAACGCCGGCACGGAAGAACACTACCTGCATCTGCACGGTCATGATTTCTGGCAGGTGGCCGATGATGGCCTGCCCGTTCCGTACCCCTGGCAGCGTAACACCCTGCGCCTGAGTCCGGGCAAAACAATCGATATCATCATCGAAGGTAAAAATCGCGGAATATGGACCTTCCACGATCATGATACACGGCGGGTAACCAATAACGGCTTGTATCCCGGGGGCAACCTGCTGGCCCTGGTTTATGAAGACCTGCCGGCGGAAGAAACCAGACTAAACATGATGGCGCAAAAGATGGGGTTGAAAAACCTGCCCATCGTTGCTTTGGATGAATAGAAAAGTCTCTTTTCATCTCATAAAATTTCAGGAGAAAAAAATGAATCATCTAAAAAAACTTTACAGCCTCCTGGGGCTGATACTCTTCATCCAGGGTGCCGCGGGACAGGTAAGCCCGGAGATACAGTTGGGTGCCCGGGGTGTAATGTCTTTTAACACTGATATCAGCGGCAGCCAAAAAACAAGCTCGGTTAACGATTTTTCCGATACCGGGCTGTTACTGGGATTCCGTCAAAAACTGTACAGTAACTTTCGCGGACAAATGGTTATCGGCATGCAGTTTCCCGATGCCAACTCCGATCTGGGTCAGGTTTTCTTTCATCAGACCTTCCTGCAACTGGAGAACCGTAACCATGTGCTAAAGATGGGGCGGTCACGGGTGCTCAGTACGCTGATCGAATTCCCCACCCTGCGCGATGATGACGCCCTGCCCTTTACCGATGTGCTCAACCCCTTTTCCTCGGGTGAGAATACCGAGGACAACCAATACGGCAATGTCATCGAAGTCTCCCGCTTGTTCGGCCAGCGCTACTGGCTGCGCGTTCACGGCGAGCATTTCACCAAAACACCTCAGAGCGGCGGCACAAGTGAAACCGACTTCAGCCTGAATGCCGTTGGCATTGCCTTTGAATATCTCGTCCCGGAAACACAGATATGGAACCGGCCCTTTGTGCAACAGCTTGGCCTCAGTTTTAACAACTTTTTGACCGACCGTCGGGGCTACTCCGCCCAGTTGGACAAAACGCTTATCAACATCCTGGCTTCGGCCATAATCAATATTAAAGCAGATCCGCTTTACTTTTGGGACGCGCGCTTCCAGGCCATCTACAATCGCGGTTTTGATGATATCCGGGGAATCGCCACTTATTATGATCTAACCCGGGCCCGCTCGACCGCCGTTTTCGGCTCCCTGAGATTCTTATACCGTAAACTGGAACGTCCCACCCTACAGTGGGCCCTCTCCGCCGGTTATAAGGTTTTCCCGGATTTAACAACCGCAACCAGCCAGTGGCAGCTAATATCCAACTTTTTTTACAGGTTAGGTGAAAATTTCGACCTTACCGTGCAGCTACAGCATGCCCGTTTTAACGGAGACCTGAAAAGCCTGTACGGCCGCAGTGAAACCCGGATGCAATTCGGCATGGTCTATTCCATCGATCAACGCTGGAACAAACAGTTTGATGACCGCAACTCGTTGTTGAATCTGGAACACGGTTATATTCCTTAAAACAGAAAAGCCCGGCCTGAAAACAGACCGGGCTTTTTAATGTTCAAACAGCTTTTACGCTTTTACAACATTCTTTTTATCACCTTTTACACTGTCCGTGGCGTTACGCGTATCCACCAACAGTTTGGAATGTTTGACGATAAAGTCAAAATCATACGCGGAGTGATCGGTGGAAATCAGCACACAATCATAGGAGGCCAGGTTTTCGGGGGTCAGATCCACGCTTTCGCGCTTGATATCATAATGACGCATGCTGGGCAGCACAGGTACATGCGGATCGTTATAATCCACCTCGGCCCCTTTTTCCAGCAAGATCTCCATCAGCTTAAAGGAGGGAGATTCACGCGGATCGTCGATATCCTTTTTATAGGCGGCGCCCAGCACCAGCACCCTGGAGCCCTTCAGGCTTTTACCCACATCGTTCAGGGCGTCCATCACCTTATTGACCACCCAGAACGGCATGTGGGTATTTACCTCGCCAGCCAGTTCGATAAAGCGGGTATTCATTTCAAATTCGCGCGCTTTCCAGGTCAGATAAAAAGGATCGATGGGGATACAGTGCCCGCCCAGTCCCGGTCCGGGATAAAAGGCCATATAGCCGAAAGGCTTGGTCTTGGCGGCATTGATCACTTCCCAAACATCGATGCCCATGCGGTCAAGAATCATCTTCATCTCATTCACCAGGGCGATATTGACGCTGCGAAAAATGTTCTCCAACAATTTTGTGGCTTCCGCCGCCTGGCTGCTGGAAACGGGAATGGTTTTAACGATTACCTTTTCATAGAGGTTTTGAACCAGTTTACGGGCATATTCCGTATTGGCGCCCACCACCTTGGGGATGGTGCGCGTATTGAAATTGGGATTGTTGGGGTCTTCCCGCTCCGGCGAAAAGGCCACCCAAAAATCGACATCGGCTTTCAGGCCGCTCTCTTCCAGTATCGGCTTTAGCACCTCTTCGGTGGTGCCGGGATAGGTGGAGCTTTCCAGAACGATCAATTGATCCTTGCGGATGTTGGGCGCCAGATTTTTTGCGGTACCGATGATATAGGACATATCAGGCTCGCGGTGCTTGGTCAGCGGCGTGGGTACGGCAATTAACACACAATCCACTTCCTTAATGCGTTTAAAGTCGGTGGTGGCTTCAAACAGTTTGGAATCACGCACTTCCTTAACACGTTCCTCGGCGATATGCTTGATGTACGATTTCCCGTCGTTGAGCATATCCACTTTTTTCTGATCGATATCAAAACCGATGGTCTTAAAGTTCTGTTCCACAAACTCCATCAGCAAAGGCAGCCCCACATAACCCAGGCCAACCACGCCAAC